>JAITLI010000081.1 GCA_031277975.1 Azoarcus sp.
GCGCTACATGGCGGAAGATATGCGCTTTCATTTGCTAATCTGCTCTGATCGCAAACAGGCTCTCATGCGCATGGGTCGGTATTCGCGTCCGTTTCCGGGGTTTCCCCTTCCTGTTCTTCGGTGAAAGTGAATGTCCACGTGCGGGAGATGTCGAGCGCGTCGGTGTCGCGGCGGATTTCGGGGGGGAAGGGGTCGTAGGGCGCGGCTTGGCGGGCGATGTTGATTGCGGCCTCGTCGAGTATCTTGTGGCCGGAACTGTGGCTGATCCTGGCTTTTTCGAAAGAGCCGTCGGCAAGGATGGAAACGGTGATGACGAGCTTGCCGTATATCTTGCCGCGCGCCTCCTCGGGGTAGTGGCGCAGGGAACTGCACGCGATCTTGCGCCGGAAAGACGCCAAGTATTTGACGAAACGCGGCTCGGTGACTTCGCCGCCGATATGCTTGCGGCGCAGGCGCTGCTCGTAATCCCGCATGCGGCGTTCGACTTCGGCCTGAAGCTCGCGCATCCTGGCGTCTTCCGCCATGGCGGCCTTGTTTGCGCCCGGCGGAGGCGCGGCGGCTGGCGCGCACACGGCAAACAGGAAGAGCAAAAATGCGGCGGCCGGTCTGGAAAATAAAGATTTCATGATGTGTCCCGACAATCCGGTTTTCCCTATAAAACTGGAAACCCGCTGAATCAAATCCATGGTCGAACCAAATAAAATTACAATAGGAACAGCGTTGCCAATCCGAGAAAAATAAAAAATCCGCCCGAGTCGGTCAGCGCCGTAATCATGACCGAACCGCCGATCGCCGGATCGGCACCGAGCCGTTGGCGCATGATCGGAATCAATACTCCCGCACAGGCGGCGAGCAGCAGATTGAGCGTCATCGCCGCCGTCATCACCAGGCCGAGCGAGACGCTGCCATAAAGCTGCCAGGCGAGCGCGCCGAGGATGCCGCCCCAGATGACGCCATTGCACAGCGCGACGCCGAGTTCCTTTTTCAGCAGGCGCTTCATCGCGCTTTCTTCGACTTGCCCGACGGCGATGGCCCTGACGATCATGGTGATGGTCTGATTGCCGGAGTTGCCGCCGATGCCGGCGACGATGGGCATCAGGGCGGCCAGCGCCACCAGCTTTTCGATCGACCCCTCGAAGGCGCCGATGACCCGCGAAGCAACGAATGCCGTAATCAGGTTGATCGCCAGCCAGGCCCAGCGGTTTTTCACTGAATCCCACACTGAAGCGAAAACGTCTTCTTCTTCGCGCAGACCGGCGTGGCTGAGAATTTCGGCTTCGGACTCTTCGCGGATGAAATCGACCACGTCACCCACGGTGAGGCGGCCAATGACTTTGTTGCCGCGATCCACCACCGGCGCGGAGACGAGATCGTAACGCTCGAACGCCTGCGTCGCGTCACCCGCATCATCGTCGGGCGAAAAGCTGATTTTCGGTTCCCGGCGCATGACTTCGGAGACCTGCTTTTCCGGATCGCTGATGAGCAGCGTCTCCAGCGTGAGGATGCCCATCAGGCGCTCCTCGCGGTCGATGACGAAAAGCTTGTCGGTGTGATCCGGCAGTTCATCGAAGCGGCGCAGGTAGCGCAGCACCACTTCGAGGGTGACATCCTCGCGCACCGTCACGAGGTCGAAATCCATCAGCGCCCCGACCGAATCCTCGGGGTAGGACATCGCCGCGCGCAATTGCTCGCGCTCGTCGTTGGAGAGTGATTGGAAAACATCCTGAATGACTTCCGGTGGCAGATCGGGGGCGAGGTCGGCGAGTTCGTCGGCATCCAGCGTTTCGGCGGCCGCCTTCAACTCGTGCGGCGCCATCGTCTCGATCAGGGATTCGCGAACGGCGTCGGAGACTTCGAGCAGGATTTCGCCATCGCGCTCGGCCTTGACCAAGTCCCAGACATAGCGCCGCTCTTCCAGCGGCAGGGCTTCGAGGATGTAGGCGATGTCCGCCGGGTGGAGCGCGTCGAGCCGCGCGCGCAGCGCGTCCGCGCGCTCCGGCGCGAGAAGGACGAGGGCGAAAGAAAGCTCGCCGCCGTCCCTGTCGCCGTTTTCCTCGTCTTCGGCGGGGCGCGCGCCCGCGAGCAACTCCTGCACTTCACGCAGGTGTTGCTGGAGTTCATCGGGGTGCATGCCCCCCGCCTCGCTGGGCTGGGGCTGCTCTCCGGAGCGGGAAGCCTCTTCCGGAATCATGACGCGGCAAGTGGTGAATGAATGAAAACGGGTGGACGCGGCCGAAACCGCCGGGCAAATTTGCCAAGAGCCGGCGCGCAGCGGATTTTACCCGCAGGAGGGAAGCGTCGCATCAGGGATCAGGCATCGGTGCCGGGAGTTTTTGGATTTGCCCGGCGCTCCACACAGAAGACAATGCTTCGGCTTGCTGCAATACCGTCTGCACCGCCGCGTCCCGCAAATCGGGGGGATAACCGTACTTGCGCAGGATGCGCTTGACCAGCACGCGCATACGGGCGCGGGCGGATGCGCGCTGCGCCCAGTCCACCGACATATTGCCGCGCAGGCTCACCAAAAGTTCATGGGCGATGACCTTGAGCTTGTCGTCGCCCATCGCCTGTACCGCCGAACCGTTTTTGGCCAGTGCGTCGTAGAAGGCGATTTCCTCGTCATCAAGGCCCTGTTCCTCGCCACGCCAACGCGCCGCGCGGATGTCCCTTGCCAGCTCGATCAACTCCTGCAACACCTCGGCGGAGGTGATGGCGTTGGCGTGGTAGCGTGCCATGGCGGCTTCCAGCCGCTCGGAGAATGCCCGCGTCTCGACGATGTTGGCCTTGCTGCGTGAGCGAATGCCGTCATTGATGAGCTTGCGCAATGCCTCCAGCGCCAGATTCTTCTGCTGTATCTGCCGCACCTCGGCGAGGAACTCGTCGGACAGAATGGAAATGTCTGGCGACTGAATGCCCGCGGCTTTCAGGATGTCGAAGATTCCCGGCGAACCCACCGCGCGGCTGATGATCTGCTGGATGGCGAAGTCGCGCTCCCGCAAGCTCAGGCCAGGGCCTGTCGCCGATTTCACCAGCGCCGCGCGGATAGCCTGGAAAAAGGCCACTTCTTCGCGGATGCCGCGCGCCTCATCCGAAGCCGAGGCCAGCGCATAGGCCCGTGACAAGGCCAGTACCGCATCCTGATAGCGGCGATGCGCCTTTTTCTTGCCCTCCTCCGTGGTTTCCGCGGCCGCCCATTGCTGCTGCCTGTCCAGAATCCACTCGATGGCTCCGGCCATCATCGCCAGGCGTTGTTGCGGCGCGCCGTCCAGGGCCGTGACGTAATCAAAGCCGTGATACATGCTACGCGCCACTTCGTACTTCTCCCACAGCACCGCTACGGCCCGCGCCTCGTCGATGCCCGTGGTTTCCCGATCGTGCGCCGAATACTGGGCCAGGGCCGATTTCAGGTCTTGCGCGATGCCGATGTAATCGACGACCAAACCGGCAGGCTTGTCGCGAAACACGCGGTTCACGCGGGCGATAGCCTGCATCAGCCCGTGACCCCGCATCGGCTTGTCTACATACATCGTATGCATGCATGGCGCATCGAAGCCGGTCAACCACATGTCGCGCACAATGACCAGCTTCAACGGGTCTCTCGCGTCGCGGACACGCCTGGCCAGCAGATCGCGCCGCGTCTTGTTGCCGATGTGCGGCTGCCATTCGGGCGGGTCGCTGGCCGCGCCGGTCATCACGATCTTGATGGCTCCGGCGCTGTCGTCGGCGTTGTGCCAAGCCGGACGCAGCCTGACGATTTCGCCGTAGAGCGTCACGCAGATGCGGCGGCTCATGCACACCACCATTGCCTTGCCGTCCAGCGCGGCCACGCGATCCTCGAAGTGCGCCACCAGATCCTTCGCCACCAGCGCCAGCCGCTTTTCACTGCCGACCAATGCCTCGATGCTTGCCCACTTGCGCTTGAGCTTCTCCTGTTCGGCCTGCGCCTCATCCTCGGTCAAGGCTTCCATCTCGGCATCGAGCTTCGGTTTTTCGGTATCGAGAAGTTCGATGCGCGCCAGCCGCGATTCGTAGTAGATCGGCACCGTCGCGCCGTCTTCCACCGCGCGGCTGATGTCGTAGATGTCGATGTAGTTGCCGAACACTGCGGGCGTGTTCACGTCCGTTGCCTCAATGGGCGTGCCCGTGAAACCGATGAACGAGGCATTGGGCAGCGCGTCGCGCAGGTATTTGGCAAAGCCGTAGGAGACTTCGCCGGTATTGGCGTCCACCTTCGCGCGAAAGCCGTATTGCGAACGGTGCGCTTCGTCGGCAATCACCACCACGTTGCGCCGCGTGGTCAACGGCTCCGCCACCTCGCCGAACTTCTGCAAGGTGGTGAAAATCACCCCGCCGGAAGCGCGGTCAAGCAGTTCCTGCAAATGCTCGCGGCTTTCGGCCTGTATCGGCGTCTGGCGGATCAGGTCGCGGCACATCGAGAATGTGGCGAGCAACTGATCGTCCAGATCGTTGCGGTCGGTCAGCACGACAAGCGTCGGGTTTTCCATCGCCGGATGCTTCACCAGCCGCCCGGCGTAGAAGGCCATCAGCAGACTTTTGCCGGAACCCTGCGTGTGCCAGATCACGCCCGCGCGCCGGTCGCCTTTTTGTTGCGTCGCCACAGTGGGCAGGCCGTAGGACGCCGGTTCCTCGGCGAGACCTTGCCACAGGCCGGCGGCGCGAATCGTCGATTCGACGGCGCGGTTGACAGCGTGATACTGGTGATAGCCCGCCACGATCTTCACAAGGCCGCCGCCGCTTTCGCCAAACACGGTGAAATACCGCAGCAGGTCGAGGAAACGCCTCTGTCCGAACACACCCTCGATCAGCGTCGGCAGCTCCGGCGAACCTTTTTCGAGAACGGCCTTGCCGTCCGTGGTGCGCCAGGGCATGAAGCGCTCAGAGTCGGCGGACAGCGAGCCGACCCGCGCTTGGATGCCATCGGAAATGATCAGCAGCGCATTGGTCTGGAACAGCGCCGGGATCTGCCGCTTATAGGTCTGCAACTGATTGAACGCACCCGCCAGATGCGCGTCCGCGCTGCCTGGCGCTTTCAGTTCCATCACCGCCAGCGGCAGGCCGTTGACGAACAGCACCACGTCCGGCCTGCGCTTGATTTGACCGTTGATAACGACGAACTGTCGTACTGCCAGCCAGTCGTTGCGCTCCGGTTGCTCGAAGTCCAGCAGTGCCGCCTTGCCCGCCGTCAGTACGCCGTCGTCGCCGTAGTATTCGACGTCCACACCTTCGGCCAGCAGTTCGTGGATGCGGCGGTTTTCTTCCAGC
>JAITLI010000157.1 GCA_031277975.1 Azoarcus sp.
CCGCAAACTCTATTACGCACTGCGCTACGTGACCAAGGAAGGCGTCAGCGGATGGTCGACGGTGCAGGAAGTGACGATTCCCTGAAGGGGCGCGCAAGGCTGTCATTCTCCTCCCCCGCTTGCGGGACGGTGCGGCGGGGGAGTAGCCCGTTCCCTGCCGGGCGCGCAAAAAAACACCCGGCGGAGCCGGGTGTAAATCTCCTGTAAAAAGGAGAGGGAGGGACGGACTAGCGCGTCATGCGCTGAAACCAGAGGCCGCCGCCGGGCGGGGATTGGGCGATTTTGCAGCGAGGCAATGCTGTCCTGCAAAATCAACGGGGTAACAGCTTATTCCTTTTACTGCTTATGGTTTGAGGAGGTATGTGTTTTCCGCAAGAAAAAATTTGCTGCCATGCACAATCGAAAGTCTAGTACAGGCGCGCGGATATTGCAATGCAGAAAAACAAAGGACGGCGGCGGCGGTGTCCAGACAAGGGGCGGGTGAATCGAGCGTAGAATATTGCCCCCGCGAGGAGCGCCCATGTCCGATCTACTTGCCCACCTGAATCCTTCCCAGGCCCAGGCCGTCACTCTCCCCGACGAACATGCCCTGATACTTGCCGGCGCGGGTTCCGGCAAGACGCGGGTGCTCACCACCCGCATTGCCTGGCTGATCCACAGCGGCGCGGTCAGTCCGGCGGGCATTCTCGCCGTGACCTTCACCAACAAGGCCGCGCGCGAGATGCGGCACCGCATCGAGGCCATGGTCGATGCGCGCGCGCGCGGCATGTGGATCGGCACTTTCCACGGCCTGTGCAACCGTCTGTTGCGGGCGCATCACCGCGATGCCGGACTGGCGCCGTTGTTCCAGATTCTCGATGTCGCCGACCAGCTTGCGGCGATCAAGCGCCTGCTGAAGGCGCTCAATGTCGACAGCGACAGGTTCCCACCGCGCGAGTTGTTGTATTTCATCAACACCCACAAGGAAGCGGGCCTGCGGCCGCACGCCATCGAGGCGCACGACGACTACACCCGCCGCCGCGTCGAGCTGTACCAGGAATACGAAGCCCAGTGCCAGCGCGAATCGGTAGTGGATTTCGCCGAACTCCTGCTGCGCTGCCATGAACTACTCCAGCGCAATGAACCTGTCCGCCGCCATTACCAGCAGCGTTTTCGTCATATCCTGGTCGATGAATTCCAGGACACCAACGCGCTGCAATACCGCTGGCTGAAGCTGCTGGCCGCCGAAGGGGGGGAAGGCGGCGCGGCGCTTTTCTGCGTCGGAGACGATGACCAAAGCATTTACCGCTTCCGTGGTGCGAATGTGGGCAACATGCGCGATTTCGAGCGCGAATTCCACGTCCGCCACCTCATCCGGCTAGAGCAGAATTACCGCTCACACGGCAATATCCTCGACGCCGCCAACGCCATCATCAGCAACAACGGCAATCGCTTGGGCAAGAACCTGTGGACGGAGCAGGGCGAGGGCGAGCCGATCCGCGTGTTCGAAGCGCTCAGCGATGGTGACGAGGCACGCTGGATCGTCGGCGAAATCGAAGCCTTGGTGCGCGAAGGCATAGCGCGCGGCGACATCGCCCTGCTTTACCGGGCGAACGCGCAATCGCGCGCCCTCGAACACCAGCTTTTTTCTTCCGGAATCCCTTACCGCGTCCATGGCGGGCTACGCTTTTTCGAGCGCCAGGAAATCAAGCACGCGCTCGCCTATCTCCGCCTGATCGCCAATGCCGACGACGACACCGCCTTCATGCGGGTGGTCAATTTCCCCGCCCGCGGCATCGGCGCGCGCTCACAGGAACTTCTCCTCGACGCCGCCCGCGCCGGCAACACCAGCCTCTACGCCGCCATTGCGACGCTCTCCGGCAGAAGCGCCGTGGCGCTCGGCCCGTTCCGCCGCCTGATCGAAGATTTGCGCGGCGAGACGGCGGCCTTGCCGCTCCCCGATCTGGTGGAACACGTACTCGAACGCAGCGGCCTGCGCACCCACTATCAGACGGAAAAAGAAGGCCAGGACAGACTGGAGAACCTCGATGAACTCGTTACCGCCGCCAGGAATTTCAGTGTGGAAGCGCAAGTGGCTCCTGAAACATGGGGCGCTCCGCATGGCCTGCTGGCGGAGTTTCTCAACCATGCTTCGCTCGAAGCCGGAGACCATCAGGCGGGCGCGGAAGAAGACGCCGTGCAACTGATGACCATACACGCTGCCAAGGGGCTGGAATTCGATGTCGTTTTCCTCGGCGGCCTCGAAGAAGAGCTTTTCCCGCATGGCAACAGCCTGGCGGAGAGCGGCGGCCTCGAAGAAGAGCGGCGCCTGATGTACGTCGCCGTGACACGCGCCCGCAAACGTCTCTACCTGTCCTGCGCCCAGGAACGCGTCCTGCACGGACAGACACACTATTGCCTGCGTTCGCGTTTTCTCGACGAAATACCGCCCTCCCTCGTCAAGTTTCTCGCCCGTGGAGACCGCCGGAGCGCGAGTGCCGCGCATTCCAATTCCAGCGCTGTTTCCCGCCCGCGCGCCCCGGAAACCACCTCCTCGCGCGGCCTACCCGGCGGCCTGCGCATCGGACAGAATGTCCGCCACCCCCGCTTTGGTTACGGAGTGATCGTCGCCGCCGAAGGCGGCGGCGATGACGCCAAGGCGCAGATCAATTTCGGTGATGCCGGAGTCAAGTGGCTGCTGCTGTCGGCGGCAAAACTGGAAACAGGTTGATGTGGCCCCGCGCCTTGCTTCTTGGTCAGCGCCGCTCCGCATGGAATGAGGCGCTTGCCCGGGGCGTTTGCGGCATGGATCGCGGCGCTTCGGCGAGAAAGCACTCCGGCGTCACGATCGCCAGCTTTCCGCGCAGCAAGTGGTGGCGATTCAGTTTGAGCAACAGCTTGTCACGTGTAAGCAAATGGTTGGCGCCGCAATCGCGGGCGATTTCGAGGAATTTCTGGTCGTCGCGGTCGCGGCACTGCGGCAGGTCGAACATGCCGGCATCGCCGGGTTCGGGGGCCAGGCAGTCGCGATAGCGTTCGATGATTCGCGCTTGCCGCTCGGGCGCGATGCCCAGGCGGGGACGGGCCAGTACATGGCGCAGTTCTTCCAGCGCGTCATCCCGGCTCGACAGGGCGAATCTGCCGCAGGCGACGGCCTCGGCCAGTGGAGCGAGGACGGGATCGGCGAAATGCCACAATGCCAATACTATATTGGTGTCGAGCACCAGGCGCGGAAAGACGGTCATTGGCAAAGCCGCGGGAAACGGTAAGGCGAAGCGGCGCGCCGGATCGCGTTTCCGGCGCGCCGCTTCCCGGGAAACAACCGGATCGGGTTTATGCGGCCGGGCAGGCGTCGAGGCGCAGTTTGACGAAAGAACCCGGCGCGTCTTCCAGCGCCGTCAGCTTGCCAACAGCGGGATCGCGCGCCGCGACCTTGGCATCGTCGTGGCCGCTGATCCAGTCCTGCCAGTTGACCCACCACGAACCCGCCTGTTGTTGCGCGCCCGCGAACCATTCATCCGGAGTCGCGGGCAGGACGGGAGCCGGGTTCAGCCAGTAGCCGTATTTGTTGGCGGCGGGCGGATTGACGATGCCGGCGATATGGCCCGAACCGCCGAGGACGAAACGCACTGGGGCGGTGAAGCAGCGCGCGCCCAGATAGGTGCTCTTCCACGGCGCGATGTGGTCTTCCATGGTCGAGATGAAAAAGCACGGCACCTTGATCTTGCCGAGGTCGATCGGCACGCCGTCGATGTCGATGCCGCCGGGTTCGACCAGTTTGTTTTCCATGTACATTTTGCGCAGATAGAAACTGTGCATCTTCGCGGGCAGGCGGGTCGAATCGGAATTCCAGTACAGCAGGTCGAAGGGGAAAGGGTCCTTGCCCATGAGGTAGTTATTGACCACGAATGACCAGATCAGGTCGTTGGCGCGCAGCATGTTGAAGGTGCCAGCCATCTCCGAGCCTTCGAGGTAACCGCGCCGAAACATTTTCTTTTCGAGATGGGTAACCTGTCCTTCGTCGATGAATACACCCAATTCGCCCGGCGCGGAAAAGTCGGTGAGGGTGGTGAGGAAGGTTGCCGAAACGATGCGCTTTTGCTTTTTGGCGGCGAAGTAGGCCAGCGTGGCGGCGAGCAGTGTGCCGCCGAGGCAATAGCCGATGGCGTTGACTTCTTTTTCCCCAGTCTGCGTTTCGATGGCGTCGAGCGCCGCGATGATGCCTTCGTGCATGTAGGAAGCAAAAGTCTTTTCCGCCAGTTTCCCGTCGGGATTGACCCACGAAATCATGAATACGGTATGCCCTTGGTCGACGAGCCATTTGACGAAGGAGTTCTTTTCGCGCAGGTCGAGGATATAGAATTTGTTGATCCAGGGCGGCACGATCATGACCGGGCGCTTGAATACCTTGGCGGTGCTCGGCGTGTATTGGATCAACTGCATCATGTCGGTCTGGAACACGACCTTGCCCGGTGAGATGGCGACGTTCTTGCCCAGTTCAAAGGCCGAAGTGTCGGTCATCTTCACCCGCAGATTGCCGCCGCCTTCTTCGATGTCGCGCAGCAGATTGTTCAGGCCCTTGATGAGATTCTGGCCGTTGCTATGCACGGTTTCGCGGAATACTTCTGGATTGGTAAGAGCGAAATTCGACGGCGACAGCGCGTCGATGTATTGCCGGGTATAGAAATCGACTTTCTTGGCCGTCTGTTCGTCCAGCCCTTCGACCCCGGAAACCACGTCGTGGATGTGACGCGCGGTAATCAGGTAGGACTGCTTGACGAAATCGAACATGAAATGCTCTTGCCATTCTTCGTCGCGGAAGCGCTTGTCGCTGCGCGCGGGCGTCACCACCGGCGCGGCCTGCATGCCGACAAATCTCAGCATCGAGTGCTGCCACAGCGTGAAGTAGTCCCACACCAGGTTCATTTGCGCTTGGGCGAGCCTGTACGGGTTGGACAGCAGCCGGGCCATCATATCCATGAATGCCTGGGCGATGCCCAGTTCGTCGGTCGGAGGCTGGATGCCTTTCCGGAGTTGGCGCTGCACGTGTTCACCGATCAGGCTTGAGGCACGGCGGGCGACTTCGGCATAGGTCTGGGCGATTTTTTCGGGCTTGGGCGGTTCGGTCGTACTTTGCTCGGTATTCGTGCTCATGGTTCATCAACTCCTGATTGTGTTCTTGAAACGGTGGAATCCCGTGACTGGGGATAAATCGGAATCGGGATCGCGGGCGGCGCTGCCGCCAGTCACGCCCTTCGTAATGTGTTTTTCTGCCGCGGTCAATTGACTCCCGGTCGAGGCGCCATGCTTGCCGTCCGGTACCGGTCAGGCCGGAGCCAGACGGGAAAAGGCCGTGACGACTTCGGCGGGCGCCTGTACCAGTTCGATCAGCACGCCTTCGCCGCCAATGGGAAATTCCTCGTTACCCCGGGGGTGAAGGAAAGTAATGTCGTACCCCGCCGCGCCCTTGCGGATTCCCCCGGGCGCAAAGCGCACGCCCCGGGCGCTCAACCATTCGACCGCGCGGGGCAAATCATCAACCCACAGCCCAACGTGGTTCAGGGGCGTGGTATGGACGGCGGGTTTCCTCGCGGGATCGACCGGCTGCATCAGGTCGACCTCGACTTTGAACGGGCCGCTGCCCATGGCACAGATGTCTTCGTTTACATTTTCGCGTTCGGATACGAAATTGCCCGTGACATCAAGCCCGAACATATCGACCCACAAGGCGCGCAGATTTTCCTTGTCCAGGGCGCCAATGGCGATCTGCTGGATGCCGAGGATCCTGAACGGACGCGGGGCCATGAAACCGTCTCCAGAAAATAATGGTTGGCAAAAAAACGGTTCATTCTACCGGTTTGCCAGCGTTACGGCGCGCGTCTTCCCGTGCGGCGGACGGTTTGCCATGGTTTCAGATACAAGAAAACCACTCCGCCCGGAAAATCTCCGGGCGGTCAAGATGTCAACGCGCGCCGACGTTACTGCTTTTTATCTGGCCGAGGCTTTGCGTTTCGCGCGGGCCTTGTCGTCGTCCGCGGAAGCGCCCGCCTGGGAAGCGGATGTGTCCGTCCTGGCCGCCGCGTTGGCGCCCATCGCGTTCCACGGCCACAGGAAGGGATTGCCCCTGGCGGTGGTCTCGGAATCTTCCGTCGCGTTCTCGCTGGTACCCAGCGGCTTGCTCATGGCCTGAACCGCGGCAAGCGCGGCACGCTGCATGTCCAGTCCCTGGATGGCCATTTGCAGCATGCTGAGATTCATCTTCAGCCAACCCTCGACTGCCCGCATGTCGGCGATGCGCTTTTCAAGCTCGCCGACATCGAGGGTCGGAGTCACCATGCCCGGCAACGAGAAACCCATCCTGCTCCACATACCACGCACGAATTCGAGCGGATCCTGGGCCGAGTGTTCGATTGTCATGATTTTCCCTCCGGCTGTTGTGTTGTTCAGACATCTTACCCGATGCAGGCATCCTTGGCGTGCGTGTAGACGCGGCTATACGAAATATAAACCGATTGGGCGCGTCAGCTCATGCGTTGCAGGCGCATCGGTATCTCGGCGGGCGGCAGGCGCTCGCTCTCGTTCCTGCCTTCCGTCCCGGTCGCGGTGTCGACATCGACCTCCAGTTCCAGTATTTCCAGAACTTGGCGGCCAACGGCGCGGCAGGCCTTGATGAGCGGACTGGGCAATTGCTCGGGAACCTGTTTCTGCAACAATAATTTGGACGCCGACAATGCGTCGACCGGTTTGAGGATGCGGTGCCGGAAAGCAGCCATCAACCGGGCCACGTTGCGGTCGGCGGCGCCGCGCTGCCAGGTATTGACCGGCCATTGTGATGGCACGGCATAGGCGCGCGGGAACAGATCGAGATCGTGGACGACGGTGCGGATGTCTTCGTGCGAATCGCGAAAGGGCAGCAACGCGATATCGCCCAGAGTGTAGAGCTTGTGGTCCATGTCGGTGCGATTGCCCGCGCCATCGACGATGCCGATCCAGTCGTCGAGCGTGCGCAGTTTGTCGACAACCTTGAACAGGGCGTCTCCATTACGGGCATCGGCGGTGATGTAACGGCGGCCATTGGGCGAGAGCGGCTCGCGGGACATATCGGTCAACACGCAGGCGGCGCGATATCCGAGCAAGCCCAGCCCCTGGCACAACATGTGTGCGAGGGTCGTCTTGCCGGTGCCGCCTTTGTTGCCGATCACGCAGATGATCTTTGCCATGATTCAGTCCTGGGTGGGGTATGGGGGTTTACCGTACCTTGACATTGTGAACCCATGACGGCATCCGGCAGGCGTGAAAAAACGCCGGTTCGCGGCGCCAATTCGGTGTTTCGGACGGGCGACGGCAAATCCCGGCGCGACGGCGACCCTCCCATGTCGCAATGGTTGACGCGCGGGCCGCTGATATACCGGGACGGATTCCGCCTCTTCCATCTCGTGGGGATGAGCGGCGAGCCGCCCTGCATCGACCACGGGCAGGTTCCGGCGCGCGCGGCAAAGCGTCTCAAGTATACTCCATCCACGGACGGCGATAACAATGTCATTGCAACTCGCTGAATCCTCCCGGAAAGGGAAGGAAACAAAACAAAACGCGGATGAACCAAGGGGGTAGGCCATGGGCGTGATACTGGTTACGGGGGGCGCGGGCTATATTGGTTCGCATACTTGTCTCGCCCTGCTGCGCGGCGGTCATGACGTGGCGGTGATCGACGACTACTCCAACTCGTCACCGCACGCCCTCGAACGGGTGGAACGCCTCGCGCGCCGCCGTTTCCATGCCGCGCTGGAGGCCGATGTCGCCAACGCGGCGGCGCTGGACAGTCTCTTCGCCGGGCACGGAATCAGCGCCGTCATCCATTTCGCCGCGAAAAAAGCGGTCGGCGAATCGGCGCGCATTCCACTCGCGTATTATCGCAACAACCTCGGCGGCCTTTTCACCCTGCTCGAACGTATGGCGCATCATGACGTGAAGCGGCTGGTGTTCAGTTCATCGGCGACCGTTTATGGCGATCCCGCCCGTGTGCCAATCACCGAGGATTTTCCGCTCAACGTGACCAACCCCTATGGCCGCACCAAATTGATGAGCGAAGAAATCCTGCGCGACGTGGCCACCGCCGATCCCGGCTGGAAAATGGCGCTGCTGCGTTATTTCAACCCGGTCGGGGCCGATCCGAGCGGGCTGATCGGCGAAGACCCGGGCGGTATTCCCAATAATCTCATGCCCTACATCTGCCAGGTCGCGGTGGGCAGGCTTCCCGAATTGCAAGTCTTCGGCAACGACTATCCGACCCCCGACGGCACCGGCGTGCGCGACTACATCCACGTCACCGACCTTGCCGCCGGCCATCTCGCGGCACTCGCCAGGCTCGAAAGCCTGCCGGCGGCCAGTGCGATCAACCTTGGCGCCGGGCGCGGCTACAGCGTGCTCGAAGTCGTGCGCGCTTTCGAAGCGGTATCCGGACGCCCGGTGCCATACCGCATCGTGGCCCGGCGTCCCGGCGACACCGCCGAATGTTGGGCCGATCCGGCGCAGGCCGCCACGCGCCTGGGCTGGAAGGCGGAACACGGCATCGAGGCCATGTGCCGCGACGCATGGCGTTGGCAGCAAGCCAATCCGGACGGCTACCGGGGATGAGGTTTCCCGGCGGCGCGCGGCTGTAATGGCAACCATGAACCCGGCAGTCCGCCGCATCACACACAGATCACGATCCGCCTTTCCCAAAGAGGCATCCGAAAATCGCCAGCGGGCGGTCATCGCCGTTGTCCAGCCGCTATTTCCATCAGGCAGGCCGGGCAATGACACGCGGCGCCCCTGTCCGGAACCGCCAGCAGTGGAGGCAGGTCTTCGCACCAGCAATGCCCCGCGTGCGCGCCGCACGCGAACCGCGCGCCGCAGCGCGGGCAGGTTTTCGTCTCCAGTGCCCGTTCCGCGCGCGGCGAGGCTGTATCACGTTCCCGCATGTCCATGTTCCGTTCCCCTCCTTCCGCCGTGACTTGAAATCCGTACCGGCGCGCCCATATCGGGAGGACAGCCGGTTCACCGGCTTCCGTGATGATGACAGACAAGGAGATCCAGATGAGCAACCTGATTCACCGCGATCCTTTCGACGACTTTTTCCGTGGCTTTTTCGTGCGTCCAGTCGAATTCGGCAACGCAGGCGCCGCCGACGCTCCGCAAATGCGGGTCGACGTCAAGGAGAACCCCGACGGCTACGAAGTCCACGCCGAATTGCCCGGCATCCAAAAAGAAGACATCCATGTCCACATCGACGGCCCGGTCGTGTCGATCAGCGCCGAGCGCAAGGCGAACAAGGAACTCAAGGATGGAGAACGGGTGCTGCGCACCGAGCGTTATTACGGCAAGGTGTCGCGCAGTTTCCAGCTTGGCCAGGATATCGACGAGACCAAGGCGGGCGCGAAATTCACCGATGGCGTGCTTGAACTGAGCCTGCCGAAGAAGATCGAAGCGCAGGCCACGCGCCTCGTGATCGAGTAAACCAACCGGCGGCAACGAATGCGCCACGATATCGGCGGGATCGGTCATAATCCCGCCGATATTATTCGTTCACCACAAGGCCGCCGCCATGTCATCCCGGATCGCCCTCTTCCTGCTTTGCGCGTTTGCGCATTTCAACGCCGTGGCCGCCACGCTCAGCGTCGGCCCGAATGGAACCCATCAACGCATCAGCGACGCCGCGCGCGACGCGCGCGATGGCGACACGGTGGAAATCGCCGAGGGCGAATACCGCGGCGACGCCGCGATCTGGACGCAAGGCCGTCTCACCATTCGCGGCCTCGGCAAGGGCGCGACGCTGATCGCCGATGGCGCCATCGCCGAAGGCAAGGCGGTGTGGGTGATCCGCAGCGGCGAATTCGACATCGGCAATATCACTTTCCGCGGCGCACGCGCCCCCGACAACAACGGCGCGGGCATTCGCTTCGAGCACGGATTGTTGCGGGTGGCGAACTGCCGCTTCTTCGATAACCAGAACGGCATCCTGACTTCCAACGACAAGGCCTCCGAACTCATCGTCACGAACAGCGAGTTCGGGGATTCGCCGCACAGCGAGCGCGGCCTGCCTCACCTCCTCTACGTCGGCCAGATCGCCAGGCTGGAAGTAACCGGCAGCAATTTCTACAAGGGCTGGAAAGGGCATTTGCTGAAATCGCGCGCGCGCGAAAGCGTTGTCAAATACAACAAGATATACGATGGCAGCGATGGCGCCGCTTCCTATGAGCTTGAATTCCCGGTCGGCGGCCAGGCGGTAGTCGTCGGCAACATCATCGGCCAGTCGCGCGACACGCAGAATTCGTCCATTGTCGCCTATGGCGCGGAAGGCAGGCAGTGGCCCGAAAACGGGCTTTATCTCTCCCACAACACCCTCGTGAACAATTTGCCGAGGGGCGGCTATTTCCTGCGCGTCTGGCGCGAGAAATTCGGCGACGATCTCAACCTCGTCGCCCTCAACAACCTGTTGATCGGCAACGGCGAATTCAACGTCGCCGACGAAGCGCTCACGGGCAATGTCCGGCTGCGCCTCGGCCAGTCCGGCGCGCCGGTACCGCCGGATTTCCGCCTCGCCGCCGACTCTCCCTTGCGCGGCAAGATTTTCAAGGGCGCGGCCACGCCATTCGGCGATCTCGCTCCCCAAGAAGAATTCACGCCGCCAAGCGGCGTCCGCCCGCTGGCGGCGCCCGCCCGCGCGCCCGGTGCCGTACAAACCCCCGCGCGGCAATAGCGGGCGGGACAGACGATCATCCGGAGACTCAGTGTCCGGCGCATTCTTCCCGGGGCTTCCTTGAATACCATCACCCCGCGCGTTTCACATGTCAGGCCCCGCCCAATTGCATACCTCGCATCAATGGCGATAATCATGGTTGTAGCGCTCGCGCTCGATTTTGCCGCAACCCGGCTCGAAACCCGTTTTTTCCCCAAACACTGAACCGCCCTTCCCACAACGATTTCCGCCAGATTCCGCCCCCATGTCCGCGCCATCCGCCCCTCCCAGCCTGAAAGCCGCGATCCTCGCGGAAGCACTGCCGTATATCCGCCGCTTCTCCGACAAGACTATCGTCATCAAATACGGCGGCAACGCGATGACCGATCCGCATCTCAAGGATTGTTTCGCCCGCGATGTGGTGCTCCTGAAACTCGTCGGCCTCAATCCGGTGGTAGTGCACGGCGGCGGGCCGCAGATCGAGCACTTGCTCACGCGGGTCGGCAAGAAAGGAGAATTCGTGCAGGGCATGCGCGTGACCGATGCCGAAACCATGGAAGTGGTCGAGATGGTGCTCGGCGGCCAAGTCAACAAGGAAATCGTCAACCTCATCAACCAGAACGGCGGCAAGGCCATCGGCCTCACCGGCAAGGACGCGAATTTCATCCGCGCGAAAAAACTGTTGATCCAGAAAAAGGACGCGCCGCAAGGGGACGTGATCGACATTGGCCAGGTGGGCGAAATCACCAAGATCGACCCCAGCCCGATTGCGTTCCTCGATCAGGGGGATTTCATCCCGGTCATCGCCCCCATTGGCGTCGGCGAAGCGGGCGAGACCTACAACATCAACGCCGACGTAGTGGCCGGCAAGCTCGCCGAAATCCTCAGGGCCGAAAAGCTGGTGCTGCTCACCAATACCCCCGGCGTGCTCGACAAGGCGGGCAATCTTCTCACCGGCCTCACGCCGCGCCAGATCGACGACCTGGTGGCCGACGGCACCCTTTCCGGCGGCATGCTGCCCAAGATCGCTTCCGCGCTCGATGCCGCGCGCAGCGGCGTGCAGTCGGTGCACATCATCGACGGGCGCGTGGAACACTGCCTGCTGCTGGAGATCCTCACCGATCACGGCGTGGGCACGATGATAAAGAGCAAATAACCGCCCCCGCCCGGCCCCGCCGCCCCGCCGTCATGTCCCCGCGCGACCGTTCCCTGACCCGCTGGCACTTGTTGCTGGCGGTATTGATCGCCCATGGCAGTCTCTACCCGTTCGACTTCGCGTTGCCGGAGTTTCCGGGACAGGCGATCCGGCAAATGTTCACCAGCATCCATTTATGGACGAGCAGGGGGGACGTACTGGGCAATTTCTTGTTGTTCCTCCCCTGGGGGCTGGCATCCGCCCTGACACGCGCGCCAGAGAAAAATCATTTGTCCGCCGCGCTCGGTCTGGCGCTCGCAGGAATCCTGCAAATCCTGCAAATCGGCTTGCCGAGCCGGGATGCCGCCCTCTCCGACATCGTCTGGAACGCCGCGGGTATTTATACCGGGCAATTCGTACTCGCGCCCGCCGCGCAACGCATTCTCGCCGCACGGACGGGGTACTTCAAGGGCGGGGCCTTGCCGCTTGTCCTAGCCGCCCTGTGGCTGGCGGCGCAGACCGCGCCTTGCATTCCAAGCCTGGATTTCGCACTGCTCCGCGCCAATATCCGCGCCTTTTTCGCGCCGGAACCCTGGTCGCTCGCCGCGTTCATCATCACATTCTCCGGCGTCCTGGCGCTGGGCCATATCGCGCTGACGCTACTGCCCGCGCGCACCATTGCCCTGACCGCATTGACGATGCTGTTGCCTGCCGTCCTGTGCGCGCGCCTGTTCATCGTACAGAGCGCGCCGCACTGGCACGACGCGGCAGCCATGCTCTCGGGGTACGCCGGCATGCTTGCGCTCGGCGATCCCCGGCGCATTGCCCCGGCGGCCTTCGCCGCGATGCTGCTCGGCCTGACGCTGGCCGGACTGGAACCCTACACCCTGTCGGGCCATACCGGCGGCTTCGGCTGGCTGCCGTTCGCCGCTTATCTGCGCGGCAACATGCAGGACAACCTGCGCGAATTGCTGGAAATATCCTGGCATTGCACGGCGCTACTCTGGCTGGCGCACGCCATGGGCGCGCGCATCCAGGGCGTCGGCATCTTCATCATAATATGGGTACTGTCGCTGGAAATCATCCAGATCTGGCTGGAAGGCCGCAGCGCCGACGTGACGCCCGCCCTGACATGCGCGCTGCTCGTCCCGCTGATCGTTCGCCTGGCCCGATCGAAAGCGCCGCCTCCATCCATGCCGAAGCGCGCCCGCATCCGGCGCGCGCCCAAGGATTCCGACGAATCCATCCCGTCCCCGGATTATAGTAAATCAACTTGATGCGGCTCATGTCGATCCGCACTTTTCCCATCACCCGAGCGCTACATGACGGAGGGTATG
>JAITLI010000158.1 GCA_031277975.1 Azoarcus sp.
GCACGGAGATCACCAAATTCTTGCAGGTCAAGGGGCAGACCGTCCTTTCGAAACGCGGCAGCGTGGTGAGCGATGATCGCAGCAACAAGATCTTCGTGACCGATGTTGGCGCTCGCCTGACCGATGTGCGGCGGGTAATTGCCGAGATTGATGTCGCGCCGCGTCAGGTGTTGATCGAAGCCCGTATTGTCGAAGCCAACAAGACTTTCTCCCGTGATCTGGGTGTGAAGTTGGGGTATGGGGACAACAAGGCGAAGAACTTGGGCGAGGGCGCGCAGCTTGGGCTTGGTCATTCGAATTACTATTCGTCGGATGCTTCGAAAAACGAAGCTACCGGGGATATTAGGACAACCCTTACAGAATATGATAGCTCAAGCAAGAAGTTTGACTTTGATCCGAGGACTGGCGGTGCAGCTCATGGATGGTTCCAGCCGAGCGCAGGGAACGCGCCTGCGTATAGCGGTAATGGCCTGACGAACGCATTCGGCGCCCTCGACTTGACGCTGTTCAACCGTAGCATGACCCGCTTCCTGAATATGTCACTACAGGCACAAGAATCGGATGGCAAGGCGCGGACTGTTTCCAGCCCGAGGGTTTTGACCGCCAACAACGTTGAAGCCGTGATCGAGCAGGGCAAGGAGATTCCGTATCAGGAAGCAACCAGTTCTGGCGCAACCAGTGTGTCGTTCAAGAAAGCGGTGCTGTCCCTCAAGGTCAAGCCGCAGATTACGCCGGATGGCCGTTTGCAGCTTGCCATCGAGGTAAACAAGGATAACGCGCTGATGGGCGAATCAGTACAGGGTGTGCCACCGGTGGAAACCAAGAATGTCAAGAGTGACGTGTTGGTCGAAAACGGCGGTACTGTGGTGATTGGCGGCATTTACATCGAAGATGAGGGCAATCAGGTAACCAAGGTGCCTTTCTTGGGCGATCTACCTTTCCTTGGCCATCTCTTCCGCACGACGAACAAGAAGTCCGAGCAGCGGGAGTTGTTGGTATTCGTGACACCGCGTATTACCGATGAGGCTCTGACCCTGCGCTGAAAAGCTGCGGTCTGGCTGCTATGATGCCAGGCGGCGTCTCCAGGTGGGGCGCCGCCTTTTTGTCACGAATCGCGGCGAAGCCAGTGACTTGTTTGATCCTGGTCGGCATGATGGGAGCCGGCAAAACGACGGTGGGACGCGAATTGGCCAGACGGCGCGAGATGCGCTTTGCCGATTGCGACCACGAACTCATCGCACGTACCGGCGTTGCAATTTCGGTAATCTTCGATATCGAAGGCGAGGCTGGTTTTCGGCAGCGCGAAGCGCGCATGCTGGATGAATTGACGGTCAACACTGATATTGTCATTGCCACCGGGGGGGGGGTCGTACTCGATTCGGCGAATCGCGCCCTGTTGTCGCGGCGCGGGATCGTCATTTACCTCAACGTGCCGCCACATATCCTGTGGGAGCGCACCCGGCGCGATCGCAACCGCCCCCTGCTCCAGGTGGATGATCCTCGTGCGCGTATCATCGAGCTTCACCGCCAGCGCGATCCCCTGTACCGCGAAATCGCCGATATCGTCATCGATGGTGGTCGCGGCGGTTCTGCCGTGATGGTGGAACAGATCGAAAAAGCGTTGGCTGGCCTGGGCAAAGGCATCCCATGCACACCCTGAATGTTTCCTTGGGGGCGCGAAGCTATCCGATCCACATCGGGTACGGATTGCTTGATTGTCCCGCCCTGATCCTGCCGCATTTGCGCACGCGCAAGGTCGCGGTGGTGACCAACGAGGTGGTGGGACCGCTTTATCTGGAACGTCTGTGCGCGGGATTGCGCCGTGAGGGTATCGAGGTCGTCACTGTCGTGCTGCCCGATGGCGAGGCATATAAAGAGTGGCGGACGCTCAATCTGGTTTTCGACGCACTGCTGCGCGAACATTGCGAGCGCGCCACGACGCTCATTGCCTTGGGGGGCGGGGTGGTTGGCGACATGGCGGGCTTCGCGGCGGCAAGCTACCAGCGCGGCATGCCTTTCATCCAGGTACCGACCACGCTGCTCGCGCAAGTGGATTCCTCGGTGGGCGGCAAAACCGCGATCAATCATCCGTTTGGCAAGAACATGATCGGGGCCTTTTACCAGCCGCGCCTGGTGCTGGCGGATATCGCAACGCTTGCGACGTTGCCGGCGCGAGAACTTTCCGCGGGACTGGCCGAAGTCATCAAATACGGTCTGATCCGTGACATGGAGTTCTTCGAGTGGTTGGAAAAAAATATCGACGCATTGCGCGCTGGAAATACCGGGGCGCTGGCGTGGGCAATAGAGCGTTCGTGTCGCAATAAGGCTGAAGTAGTGGCTGCCGACGAGACCGAGCAAGGCGCGCGCGCCCTGCTCAATCTGGGGCACACGTTTGGCCATGCCATTGAAGCCGGGTTGGGCTTCGGAGAATGGCTGCACGGTGAGGGCGTGGCGGCCGGTACGATGATGGCGGCGGAACTGTCCCGCCGCTTGGGCTGGCTTGGCGCGGACGAGGTGAAGCGCATCGGGCGTTTGTTCGAGCGCGCGGGTTTGCCGGTACATGGCCCGACGCTGGGGGTGCCGCGCTATATGGAATTGATGGCGCACGACAAAAAAGTCGAAGCCGGACAATTGCGTTACGTATTATTGCGTGGGCTTGGTCATGGCGCCGTGGCGGGCGGTATTGATCCGGCTATTGTCGGCGCGGTGATCGAGGCATGCTGCCGGCGGTAAACATCGGGGAAAGGGATGGAACAACTCGCGGCTTATGCGGTGACGGAAGCGGTTTCACGTGGACGTCTCCACTCCGAACCCGCGCCGGAAAACCGGGGCGAGTTCCAGCGTGACCGCGATCGCATCATCCATTCGACGGCCTTTCGCCGCCTCGAATACAAAACCCAGGTTTTCATCAACCACGAAGGCGACCTGTTCCGTACCCGCCTGACCCACAGCCTGGAAGTCGCGCAGCTTTCCCGCGACATGGCCCGCGCCCTCCGGCTCAATGAAGATCTTGCCGAAGCGATCGCCCTGGCGCATGACCTCGGGCACACTCCGTTTGGTCATGCTGGCCAAGAAGCGCTCAATACGTGCATGAAAGAGCATGGCGGTTTCGAGCACAATCTACAATCGCTGCGCATCGTCGACATGCTGGAAGAGCGCTACGCCGCTTTCGACGGTCTCAATCTGATGCATGAAACCCGGGAAGGCATCCTCAAGCACTGCTCGTTGGCGAATGCGCGCGCGCTTGGCGAAATTGGGCGGCGTTTCATCGACGATACCCGTCCTTCACTCGAAGCGCAGATCGTCAATCTTGCCGACGAGATCGCCTACAGTAATCACGACGTGGATGATGGTTTGCGTTCGCGGTTGATTACGCTTGAGCAAATTAATATCGTTGCAATATTCGCGCAATACCGCCGCGAGGCAGAGGCGCGCTGGCCGGGACTGGACGGGCGTCGGTTGATCCATGAAACCATCCGCCGCATGATCAACGCCATGGCGCTGGATCTCGTTGCCCGCACGCGCGCGAACATCGCCGCGGCGGGTGTCGAGACGCTCGACGACGTACGCCATGCGCCAGCGCTGGCTGCTTATTCCGGAGAATTGGGGGCAAAACTGCGGGAATTGAAAACCTTTTTATACGAAAATCTGTATCGCCATGAACGTGTCGTTCATGTAATGAGCATGTCGCAGCGCATCATAACCAGACTGTTCGCTATCTATATGGCCGATCCGGGCCTGTTGCCGCCGCGGCATCAGGAACGTATGGCGGCGGGCAAGGCGAGGGCTGTTGCCGATTACATCGCCGGCATGACTGATCGCTATGCGGCGGAAGAACACCGGCGGCTGTGCGTTTCGAACGGGGCCTAGCTATATGCCAATGTATTGCCGCGCCGCAAAACTCTTGAACCATACGGGTGGAGGGGGTATATTCGCCCTCCCGTTCGAGTGTCGAAAGCGGTTCCGGCAGCCATGCCGGTGCATGCGGCCTAGAGGGTCCGTGTGCCCGGCTTTTTTGTGTGTCCGCGCGGCGCGCATGCGGGGTTGTCGAGTGACCGTTGTCCGGATTGCGCCAGCAGTCGCCCAGTAAAAGTTGTTTCGAGGACGAGCAAGATGGAACTCCCCCAGAAGCAGGGATTGTATGACCCGGCGAATGAACACGACGCCTGTGGCGTGGGTTTCATTGCCCATATCAAGGGTAAACAGTCTCACGACATCATCCGGCGGGGCCTGGAGATTCTGAAAAATCTCGACCATCGCGGCGCCGTGGGCGCTGATCCCTTGCAGGGTGACGGCGCGGGCATCCTGATCCAGATTCCCGATGCGCTTTACCATGAAGAAATGGCCCGGCAGGGCGTGACGCTGCCGCTGGCGGGCGAATACGGCGTCGCCATGGTGTTCCTGCCGCGGGAAGCCGCCACCCGCTTGGCCTGCGAAGAAGAGCTTGAACGCGCCGTGCGCGTCGAAGGCCAGATCGTGCTGGGCTGGCGCGATGTGCCGGTCGACCGCGATATGCCCATGTCGCCGGCGGTGAAGGCCACCGAGCCGGTCATCCGCCAGCTTTTCGTCGGGCGCGGCCCGGACGTGATGGTCACCGAAGCGCTCGAACGCAAGCTCTACGTGGCGCGCCGCCGCGCGGCCAACGCCATCGGCGCGCTTCAGCTCAAGCACGGGCAAGCGTACTACGCGACCTCCTTTTCGGCGCGCACGGTGGATTACAAAGGCTTGCTGCTCGCGCCGCAGGTCGGCGTGTACTACCGCGATCTTGCCGATCCGCGCGCGGCTTCGGCGCTGGCGCTGGTGCACCAGCGTTTTTCCACCAATACCTTCCCGAAATGGAATCTCGCGCAGCCCTTCCGCTACATTGCCCACAACGGTGAAATCAATACCGTACGCGGCAACTACAATTGGATGCGCGCCCGCGAGAAGGGCGTCTCTTCGCCGTTGCTTGGCGAAGACCTGCAAAAGATATGGCCGTTGATCTACCCCGGCCAGTCCGATTCCGCCGCTTTCGATAACGCTCTCGAACTGCTGGTGATGAGCGGCTACTCGATGGCGCACGCGGTGATGATGATGATCCCGGAAGCGTGGGAATCGCACACGCAGATGGACGAACGCCGCCGCGCTTTCTACGAATATCACGCTGCGATGATGGAGCCATGGGACGGCCCCGCCGCCGTGGCCTTCACCGATGGCCGCCAGATCGGCGCGACACTCGACCGCAACGGCTTGCGTCCGGCGCGTTATTTCGTCACCGATGACGATTATGTCGTCATGGCCTCCGAGGCCGGGGTGCTGCCGGTTCCCGACAGCAAGATCGTCAAGAAGTGGCGCTTGCAGCCGGGCAAGATGTTCCTGATCGACCTCGATCAGGGCCGTATCATCGATGACAAGGAAATCAAGGATTCCCTGGCGCGCGCGCGTCCCTACGCCGCCTGGCTCTCCAGGATCAACATCAAGCTCGACGGGCTGGAGGCGCCCGCGCCCGCGCCATCCGCCCATGGCGCGAGCCTGCTCGACCGCCAGCAGGCATTCGGCTTCACGCAGGAAGACCTCAAGTTCATCCTGGAGCCGATGGGCCGCAGCGGCGAGGAAAGCACCGGCTCGATGGGCAACGACTCGCCGCTGGCGGTGCTCTCGAACAAGGAAAAGCCGCTCTACAACTACTTCCGCCAGCTTTTCGCGCAAGTCACCAATCCGCCGATCGACCCGATCCGCGAGCAACTGGTGATGTCGCTGGTTTCCTTCATCGGCCCCAAGCCCAACCTGCTCGAAATCAACGAAATCAACCCGCCCTTCCGCCTCGAAGTCACGCAGCCGGTACTCGATTTCGGCGACATGGCGAAGATTCGCAACATCGCCCGCTACACGCACGAAAAATTCCGTTCGGCGGAACTGGACATCTGTTACCCGGTGGCCTGGGGCCGGGAAGGCGTCGAGGCCCGGCTTGCCTCGCTCTGTGCCGAGGCCGAAAGCGCGGTACTGCAAGGCAACAACATCCTCATCGTCTCCGACCGCAAGATCAGCGCCGAAGCGGTGGCGATTCCCGCCCTGCTGGCGCTGTCGGCGATCCATCAACACCTTGTCGCCAAAGGGCTGCGCACCCGCGCCGGGCTGGTGGTCGAAACCGGCAGCGTGCGCGAGACGCATCATTTTGCCGTGCTCGCCGGTTTCGGCGCGGAAGCGGTGCACCCCTACGTCACGCTCGAAACCCTGCGGCAACTCGCCGGCAGTCCCGAAAAGGGCGAGGAATACATCCACAATTTCGTCAAGGCGGTGGGCAAGGGTTTGCGCAAAGTGATGTCCAAGATGGGCATCTCCACCTATATGTCCTATACCGGCGCGCAGATCTTCGAGGCCGTCGGCCTGCAACAGGCGTTCGTCGACCGCTATTTCAATGGCACCTCCAGCCAAGTGGAGGGTATCGGGCTTTTCGAGGTCATGGAGGAAGCGATTCGCCTGCACCGCAAGGCGTTCAGCGCCGACCCCGTGCTGGCCGACATGCTCGACCCCGGCGGCGAATACGCCTTCCGTATCCGCGGCGACGAGCACATGTGGACGCCGGACGCCATCGCCCGCCTCCAGCACGCGACCCGCGCGGGTAAATTCGACAGCTACAGGGAATACGCCAGGATCATCAACGACCAGAGCCGCCGCCACATGACCCTGCGCGGTCTCTTCGAGCTGAAACCCGCTGGCGCGCCGGTTCCGCTCGACGAAGTCGAACCCGCGCGCGAAATCGTCAAGCGCTTCGCCACTGGCGCCATGTCTCTCGGCTCCATCTCGACGGAAGCCCACACCACGCTGGCGATCGCCATGAACCGCATCGGCGGGCGTTCCAACACCGGCGAAGGTGGCGAGGATCCGCGCCGCTTCAAGCCGGTCGCGCGCGCCATGAAATTGTCGCAGTTGATCGGCGAAGCGCGCGTCGAACGCGACATCGACCTTGCCGCCGGCGATTCCCTGCGCTCTTCGATCAAGCAGGTTGCCTCGGGCCGTTTTGGCGTCACCGCCGAATACCTGGTCAACGCCGACCAGATCCAGATCAAGATGGCCCAAGGGGCCAAGCCTGGCGAAGGCGGGCAGTTGCCGGGCCACAAGGTCTCTGAGTACATCGGCTTCCTGCGCCACTCGGTGCCGGGCGTCATCCTGATTTCGCCGCCGCCGCACCATGACATCTATTCCATCGAAGACCTGGCGCAACTCATCCACGACCTGAAAAACGTCAACACCAAGGCCGAAATATCGGTCAAGCTCGTCTCCGAAGTCGGCGTCGGCACCGTCGCCGCAGGCGTGGCGAAAGCCAAGGCCGACCACATCGTGATCTCCGGTCATGACGGCGGCACCGGCGCTTCGCCCCTGTCGTCGATCAAGTATGCCGGTTCGCCCTGGGAACTGGGCTTGGCCGAAACCCAGCAGACCCTGGTCATCAACCGCCTGCGCGGGCGGGTGCGGCTCCAGGTCGACGGCCAGATGAAGACTGGGCGCGATGTCGTCATCGGCGCGCTGCTCGGGGCCGACGAATTCGGCTTTTCCACCGCGCCGCTGGTGGTCGAAGGCTGCGTGATGATGCGCAAATGCCACCTCAACACCTGTCCGGTTGGCGTCGCCACGCAAGACCCGGTGCTGCGCCGCCGCTTCTCCGGCCAGCCCGAGCATGTCGTCAACTACTTTTTCTTCGTCGCCGAAGAAGTGCGCGAACTCATGGCGCAGATCGGCGTGCGCAAATTCGACGATCTCATCGGGCGCTCCGATCTCATCGACATGAAAAAGGGCATCGCGCACTGGAAAGCGCGCGGCCTCGATTACAAGCGCATTTTCTACCGCCCGGACGCGCCGGTTGACGTGGCAAGACTGCACAGCGAAACCCAGGAGCACGGACTGGCGCGGGCGCTCGACAACGAACTCGTCAGGCGCGCCGCCCCGGCGCTCGAACGCGGCGAAACAGTCGAAATCGACCTGCCGGTGAAAAACATCAACCGCACCGTCGGCGCCATGCTCTCCGGCGAAGTCGCGGCCCGTCACGGACGCGCCGGCTTGCCCGAAAACAGCATCCGCATCCGTCTCACCGGCACCGCCGGGCAGTCGTTCGCCGCCTTCCTCGCGCGTGGCGTGACCCTCGAACTCATCGGCGAAGGCAACGATTACGTTGGCAAGGGCCTGTCGGGCGGCCGGGTGATCGTCCGCCCGCAGCCGGGCTTCCGGGGCGTGAGCGGCAGCAACATCATCATCGGCAACACCGTGCTTTACGGCGCCACCGAAGGCGAAGCCTACTTCTCCGGCGTCGCGGGCGAACGTTTCGCCGTGCGCAATTCCGGTGCCATCGCGGTGGTGGAAGGACTCGGCGACCACGGCTGCGAATACATGACCGGCGGCACCGTGGTCGTGCTCGGCCAGACCGGGCGCAACTTCGCCGCCGGCATGTCGGGGGGTGTCGCCTACGTGCTCGATACCACCGGCGACTTCAAGGAGCTTTGCAACCTGGCGCAAGTCACGCTCGAACACCTGCCCGCCGCGCCGCAAGCCGCGACAGCGGAAGCCGCGCGCGCGTTCGCCGCCCGCGAGCGCGTCGATATCGACCATCTGTCGATGGACGATGAAGTCATCCTTCTGGGATTGATCGAGCGGCATGTGCGCTTCACCGGCAGCGAACGCACCCGCCACATCCTCGAAAACTGGGAAGGCTGGCGGGGCCGCTTCGTCAAGGTCATGCCTAACGAATATCGTCGCGCGCTTGGCGAAATCGCCGCGCAGCGCCAGCAGCAACGGGAGGTTGCATAAAAAATGGGCAAACCCACCGGATTCCTCGAATACCCGCGCCAGACGCAGGAATACCTGCCCGTTACCGAGCGCGTCCGCCACTACAAAGAATTCACGCTCCGCCTCGCCGACGACAAGGCGCGGATACAGGGCGCGCGCTGCATGGACTGCGGCATTCCCTTCTGCAACAACGCCTGTCCGGTCAACAACATCATTCCCGACTGGAACGACCTCGTCTTTCGCGGGCAATGGCAGCGCGCCATCACCGTCCTGCACTCGACCAATAATTTCCCCGAGTTCACGGGCCGCGTCTGCCCCTCGCCTTGCGAAGCCGCCTGCACCCTGGGCTATAACGCCGACGCGGTCGGCATCAAATCCATCGAACAGGCCATCATCGACAAAGCCTGGGACGAAGGCTGGGTAGGCCCGCAAATGGCGGAAACGAAAACCGGCAAGAACGTCGCCGTGGTCGGCGGCGGCCCGGCGGGGCTGGCGGCGGCGCAGCAACTCGCCCGCGCCGGCCACGACGTGACCGTGTTCGAGAAAAACAACCGTATCGGCGGCCTGCTGCGCTACGGCATTCCCGACTTCAAACTCGACAAAAGCATCATCGACCGCCGCGCGGCGCAAATGGAAGCCGAAGGCGTGAAATTCCGCACCGGCACGCTCGTCGGCGCGAAGACGCTGCCGCCGGGCGTGTCCAGCGACGCGAAAGAAACCGTCGCCGCCGGCGGCCTGCTCGCCGAATTCGACGCCATCATCCTGGCGGGCGGCTCGGAGACGCCGCGCGACCTGCCCGTACCGGGGCGCGGACTCGCCGGCGTACACTTCGCCCTCGAATTCCTCATCCCGCAGAACCGCCAGGTCGCGGGCGACGCCCCCAACCCGATTTCGGCGGCGGATTGCAACGTCGTCGTCATCGGCGGCGGCGACACCGGCTCCGACTGCGTGGGCACCAGTTACCGCCACGGCGCGAAGACCGTGACGCAATTCGAACTCATGCCGCGCCCGCCGGAGCAGGAAAACAAAGCGCTCACCTGGCCGTACTGGCCCAACAGGCTGCGCACCTCCTCCTCGCACCTCGAAGGCGAAACGCGGCGCGAATACGCGATCGCCACCAAGGAATTCATCGGCAGGGACGGCAAGCTCACGGGCGTGAAAACCGTGCGTCTGGAATGGCACGAAGGCCGCATGAGCGAAATCCCCGGTTCCGAGGAAATCTTCCCCGCCGAGCGGGCATTCCTGGCGATGGGCTTCACCAACCCCGTCGCGGGCGTGCTCGACGCCTTCGGCGTGGCGAAAGACGCGCGCGGCAACGCCAGGGCCACGACCGAAGCCGTGGGCGGCTACGCGACCAGCGTCCCCAAGGTGTTCGCCGCCGGCGACATGCGGCGCGGCCAATCGCTGGTCGTCTGGGCGATCCGCGAAGGACGGCAGTGCGCGCGGGCGGTCGATGAATTCCTGATGGGAGCGAGCCTCCTGCCGCGCTGATCGGGCCCGAAAAAAGAGCGTGCCCATACTTCCCTTCCGGCGTCCGGCTGCCGCTTATGCAAGGCAGTACGTTCCGGGGCCGGATCGACAGGAGCTGCCTTCGGTTTCCGGAACCCGGTCGTCGCGGTCGAAAACAAGATGCCGCTTGTCGTTCCCTCTCGCCCATGGGAGGGGAATTCTTTGGAAGAACTCGTCATTGCGAGGACCGCAGGCCGTGGCGATCCAGACGGATTTTCCAGTTACCATGGCGTTTCGGAAAGTTGAAGCGCCGCATGGATTGCCACGTCGCCGCGCGCCTCGTAATGACGGAGTTTTCCCCGCCTGGAGAAACGAAAGCCGCTCCGGGGAACAAAGAATTCCTCTCGTATCTTTCCAACCATGAACATAAATATCGATACACCGTTTCGGGCGCTGCGGCGCAGTCTCTGTTTCTCCTCTGTGCCAATGAGAGCCTATTCCACCAGGAACTCATCCCGAAATCCGCAGTCGAACCCGCGCTTATGATCGGCAAAGCGCCGCTGCCATGATTTTCGAGCGCGGCAGCCCTTTCATCCGCCCTTTTCCTTCGTCCCGCGCTTTCTTTCCGGAGGATTCGAGGCCATATACCCGGTTTCCGGTGCGCGATACTTGTTTTCAGGGATGTGGGCCGGAGAAATTGTTGTTCAATTTTCCCGCTTCCTGTCTGTGCACGCCATTGCGAAAAGCCTGCAACATGTGGCGCATGCTTTCGGCGTCTTCTTCAGTGAAACCGCGCTTGAAGTCGGTCAGGATCAGGCGCGAGCGCGAAATCCAGTTGCCTGGCGCATCGTCGAGCGCACACCATGCCGCCTCGGCGACATCCGTCGTGTGCTGCCGCAGCCACATCATCGCTTCGTGCTCGCGCAGGCCGTGCAATTCGTTGCTCCTGCGCGGCAGGATGTGCGGCGTCACGCCTTCGACCCGGGGACGGATATCCTCGGAAAAGCGCGCGCGCAGCTTCGGCAGCGAAAAAAGCATTCGCCAGTCCGACGAGATGATGATTCTGGCTTCGTCGAAGTCGCGCAGCACGGCTTCGATCAGCGGCAGGCAATGGAAATCCTCGGCTTCGCCCCAAGGGTGGGTCACGCCATCAAAATCCATGAAAATATAAATCGGATTGGTCATACTCTCTGTTGTCATGCGCTATTCGCGCGGTCGCAGCGCCGCGATGGCCCATTTTTGCACCGCACAATAATACCGGAAAACCTTCCAACCGTCGCCAGGAGAAATCCCCGATATCCGACACCGGGCGAAAATCGAAGCCCGCCGCCGTGACAGAACAGTGGAATCGCGCAATCTTACAGGAGTACACTGCATCCCGCTTCCCGATAAACCACCCATGGAGTGACAAATGAGTTCCAACTTCAGCCTGGAAGGCAAGGTTGGCCTGATTACAGGCATTGCCAACGAAAAATCCATATCCACTGGCGTCGCCGAAGCCTGCAAGGAAGCAGGCGCGAAACTGGTCATCACCTACCAAAACGACAAGACGCGCGCTTTCATCGAGCCGGTCATCAACCGCCTTGGCGTCCAGGACGTCTTCCCGCTCGATGTGACCAGGCCCGAAACACTGGAAGCGGCGTTCAGCGAAATCAACGCCCGCCACGGCAAACTCGATTTTGTCCTCCATAGCATGGCCTTCGCCAAGCGCGACGATCTGCATGGCCGCGTGGTCGACACTTCCGCCGACGGTTTCGCGCTGGCCATGGATATTTCCACCCACTCCTTCGTGCGCCTGACCAAGGCCGCCGAACCCCTGCTCGAAAAAGCCGGCGGCGGCTCGGTGGTCACCATGACCTATCTCGGCGCCGACAAGGTCATTCCCAACTACGGCGTGATGGGGCTGTGCAAGGCCGCGCTCGAAGCCGCGACCCGTTACATGGCCGCCGAACTCGGACCGAAGAACATCCGCGTCAACGCCGTCTCCCCGGGGCCGCTGATGACGCGCGCCGCCTCCGGCATTTCCGGCTTCGACAGCCTGATGGCGGCGGCGGTGGAACGCTCGCCGATGCACAGCCTGGTGACGCCCGAAGACATCGGCGCGCTGACCGCCTTCCTGTTCTCCGACGCCGGACGGCTCATCACCGGCGGCATCCACTTCGTCGACGCCGGCTACAACATCGTGGGCTGAAACAGGAACGTCCGATGGCCTCCACACTTCCCCCGCCCTCGGTCATCCTGGGCCGGCAACCCGTACTGCTGCCGGACCCGGTGCCGTCCCATCCACTGCTTGACGGCAAACCGGAGATCGGACGCGGGGAGTATTCCATCGTGCTCGACAAGGGCGATGGCGACCGCGTCTACAAAGTCGTCAGTTCGCCCGCCGACTATTTTCTCTACACCGCCGACGACCGCCCCCGGGGCAAGCATTTCCCCATTATCCACGCCGATCACGGCGTCATTGGCCGCGCCCGCTCGGGCTACCTGTTCCATCTGATCGAAATGGAAAAGCTCTACCCGATCGACGAAGGCTGCGCGACCGCCGACCTCGCCACCCGGCTGATCGAGCTCTACTGGACGGCCTGCCAGAAATGGGGGCGGCTGGGCATGGACATGGGGCGCATCGCCCTGCATCACCTCACCGTCGTACCCATCAACGCCGGCGAGAGCATCGACGCCGCGCTCAAGGCGCTGGCGGATTTCGTCGAGGAATATCACGTCCTGCCCGATATCCTCAATACCAACAACCTAATGATGCGCAAGGACGGCACCCTGGTGTTTTCCGACCCTATCTTCATCGCCTGAAGGTGCGCGCACGGTGAGCGAGCGCCACGAACACCCGCCCCCCCGGCCGGAAGGATTCGGCATCGCGTGCAATGGCGTCTTCGACGCCGGCGCTTTCGAGCGCGCCATTGCCGACCTGCTTCGCGCCTGCGGCATCGCGCCCGGCGACCCGCACACCGCCCACACCGCGCGCCGCGTGCGCGAACTGTGGCAAGAGCGGCTGCTTGGCGGCTATGCCCTCTCTCCCGCCCAAGTCCTTGGCGAAGGCTTCGCCGACGAGCGCCGGGACATGGTCATCATTCGCGGCATCGCCGTCGATGGCGTCTGTCCGCACCATCTCCTGCCGTTTCGCGGCCATGCCCACGTCGCCTACATGCCGGGCGGCATCCTGCACGGTTTTGGCCGCATCGCGCGTCTCGTGGATGCCCTCGGCCACCGCCTCACCTATCAGGAATGGCTGACGCGCGATGTCGCCGAAACGTTGCTGCGCCACGGCAAGGCCGCCGGAGCGGCCTGCGTGATCGAGGCGGAGCAGCTTTGCCTGCTCCTGGGCGAAAACCGCCGTGGCGACGAAAGGGTCGTCACCCAAGCGTTTACCGGCTGTTTCGAGCAATCGCCAACGTTGCGCAGCGAATTCCTGCGCGCCATCGCCTGATCGGGGATCAGATTCAATCAGCGCCGCTGCGGCTCCGCATGGGACGACGCCCTCTTCCGCCTATATCGCGCCGCAGACTATCGTAAAAGCTGGGTTTTGCGGTCGCGCACCCTGGCGACCGTCTTGCGCATGTCGGACGAGGCGTCCTCGCCGTAGAGGCGGATGATCTCGTCACAGAGCGCGCTGCCCTCCTCTGCCTTGCCTTGTCGTATCAAGGCACTGCTTTTGTCGAGAAGCGCTCCAGCGGCGTGCGCACGCGCGCCGGGCGAGGCGTCTTCACCGCGGCCTGTTTCAACGGAAGCGGCGGCGGTACTATCCGGTTTGTCTTGCTTTCCAGTGCCGTGGCACGCGGCCAGCGCGATTGCGACTGCGGCAAACATCATGTTCCGTACCCAATTCCGTCCGGGCGCGGCTTTTCCGGGAAGGATGCCGATTGCTGGAGAATCGTTGCTGCCCTGCTTGAACGTAGCCATGATGCGCTTGCCTCGATAGTGTTTTAAGATATGTAGAGCGATTTCAAATTTGAATCACGACACCTGCCCGCTATTCTGGCCGCAGCGCTTTTGGGTGTAAAGGCGGTATATGGCTTGGAAACTGCGGATGCGGCAATCCATGAGGCCGCATGGATTGCCACGGCGCTTCGCGCCTCGCAATGACGAGGCGGGAGGATTGTCGTGGCGACAAGTGTCCCGCAATGACGAAGTGGAGGGGCTTTAGCAATGACGAGCGGGAGTAAAGGATCCGCCCCTGTTTCCATGGGGTTTTCATGAAACATTCCTCTCTTGCCTTGACAGCGCTCCCGCGTCACAGGAACCGCAACAGGCGGCGCGCGTTGGCGAGGCATTCTTCGACTTCGGTCTTCCAGCGCGCTTCGATGACCAGCCGTTCGGGCGGAGGCGGCGGTTCCGCCTTGCCGGGTTCGCGGTCGGGAAAAGCGAAAAGGCGGCGCAGGTTTTCGTCGCGTTGGGCTTTGTCGTCGACGGGAACGGCGGTGAGCAGGGCGCGGATTTCGGTGCGGCGGGCGGGGTCGCCGCGCTTTTCCTTGTCGGCGCGGTCGAGCGCGTCCCACAGGGCGAGGGCTTGCGCGTGCGGTTGGACGAGGGCGATGTCGAAAAGGGCGGCGACCAGGCCCTGGCGATCGCGGCGCAGTTTGTCGTCGTAGCCGAGACCGCTGGCGGCGAAGGGCCGCACCGGCAGTTCCGGATGGGCGGCGTAAACGTCCCGGCGCACCGGCAGACGGCGCACGGCGGGTTCCAGCAGCATTTCCTGCGCGGGCGTGGAGAGGACGAAATCGACGAACGCTTTCGCCATTTCCGGGTGCGGCGCTTGCGCCGAAATGGCGACGTGCGAGGGGTTGAAGGCCGTTTTGGGTGGATAGACGAAAGCGAGTTCGCCTGTTTGCGGGGTGGCGTTGCGGCGTGAGGGCGTGATGAAGAAGTCGATGCTCATCCGCGCCGCCTTGCGCCCAGCGGCGACATCGTCGGTATCGGGCGAGCGGTCGCCGCTGCCGAAATCGACGTTGGCGGCGATGGACGCGAAGGTTGCCCAGCCTTTGTCCCAGCCATCGGCTTGCAGGACGATTTCGGCCATGACCGGCGCGAAGCCGACGCGGCCGGGGATCGGCATCTGCACTTTGCCCCGGTAGGCGGGGTTGGCGAGGTCGCGCCAGTCGCGTGGCGGCGGCAGGCCGAGTTTTTTCACCGCGTCCGGGTTGTAGGCAATGCCGTAACCCGCCAGTTCGAAAGCGGCGTAATAGCCATCGGGGTCGGAGATGGGCGTGCCGCCGATGGCGGGCGGCAGCGCCTCGCGGTCGAGCGCGAGTTTGACGAATTTGCCTTCTTGTTTGAGCAGGGCGAAATTGCGCGGCGCGGGCGTCCAATAGACGTCGATCTCCGCCATGCCGCCACGGCGCAGATAAGCGAGCGCATCGGCGGAATGGCGCCAAAGCGCTTCGACGCGCGCTTCCGGGTATTTTTGTTCGAAGGCTTGCCGGAAACGCTGTACCAGTTCTTCGGGATAGCTGGTGAGGACGATGACGCGCTTGTCGGTGGGCGCGGTTGCGGCGAGGAGCGCATGCGCCGGAACGAGGCTCCCCGCCGCGCCCGCGAGCAGGGCCATGCCGGCAAAACGGCGGCGCTGGCGGTCGATGTCGTTTGTCATGATCGGTGTCCTCCCTCTTCAGAACTGATAGCGCGTGGAAATCAGGAAGTTGCGGCCTTCCTGCGGGTAGCCGTCGCTGAACTGGTAATTCTTGTCGAGAAGATTGCGCGCGGTCAGGGAGACATCCCATTGCGGCGCGATCCTGTAGGCGAGCTTGAGGCTCAACAGTTCGTAAGCGCCGGTTTCGACATAGCCGGTGCCCGCCGAATTGGCTGTGCGGCGGTTGTCGGACAATTCCAGCACCGGAATGACCGTGAACCCGGGGGCGGCCTGCCATTTGGCATAGATGACGCCTTTGTGGCGCGGCCAGCCTCCGTCGTAATCTTCCCTGCTCTCGGTTTCGAGGAAGGTGTAGTTGGCGCCGATCTCCAGCGTGTCCGTAGGCATGGCGGTGATGCCGAGTTCGATGCCCTTGTAGATGATCTCGCCGATATTCTGGCTCTGGCTTTGCCCGGCATAGGGATGCGGCGGCGCGAGGCGCACCGATTCGATGGCGTCATCGACCTTGTTGTGGAAGAT
>JAITLI010000170.1 GCA_031277975.1 Azoarcus sp.
GCGGCGGGGCGTGGCCGCGCGGTTCATTTCCTGGACCCTCACGAAATCACCGCCAAAAAGATCGGCCCCCATGCCCCCGACGCCCCCTTTGCGTGGGATGAGAGTTCCTTCGGGTTGAAATGAGGCGCGCAGTCCATGGACGATGGCGCGCAGTCCATGGACGATGCCGCGTAGTCCATGGACGATGGCGCGTAGTCCATGGACGATGACGTGTAGTCCATGGACGATGGCGCGTAGTCCATAGACGATGGCGTGTAGTCCATAGACGATGGCGTGTAGTCCATGGACGATGGCGCGTAGTCCATGGACGATGGGGCGCGGTCTCCGGACAACGGACTTCAGCGGCGCGCAAATCCCCCCACCTCGTCATTGCGAGGAGCGCAGCGACGTGGCAATCCAGTGCCTTCCATCCGGCGCGCGGCGCCGCTGATTCGCTCAGCCGCAATCCGCTACGATTCCGATGATCTCCTTGCCATACGCTTCAAGCTTGCGGTCGCCGATGCCGGAGATTTTGCGCAAGTCGTCAAGGGTGGTGGGGCGGGTGATGGCGATGTCGCGCAGGGTGGCGTCGTGGAAAATGACGTAGGCGGCCGTATTGTGCGCTTGCGCGGTGGCGATGCGCCAGGCGCGCAGGCGCTCGAACAGCGTGGTCGGGACGCCGCCGGGGATGTCCTGGAGGGATGCGCTGCGGCGGCTCTTGCCCTTGCGGGTCTTTTCGGGCGGCAGCCGGAGCAGGAATCCGGTTTCGCCCCGCAACAGGGGGCGGGCGGCCTCGGTGAGCGCCAGCGCGTTGTAGCGCTCATGGTCGACATGGATGAATTCGCGCGCGATGAGCTGGCGGAACACCATGCGCCAGTGCTTTTCGTCGAGATCGCTGCCAATGCCGAAGGTGGAGAGGCGTTCGTGCCCGCGCTCCTTGACTTTGTCGGTCATCTCGCCGCGCAGCACGGCGATCAGGTGGCCCGCGCCGTAGCGCTGGCCGCTGCGGTAGACGCAGGACAGCGCTTTGCGCGCCGCTTCAGTGGCGTCCCACGTCCGGGGCGGCGACAGGCAGTTGTCGCAGTTGCCACAGGGGGTGGACTCCTCGCCGAAATGGGCGAGCAGGCGCTGGCGGCGGCAGGCGGTGGCTTCGGCCAGGCCGACGAGGGCATCGAGCCGGTTGCGGGCGAGGCGGCGGAAGGTTTCGTCGTCCTGTCCGCCGCCACCGTCCTCGTTCGGGAAGTCGATCATGCGGCGCTGGTTGACTACGTCCTGCGCACCCCACGCCATCCATGCCCGCGCGGGCAGGCCGTCGCGCCCGGCGCGGCCTGTTTCCTGGTAGTAGCTCTCGATCGAGCGCGGCAGATCGAGATGGGCGACGAAACGCACATCGGGTTTGTCGATCCCCATGCCGAAGGCGATCGTCGCCACCATCACGAGACCGTCCTCGCGCAGGAAGCGGTTCTGGTGCGCGTTGCGGGTTTCCACAGGCAATCCGGCGTGATAGGGCAAGGCGGCGACGCCCTGTTCCTGCAACCACGCGGCGGTCTCTTCGACCTTGCGCCGGGAAAGGCAATAGACGATGCCGGCGGCACGCGCGAATTGCGGGTGGATCTCGTCGCGGATGAAGTGGAGCAACTGGCGGCGCGGATCGTCTTTTTCGACGATGGTGTAGCGGATGTTGGGGCGGTCGAAGCTGGAGATGAAGCAGCGCGCGGCCTCCAGATGCAGGCGCGCCGCGATCTCGTCGCGCGTCTGGCGGTCGGCAGTGGCGGTGAGGGCGATGCGCGGGATGGCCGGGTAGCGTTCGGGCAGGATCGACAGTTGCAGGTATTCGGGACGGAAATCGTGTCCCCATTGCGAGACGCAGTGCGCCTCGTCGATGGCGAAAAGCGCGAGCCGCCCGGTGTCGCGCAGATGGTCGAGCAGGTCGAGAAAGCGGGACGTCATCAGGCGCTCGGGCGCGACATAGAGGAGATCGAGACGGCCTTCGCGCAACGCGTATTCGGTGGCGCGCACGGTATCGAAATCGAGGCTGGAATTGAGACACCCCGCCGCCACGCCGCTTTCCTTGAGGGCGCTGACCTGGTCGTGCATGAGCGCGATGAGCGGCGAGATCACGATAGCCGCGCCGGGCCGCATCAGCGCCGGAATCTGGTAGCACAACGATTTGCCGCCGCCGGTGGGCATCAGCACGAGGGCGTCGCCGCCGTCGGCGACGTGTTCGATGATCGCCCGCTGTTCGCCGCGAAAGGCATCGTAGCCGAAGACATGCGCCAGGATGTCGCGCGCTCCGCGGCTCATCTGCGTTTCGCGCCCGTGTTGCGGATGCGCTCGACGAGCGCGGAGGTGGAGCGGTCGACCTCGAACGGTATCGAATGCACGCTGCCGCCCCAGGCGCGCACTTCGAGCGCGCCGATGATGGCGTCGATCGGCCAGTCGCCGCCCTTGGCCAGTATTTCGGGGTGGACATCGACGATACGAGCGAGCGGCGTATCCTCGTCGAACCAAGTGACGAGATCGACGCTCTCCAGCGCGGCGATGAGCGCGATGCGGTCTTCGAGCGGATTCAGGGGCCGATCCGCCCCCTTGCCCTGCCGCCGCACTGAATCGTCGCTGTTGAGCGCCACCACCAACGCCGCGCCCATGGCGCGCGCGCGGCAAAGATAAGTGACGTGGCCGCGATGGAGAATATCGAAACAGCCATTGGTGAATACCCGTGGGCGGGGCAAGGCAGCAGCGCGCGCGGCGAGCGCATGCGGCGGGCAGAATTTGGCTTCGAACGCCGGGCGTTTGAAAGACATATGGCTCCGCGCCCGCGGTCCCGGGCGCAATCGTGTGGTGTGATGAAAAGAAGAACACCTCCCGCCTCCCGCGCCAGACAACCTTCCCGGAAAAGGAAGGCTTTGGCGGAGCCGGTCGGTGCGCGAATATCCGGTCAGTGCGTGGCGCCCATTTTGACATATCCCCCGCCCCGGGGACACATGGCCGCAATCCCGTTTCAATAGTATGGCGGGCACTCATGCGAGACAAACCCGCCCCGCCGTCGCCGTTGCGGCGCTATTTACGGTTGAATCATTCATTGCAGTTCCGTTACATTCCCTCCTTCTCCTTTTTCCCATCCACGCCCCCTCGCCGTCCATGTTCGTCCCGCCCATTCCCACCCTGCGCCGCGACGGCGACAGCCTCATCGTGCTCGACCAGACCGTGCTGCCCTGGCGCAGCGAGGAACGCCGCCTCGCCACGCTGGAAGAAACAGCTGAAGCCATCACGGCGATGCGGGTGCGCGGCGCGCCGCTCATCGGTGTCGTTGCCGCTTACGGCGTCGCCCTCGCCTTGGCGGCGGAAACGCCCGGCGATGCCGCGCTCGACCATGCGCTTGCCGTGCTGCGGTCGACGCGGCCCACGGCGGTCAACCTCGCCTGGGCGCTGGCGCGCATGCAGGCGCGCCTGCGCCCGCTCCCCCTCGCCGCGCGGCGCGAAGCGGCATGGGCCGAAGCCGCGGCGATCCGCGACGAGGACGCCGCGACGTGCGCGGCCATCGGCGCGCACGGCCTCGCCCTGCTCCGCGTCCTACCCCGCCGCGCCGGGCGGCCGCTGCGGGTGATGACCCACTGCAACGCGGGCTGGCTGGCCACGGCGGGCGCGGGCACGGCGCTCGCGCCCGTCTACGCCGCCCATGCCGCGGGAATCGCCATCGAGGTCTACGTTTCCGAGACCCGCCCGCGCAACCAAGGCTTGCTCACCGCTTGGGAACTCGCCGCCGCCGGGATCGGCCACATCTTCATCGCCGACAGCGCCGCCGGATGGCTGCTCGCGCGCGGCGAAGCCGACGTGGTGATCGTCGGCGCCGATCGCATCGCCGCCAATGGCGACACTGTCAACAAAGTCGGCACCTACCTGAAAGCGCTCGCCGCGCGCGCCAGCGGGATTCCTTTCCATGTCGCCGCGCCGATGTCGAGCTTCGATGCCAGCGCCGCCAACGGTGAAGCGATCCCCATCGAAGAACGCGCCGCCGAAGAAGTGCTCGCCATCGCCGGACTGGACAGTGGCAGCCGCCCGCGCTGGCTGCGGCTCGCCCCGGAAAACGCGCGCGCCGTCAATCCAGCCTTCGACATCACCCCGGCGGCGCTCGTCTCCAGCTTCATCACCGAACACGGCGCCGTCCCCGCCTCCCGCTTGGGCGCGCTGCCGCGCGGCGCGGCGACCGCGCTTCTTCATTAGCGGCAGGCAGCCATGGCCCCTGTCAACCGGAAAAGGTTTGCCTTCTCCGCCCAAGTCATTACGATCGGAATTCCGGCCTCCGTCCGGCTTCCAAACCTTCGCACCGCCCGGAAAGGCGGAGTTTCGAACCGGAGTCAGTCTCACGATGAATAACGATACCGCCGCGCTTGCCGCCGCGCTGATCGACACAGCCCGCGCTACCGTGGAATGCCGTCTCAACGCCGGTACCTCGGGCAACGTCAGCGCGCGCATCGGCAACGGTTTCATCATCACCCCCAGCGGCCTGCCGCCGGCACAGTGCAAAACCAGCGACATGGTGACGATGGCGATGGACGGCCAGCACGCCGACGCGCTGGAGCCTTCATCCGAGTGGCGCATCCACCGCGACATCTACGCCAATTTCTCCGAAGCGGGCGCGATCATCCACACCCACTCGCCCTTCGCCACGGCGCTGGCCTGTCTGCGCACGGACATCCCGCCGTTTCATTACATGATCGCGCGCTTCGGCGGCGACAGCGTACGTTGCGCGGTCTATGCCACCTTCGGCTCCGAAGAATTATCGAAAAACGCCCTCGCCGCGCTCGACGGGCGCAGCGCCTGCCTGCTCGCCAACCACGGCATGCTCGTCTATGGCCGCGACCTCGACCATACCCTGGCGCAGGCCATCGAGCTTGAAACGCTGTGCGAACAATACTGGCGCTCACGCCAGATCGGGCCGCCAGCCCTGTTGACAGAGGCGGAAATGGCCAAGGCGCTCGAACGTTTCCACTGGTACGGACGGCCCCGGCGGAAATAGGGATCAAGGATCAGAAAAAGAAAGCCTCCCTCCTCATCATTGCGAAAGCCTCCCCCATCTCGTCATTGCGAGGAGCGCAGCGACGTGGCAATCCAGCGCGTTCCATCCGGCACGCAGCGCCGCTGGATAAAAGGGGGGAAGACGGAGCGGAACGCTTGTTTACTCTCCGCCGCCGGGAAGGGTTTCCCGCCCGGTTTCAAGCACCTTCGCGGGCTAAACCCGCGGAGACAGGTCGCAGTATGTAGTAATATCGCCTGTCCGAATAAACAATGATGCTTATCTTCATATAGAGGAACGGCAAGAATCTCATCATGATCCCCCGCATCGCTTCCGCGCTTTCCGGCCCGCTGCTCGAACTGGAGCGCCAGTTCCTTGATTGCGCCACCACGATCGAACGATGGTTCCGCGAGCAGTGGCGCGAACACGCGCCGCCTTTCTACGGTTCGGTCGATCTGCGCAATGCCGGTTTCAAGCTCGCGCCGGTCGACATGAATCTGTTTCCCGGCGGCTTCAATAACCTCAATCCCTCATTCCTGCCACTGTGCGTGCAGGCCGCGCAGGCGGCGGTCGAACGGTTGTGCGGCGATGCCAATCGCTTGCTGCTGATTCCCGAGAATCACACGCGCAACAGGTTTTATCTGCGCAATGTGGCGCGGCTGGCGGACATCCTGCGCCTGACCGGGCTGGAAGTGCGCATCGGCAGCCTGTCGCCCGGGATCGCCGCGCCGGCCACGCTGATGCTGGACGATGGCGCGAGCCTGACGCTCGAACCGCTGTCGCGGTGCGGCAACCGCCTGGGCGTGGCGAATTTCGATCCCTGCGCCATTTTGCTCAACAACGATCTGTCCGCCGGCGTGCCCACAGTGTTGCGCGGTCTCGACGAGCAATGGCTGATCCCGCCCCTGCACGCGGGCTGGCACACGCGCCGCAAGTCGCGCCACGCCGGGGTGTACGAACGGGTGGCGCGGGCGTTCGCGGAGGCGATCGGCATCGACCCGTGGCGCATCATCCCAGCGTTTCGCGTGTGCAAGGACATTGATTTCCAGGAACGTTCCGGCGAGGAATGCCTGGCTTTCCAGGTCGACGCCCTGCTGGACGACATCCACCGCAAATACCGCGAATACGGCATCGACGACGAGCCTTACGTCGTGGTCAAGGCCGATGCCGGGACTTACGGCATGGGCGTCATGACAGTGAAGGACGCTTCCGAGGTCACGGGCCTCAATCGCCGCCAGCGCAACAAGATGGCGGTAGTCAAGGACGGACTGGAAGTCGGGGAAGTCATCATCCAGGAAGGCGTGCGCACGTTCGAGGCCATCGACGGAGCGGCGGCGGAGCCGGTCGTCTATATGATGGATCACTACGTCGTCGGCGGCTTCTACCGTGTGCACACGGCGCGGGGCAGCGACGAGAATCTCAACGCGCCGGGGATGGAATTCCGCTCGCTGGCGTTCGAGTGCCCCTGCTGCATCCCGGATCGCATGCAGGCGCCGGATGCCGCGCCCAACCTGTTCTACGCTTATGGCGTTGTCGCGCGCCTGGCCCTGCTCGCCGCTTCGATCGAGATCGAGGAAAGCGCTCCCGCCGATATGGATGCCGGAGCCGCCGCGCTCGCCGAAACCGCGCTCGCGCTCTGATCCGGGATGCCGTCCATGACGCTTGCGCTGGCCTTCATTCTCGATCCATTGCCCGGACTCAAGGCGTACAAGGATTCCAGCGTGGCGATGATGCGTGCCGCCGCCGTGCGCGGCCACACGCCGTGGGCGATCCGGCGCGAGGATATCATCTGGCGCGATGGCGCCGTGTCGGCGCGCGCCGCGCCGCTCGCGGTGCGCGCCGATGACCATGACTGGTATACGGCGGGCCGGGCGGAAGAACGCGCGCTCGCCGCGTTCGACGCGGTATTGATGCGCCAGGATCCGCCGTTCGATTTTGAATACATCGCCGCGACCTGGCTACTCGAACGCGCGGCGCTGTCCGGCGCGCGGGTGTTCAACGCGCCGCGTGCCGTGCGCGATCACTCCGAGAAACTGGCGATCGCCGAATTCGCGCAATTCACCGCCCCGACACTGGTGGCGCGCGCGCCGGAACAAATACACGCCTTCCTCGACGAAATCGGCGATGCCGTGCTGAAACCGCTTGATGGCATGGGAGGCAGCCAAGTTTTTCGCGTCGCGCCGGGAGACCCCAACCGCAACGTGATCGTCGAAACCCTGACATGCGATGGCGCGCGCACGATCATGGCGCAAGCCTACCTGCCGGGTATCCGCGAGGGCGACAAGCGGGTACTCATCATCGGCGGCGAGATCGTACCCTACGCGCTGGCGCGCATTCCCCGCGAGGGCGAGACGCGCGGCAACCTCGCCGCCGGAGGGCGCGGCGTGGCGATGCCGCTGACCGCGCGCGAACGGGAAATCGCCGCTTTCCTCGCCCCGGTTCTGTGGGCGCGCGGCCTGCTGATCGTCGGCCTCGACATCATCGACGGGCATCTCACCGAGATCAACGTGACCAGCCCCACCTGCATGGTCGAAATCGCCGCGCAACAGGGATTCGATGTCGCGGGACGGGTGATCGACGCGCTGGAACGCGTGTGCGCGCAATGAGCGGCTGGCGCGCCGTCGCCGCGTCCTGCTGCGCGCTGGGCCTGATGGGCGCACTGTTGCTGGCGGGTTGCGCGCGGGAGAAAGTTTTCCACCGCGAATCCTATGTGTTCGGCACGCGGGTGGACATATCCATCCATGGCGGCGAGCGCGCGCGGGCCGATGCCGCGATCTCTGCCGTGCTGCGCGAATTCGATCGCCTGCACCGCGCCTATCATGCCTGGGAGCCGTCGGAAGTGACCGCGCTCAACGAGGCGCTGGCACGCGGCGAAGCGCGCGAAGTCTCGCCCGAACTGGCGGCGATGCTGCGCGACGCGCAAGCGCTGGCCGCGGCCAGCGACGGCTTGTTCGACCCCGCGATGGGGGCGCTGATCGAACTCTGGGGGTTTCATACCGATACCTTCCTGCCGGTTCGGCCCGACCCGGCGGCGCTTGCCGCGCTCAAGGCCGCACGCCCGCGCATGAGCGACCTCGTGATCGACGGCAGGCGCGTCTCCAGCCGCAATCCGGCGGTCAGGATCGACCTCGGCGGCTATGCCAAGGGCTATGCGCTCGACCGCGCCGCGGCCATCCTGCGCGAAGCGGGCATCCACGATGCGCTCATCAATATCGGCGGCAACGTCATGTCCCTGGGCCGCAAGGGAGAACGCCCTTGGCGAGTCGGCATCCAACACCCGCGCCAGCCCGCGCCGCTGGCGACGATGCCGCTCTACGACGGCGAGGCGGTGGGAACGTCCGGCGACTACCAGCGCTATTTCGAACTCGACGGCGTGCGCTACGCCCATGTGCTCGACCCGCGCACCGGCGAGCCGGCGCATGCCACGCAGGCGCTCACCGTGCTGGCAAGAGCGAACCCGCATGCCGGCGTCCTGTCGGACGCGGCGAGCAAACCCGCCTACCTGGCAGGCGACGCCTGGCGCGAACAAACGCGCCGTTTCGCCATCGACCATGCCCTGCGGGTAGCGGCGGACGGGCGGATCGAAGTCACGCGCGCACTGCGGGCGCGGCTGGAATTCCTCGTGCCGGATGAAGTAACGCTGCTCGATTGACACGGGCTGGCGATGCTGGCGCGGACGCCGTTTGCCAGCGACAAGCCAGAGCGACGAGTTCTTCGTCCGTGTGGCAAAGCTCCACCCCGTTCGAATCCGATCCTCGATCCTCGATCCCTGATTCCTGAATTACACTGCCATCGTTTTCTCCGACAATTCCATGGAGCCTGGATCGTGAGTATTCCGGTCGATCTTCTCGTCCATCCACGCTGGCTGATCCCGGTCGAACCCGAGCGCGTGACGCTCGCCCGCCACAGCGTCGCCGTGCGCGACGGCGGCATCGTCGATATCCTGCCGCAGGCCGAGGCCCGCGCGCGCTATCACGCCGGAACCGTCCAGGAATTGCCGGAACACATCCTGATTCCGGGGCTGGTCAACCTCCACACACACGCCGCCATGAGCCTGATGCGCGGCATCTCCGATGACCTGCCGCTGGCGCGCTGGCTCAATGAGGTCATCTGGCCCACGGAGAGCCGCCACGTCTCGCCGGCGTTCGTGCGCGACGGCACGCGGCTCGCTATCCACGAAATGCTGCGCGGCGGCGTCACCACTTGCAACGATATGTATTTCTTCCCCGGCGAAGCCGCCGCGGCCTTCGCCGAAAGCGGCATGCGCGCCATCGTCGGCTTGATCGTGCTCGATTTCCCCAGCGCCTGGGCGAGCGATCCCGACGATTACTTGCGCCGGGGGCTGGCCGTGCGCGACAAGTGGCGCGGGCATCCCCGCATCGCTTTCGCCATCGCGCCGCATGCGCCCTATTCGGTCTGCGATGCCGGACTCGCGCACGCCGCCTGCCTCGCCGCCGAACTCGATCTGCCGATCCACATCCATATCCACGAGACCGCCAGCGAAGTCGCCGACGCCCTTGCGGCCTCGGGCCTGCGCCCGCTCGAACGGCTCGAACGCGCGGGTCTCCTCGGCCCCGCTCTCACCGCCGTGCACGCTGTCCATGTTAATGAAGCCGACCTCGCCCGCTTGGCCCGCCACGGTTGCAGTATCGCGCACTGCCCGGGTTCCAACATGAAACTCGCCAGCGGCATCGCGCCGCTACCCGCCATGCTGCGCCACGGTATCAACGTCGGCCTTGGCTCCGACGGCGCGGCCAGCAACAACCGCCTCGATATATTCCAGGAGATGCGCCAGGCCGCGCTGCTCGCCAAGGCGGGCAGTCTCGACGCCACCGCCGTGCCGGCGCACGCGGTATTGCGCATGGCCACTCTCGGCGGTGCGCGCGCGCTGGGGCTTGACGGCATGATCGGCTCGCTCGAACCCGGCAAACGCGCCGACTTCTGTGCTGTCGCCCTGAATAGCCCGCTCATGCAGCCATGTTTCGACCCGATCTCCCATTTGGTGTACGCTTGCGACCGCGGACAGGTCTCGCATGTCTGGATCGACGGCGAAATCCGTGTCCGCGACGGCAAAACTCTGTTGCGAATAAACGACAATGAATTGCTTGCCCTTGCGGCACTATGGCAAACTAGGCTCGTTTAGCTTGAGTTGGAACCCGCTCAACAACGCCGCCGGATGGCAACCACGCGCGTTCGGCATGTTTTATGCGGCATTGTCTCGCCCTTCACTACTGAGGAAACCATGACCATACAAAACCAGAAGCTGCTCATGCTGGCCGCCATTGCCTCGATCGGCCTATCCGCTTCCACCGCCTTCGCACAGCAAGCCGATGTTGTCGTCGACGGCAAGGGAGATGAGGTTCCCTACGCAATCGACGCCCGCAATGTCGTCACCCGCAGCGGAACCGGTCTGTGCTGGCGCACCGGTTACTGGACGCCGGCCGCGGCTGGAAGCGCCCAGGCGGGTCAGTTTCCGGTCGGATGTTCGTGCGACAGCGACATCGTCCCGAAAGAAAAATGCGAACCGCCTGCGCCCGTGGTCGTCGCGCCGCCGCCCGAGGCCCCCCCTGTGACAACGCCGCCTCCGGTCGTGGAAACACCCAAGGTGCAGTTGAACGCCGACTTCCTGTTCGACTTCAACAGCGCGGCGCTCAAGCCCGCCGGACGCGGCGCGCTCGACGACATCGCCACGCAGGCCAGCCAGCTTCAACTGGAAGTAGTTCTCGTCACCGGCCATTCCGACCGCCTCGGCTCGGACAGCTACAACCTACGCCTCTCCGAGCGCCGCGCCGTCGCGGTGAAAGACTATCTGGTCTCGAAAGGGATCGAAGCCTCGCGCATCTATACCGAAGGCAAGGGCAAAAGCGCGCCCGTGACAGGCACCCAGTGCAACAGCGTCAGGGGCCGCCAGGCGCTCATCGCCTGCCTGCAACCGGATCGCCGTGTTGACGTGGAAATCATCGGCACCCGTTGAGCGTGTCCGCCGTTCCCGAAAGGCCCTGCCACGGCAGGGCTTTTTGTTTTCCCTGTCTTTTCTCCCTTTCCCTCCCGCGCGCGTCCCGCTTGTATCGACCGGCTCCACGCCCACGCGACGATCATGACCACAATGACCACACCCAACGCCGATCCCGCTGAATTACAGAAATTCGGCGATGCGGCCCACCGCTGGTGGGATTCCACTTCTGAATTCAAGTCGCTGCACGACATCAATCCGCTCAGGCTCGACTGGATCGACGGTCTGACCAAGCTCGCGGGCAAGCGCGTGCTCGACATCGGTTGTGGCGGCGGCATCCTGGCCGAAGGCATGGCCGCGCGCGGCGCCAGCGTCACCGGCATCGACCTGTCGGAAAAGATTCTCGGCGTCGCGCGCCTGCACCTTTTCGAAAGCGGGCTGGATATCGATTATCAACTGGCCGCCGCCGAGGATTTCGCCGAAACGCACACCGGCCAATTCGATGTCGTGACCTGCATGGAAATGCTCGAACACATCCCCGACCCCGCCAGCGCCATCGCCGCCTGCGCGCGCCTGCTGCGTCCCGGCGGGCAGGCGTTTTTCGCCACTCTGAACCGCAATCCGAAGTCCTACCTGTTCGCCATCATCGGCGCGGAATACCTCCTCAACCTGCTGCCGCGCGGCACCCACGACTACGCCCGCTTCCTAAAGCCCTCCGAGCTTGCCCGCGCCTGCCGCGCCGCCGGACTCGCCTCCGCCGCCATGAGCGGCCTGTCGTACAACCCTTGCAACCGCACTTACCGTCTCGTCCGCGACACTTCGGTCAATTACATGATGCAGGCCGTGCGCGCCGCGTGAGGCGGAGCACAAAAAATTCGCGCGGACGCCATCCGGGCAGTTGAATTCCGCGCGCACCTCCTCCACAATCACGTCCATGGTTGTAATTCCGGCGAGTTGGAGACGTTCTGGACAGGGGTTCGATTCCCCTCACCTCCACCGAAGCACATCCGGAAGGACGCCCGCGAGGGTGTGTTTCGGTGGGGGTGTCCCGGTTTCGACAGGGCGGGCAAAGGCAAGCAGGCAACCCGAGAGGCGACGGACGTAATCCGCGCAAATCCATAAACGCCAACGATGAGCGTTTCGCAGTCGCTGCATAAGCTGATTGCCGGGGCCGCTGAAGCCTTGTAACCCAAGACAGCCGGTGGGGACTTCGGTCCCCATCGTCATTGTATTCCCGGCCCGGCGGACCTTTTGCGAACACCCTCCGTTGCCACGCCTTCGCCGCGACCCGCTACAATCGCCCCCATGCTCTACAACCTCGCCCGCCCTTTCCTGTTTTCGCTCGATGCCGAAGCCGCCCACGACAGCGCCATCGGCGCGCTGCATGTCGCCGGATGTCTATTGCCCGCCGGACAGCCGCAGCCCTCGCCCTCGGGGAGCATCGAAGTGATGGGGCTTGTCTTCCCCAATCGCGTCGGCCTCGCCGCCGGGCTGGACAAGAATGGCGAAGCCATCGACGGGCTGGCGCGCATGGGATTCGGATTTCTCGAAATCGGCACGGTCACGCCCCGCCCGCAGCCGGGCAACCCGCGTCCGCGCCTGTTCCGCCTGCCGGAGGTGCACGCCCTCATCAACCGCATGGGATTCAACAACCATGGGGTCGACACGCTGGTCGCCAACGTACGCGCGGCCAAGTACAAAGGCATTCTCGGCATCAACATCGGCAAGAACTTCGATACGCCGATCGAACGCGCCGCCGACGATTACCTCGCCGCGCTCGAAAAGGTCTACGCACTGGCCAGTTACGTCGCCATCAACATCTCATCGCCCAACACCCAGAACCTGCGCCAGTTGCAGGGCGCCTCCGAACTCGACAAGCTGCTCGGACAACTCAAGGAGGCGCAGCAGCACCTCGCCGGGCGGCATGGCCGCTACGTGCCGCTGGCGCTGAAGATCGCGCCCGATCTCGACGCGGACAGCATCACGGCCATCGCCGACGCCTTGCGCCGCCACCACATCGACGCCGTGATCGCCACCAATACGACGCTGGCGCGCGACAAGGTGGCGGGGCTGCGCTACGCCGAACAGGAAGGCGGACTCTCCGGCGCGCCGCTCCTGGAAGCTTCGACCGCCGTGGTGCGCCAGCTCGCGCAGGCCCTGGCGGGCGAATTGCCGGTCATCGCCACGGGCGGCGTGCTCGACGGTATGGCCGCGCGCGCCAAGCTCGACGCGGGCGCGGCCCTCGTGCAAGTGTTGACCGGTCTCATCTACCGCGGCCCCACCCTCGTGCGCGAATGTGTGCAGGCGACGGGCTG
>JAITLI010000199.1 GCA_031277975.1 Azoarcus sp.
CCGACATCGACATAACGATGCGGTTGCAGCACGCCCAAGGCGCTCACCGTGTTCTCGATGCTGGCGCGGCGCGCGGGTTCGGTCTCGATGACTTCGACCGTGCGGAAGAAGCCGTACCAAAGAAGGAAAGCGAGCGCGGCAAATGCGAAGCAGGCTCCCAGACGGAAACGCCAGCGCGCAAGGTTGACGCTCATGGCGCGTTCCCTAGCTTCATCTTATAATTCGTGCATATTGTATACGCAGAACGAGGAACAGCCTCATGCAAACCTTCAGTATCCGCGACTTGCGCGCGCGTTCCGGCGACTTGAGCCATGAAGCCGAACAGGGGCGCCTGTCGCTGGTGACGCGGCATGGGCAGCCCTTGTTCGTCAGCGTGCCGTTCACCGAAGAACTGTTGCAAACCGGTGTGCACACGGCGCTGGCGATCCGGCTGTTTCAGGAGGGGACGTTGACGCCCGGCCGCGCCGCCAGACTGGCGCGCATGAGTCTGGCGGAATTCCTGGAAACCGTGAGCGCGCAGGGGATCGCCGTGGTGGATTACGCCCCCGCTGAACTGACGGAAGAACTGGCGTGTCTTGAACCGGAGCGGGACTGAAACGTGCGTCCGGCCGCTGTGGTGACAGTCGCCGACGCCGGCCCCTTGATCGCGCTTGCCCGTTGCCGGCGGTTGCCCTTGCTGACGGAAGTCTTTGCCGCGATTCACTTGCCCCGGGCCGTGCTGGAAGGAGCCGCCGCCGATCCCGAACGTCCCGGCGCGCGTGACATCGCGGCCTTTGCCGCAAGCCACGCACATGTTCATCCGAACCGGAACGATGCCCTGTATGCCGACCTTCGCCGTTATCTCGACGAGGGCGAAGCGCAAGCCCTCTGTCTGGCGCGAACCCTGGAATGCGGCGTGCTGATGGACGAACGCCGGGGACGCGCCGCCGCCAGACGCCTGGAACTGCCGCTCTCCGGCGTACTCGGCGTGTTGCTGGCGGCCAGGCGCAACGGACGGCTTGCGCGCATCGCGCCGGTCTTGCGCTGCCTGCAAACCAACGGTTACCGCATTGCTCCGGCCCTGATCGCTGCCGCGCTCGAAGCTGCGGGGGAATCCGGGGAACGGATCGACTGAACGGCGCCCGTCACCGCGTTTCATCCGCGCCCCTCCAGCATTCGCGCCTGAAATGATTGCCCTCGAAGGCGCTCACGGCCTCGCTTCCACGACGAGCCAATTGATATAGCGCGGATTGACGACTTTCCCGCCCTTCACCGATTCCAGCGGCGCTTCGGCGCGCAATACATACACGCCCGCCCGCTCGAAGCGCACATCGACCAGCCCGGCGCGGTCGCTCTGGACTTTCCTGAAAGCTTCATCGGAGCCTTGTCTGAAAATCTCGAAAGCGATCCCCGCCGCCGCCTTGCCGTCAACCCGCGCGATGAACTGGAGGCCGGACTTCACGCTCACCTCGTTCGGATGCGTCCTGAAGTCGAACTCGAAACCCTTCCCGCCCGTCTTCAGCGCCGCCGCATTGGATTTGCCGCGCGTCACGTAGGCGGTGATGTGATTGACGTACTGCACCGGCACGATTTCACCCGGCTTCACCTCATCGTCGAAAAAGAACCGGCGTTCGCCGTCCTTGATCTTCTCCGCTTCGCGCGACTTCCTTTCCTCTTCGTCGAGAGAGGCTTTTTCGACCACATCGACGGATTTGCCTTTATGAGCCACGCTCGGAAACACGCGGGAAATCTGCGTGCGCTCCACCTTGTAAGTCCCCGCCTCTTTCGTGTCGATCTCGATCAGCGTGAGCTGTTTGTGGCGGCTGATCTGTTCGACATGATCGGTCTCCCCGGCGGGATTGGTCACGGTAAAGTCGTAATAGCCATTGAGTGAATTACCGCCGGGCATTTCCGGCTCGAAATAGCGTTCGGAGTTACCCGCGTAGAGTGTTGCCACATCCTGGTCGGTATGGAACTGGAAGGGCAACACATAAGGCAGACCGTGCGCCGAGGCCGTGGCGCTGACGCCCAGGGCCAGCGCGGCCAGCAGGGTGTTGAGGGAAAGCTTCTGGTGTTTCATGGGGGAATCTCCTTCAAGAAAAAGTGAAACGAACGGCAAGAAAATCAGAGAGACAAACAGCATTACTGGCCGCGCGGCAACCACGGCCTTGCGAACACGAGCGCCATGCCGAGTACCGACAGCCACCCGAACCACACCAGCGGCCCGATCTGCCAGCCCTCGTCCACCACGCAAGCGGCGAACGAGAGCGCGAGCAAGAGCCAGCCCAGGGCGCGCAACCACCGCAACCGCGGCCACGCGGCGGGCGCGCGCCCGAAATATTCCCTGTGGTGCTTCTCCATCCCAAGGCAGAGCGCGGCGAAACCCAGGAAGATGAAGAGCGGCGCGGCCAGCGCCATGAATATCGTCGTCAGCGTCATCGCAGGCTCCCCAGAAGCCAGGTTCCCGCCGTGAGCAAGAGCGACGGCCCCAGCATCCAGCCCCAGGCCCGTGCCGCGCTCCCCGCGCCGAAGACGGAAATGACCGCCGCCACATACACCACGAAGCCCAGCAGGCTGGCGGTCAGCACCGCCTCGCCGGGATGCAGCGGCAGCGCCAGCGAGAAAAAGGCCGTGAATGCGGAGGCCAGCGCGTAGCCGCCCAGCAAGGCCGCCAGCGCGCGCGAAGCGATGGAGCGCGCCGAAGCGCGAAAAACCGGCACATTCCCGTTCCTCATGCCGCGATCCTTCCGCCTTCCCCACCCTCCGTTCCCCGCGCCGCGCTGTCTTCCACAGCCGTCTCCCCGCCCGCCGACACCTTGCGCGCCACCAGCGCCAGCAGCAGCCCCGCGCCCAGCATCGTCAGATCGAACCCCGCCACCGCCGTCTGCCCGCCCGGAAGCGTCACCCACAATGCGCTGCCGGGCGACATCACCGCGCTGACCATGGGAAGCAGCCCGTAGAGCGCCGCCGTCACCCCAAGCTGCTCCGCCCACAAGCGCCTAGGCGTTGGCCCCGATAGCGCCTGAAGCGGCCCCGGCACAATCAGCCGCCGCGCCCGCCACAAGGCACACAGCGCCCAGACGGCGAAAAACACCCGCATCTCCCACCCCTCCCGCCCGGGCAGGCTTGCCGGAATCAGCCGGTTGCTCCAGAACATCGCCGCCGTGGCAATCAGGAGGCCCGCCACCGTGCCCACGTTCAGCGCCTCGGCGATACGCCAGCCCCACAGCGGGCGCGGCGCGCCCCGCGCCGCCTGCTTCGACGCCCTGCCGCGGCGCTTCACCGTCCACAGCACCAGCCCCGTGGCGATCATCACGCAGCACCCCGCGCTCATCAGAAAATACAACCCGCGCAACAGCGGCCCGGCGAAGTGGATTTCGTGCATCGCGCGCAATACCCCCTGCGTCGCCCGTGCCGCGCTCGCGCTGTCGGTCTCGTGGCGCAGCAATTCGCCCGTCGCGCCGTGGAAGACTTTCTCGTCGCCGCCGCCCCACAGGAGCGCGTCGTCCCCGTGGGAAACGTGCACCTGCGTCTGCGTCCCGCCGGGATGGAAAACGAAGATGCGCCGCAAGGTCTGCCCCGCCGTCAACCCGGATTGCGCCCGCTCGACGAACGACCACAGCGGCAGGGTGGGCGCGGGATCGCCGGGGCCTTCGCTGCGTGGCAACGCGGGCCGCGTCTCGTCCCGCATCGCCTCGCGCCCCACCACCATTTCCCCCGCCGGCATCCACTGCCCCCAGAAAATCGCCAGCTCCGAATAGGTAATCATCAGCGCGAAGGGCAGCGTCATCACCGAACTCACGTTGTGCGCGTCCAGCCAACTCCCGCCGCGCCCGCCAGCCCGGCCAAGAATGTCATCACCGAACTCACGTTGTGCGCGTCCAGCCAACTGCGCGCCGGAGCCTTGCCGGGGCGGAAGGTGAAGAAGTCCGTGAAAATCCGCTTGTGCACGATGATCCCGGTAACAAAAAACGCCAGCATCGCCACCGCCAGCGCCCCCACCAGCCAATGACCCAGCTTCCCCGGCAACCCGTGCAGGCGAAAGTGCAGCCAATACAAGAGATACATGGCCCGGCTCGCGCGCGGCTGTTCGGCCAGCGCCTCGCCCGTGGCGGCATCCAGCATGGCATCCTGCCAGCCGCCCTGCCGCCGCCAACTGGCCTCGAAATGCGCCGAGCCTCGTTCCGGCAAGCCGATCAGCCACCACATCGGCCCACCTTCCCCTTGTTCGCGCAGTTTCCGCTCCGCCGCCTCGACCATCCCTCGCGCGTCCAGCCCCGCCGCCGCCGGACGATGCAATTCCGGCCGAAGCCAATGCTGCCCCGCATCCAGAAACACCGCCGCCGTGCCGGTAAAGAAGATGACAAACAACCCCCACCCGCAAACCAGCCCCACC
>JAITLI010000004.1 GCA_031277975.1 Azoarcus sp.
GGCCCGAGTGTGAAAGCCCCGTTGTCCGGAGCCGCCGTTCATCCTTCGTCCGGATGATTGAGCGCCTGGTCGAACTGGTAAATCAGATCGTCGGCGATGTCGTCGAGGTCGGTGGGGACGTACCCCAGGCAGACGGAGACCGCATCGCGCGCCTTGAGCCATTCGGCGTCCTGCACCGTGCGCAGGTGAGTGCCGGCGACGAATTCGGCCAGGACGTTGATGGCGATCAGGCGGTGCGCCTCGCTGTGGATGTTGCGCGGGTCTTCGAGTTGGGCGTAGTCGTGGTGATTGAGGATGCCCTGGGTAACGGCGTCGGTCAGCCCCCAGGTGCGCGCGAGGTAGTAGCCGAGCACGGCGTGGCTGGTGCCGATGGCTTCGTCCTCGATGTCGGTGAACACCCGCGCGGCATCCTGGTTGGCGTCGCGCAGGACATTTTTGTATTCGGGATAGCGTTGCGCGAGCAGCGGGATGCCGCAGTCGTGGAACAGCCCGAAAGTGTAGGCGGTATCCGGATTCACGCGCCCGACGATGGATGCCAGGCGTTTGCTGGCGATGGCGGTGTAGCGGGAGCTGTCCCAGAAGCGTTCGAGCGAGTTGCCCTCGCTGCTGATCGCGTTTTGCAGCAACGCCTCATGCACCAGATTGGCAAGCGAGCCGAAGCCGAGCATCTTCACCGCGTCCGAAATCGAAGCGATGCGATGGCCTCCGCCGACGAGCGGGGAGTTGGCCGTGCGCACGACGACGGCGGCGATTCCGACATCCTGGCTGATGAGGATGGCAATTTTCTTGCTGTTGATGAGCGGACTCTTCAATTCGTCCATCAACTGAGTGAGGATGGCCGGACATGCGGGGATGGAAATTCCGTGCGGTGCTTGGTTATCGATGGCGTTCATGATCCTGAAACATGTAACTGGAGTTTCGTGCCCAGCCGCGTTCCGCGTTCGGCGTTCGGCGCCAGTCCGGCGGCGTGGCATCGTTTCGAGACTAGCGCACGTTCGTGAAACGGGCCACACATATTGTCGGAATATCAGGTAGAAATACCTATGGACACGTGACGATACTCGTCCCGCCGCGTCTCCATTACATATTTCTGTAGAATGCATGCCCCGAGCGGGAGGAATGAACATGGAGCAATTGAAATACTGGCTGGAGAGCCTGACCGGCGGGGATGCGATGACAATGCTCGCGCTGCACATCCTGCTCATCGTATGCGCGGTCGGCGTTTTCAATTACGTGTCGCGCCGGGTGCTGTCCCGCTTCGGCAAAGAAAGCGCCGGGGGCGCGGCCGAGGCCCAGTGGAATCAGGTCCTGGCGCTCGCCGCCCGCCGTCCCCTGTCGATACTGGCATGGGTGGTCGGCATTTCGTTCGTGGGCCAGATTGTGCAGGCACGGACGGAAGCGGCTATTCTCGCGGTGGTTCATCCCGTGCGCACCATCGGCGTCATCGCCTGCCTTGGCTGGTTCCTGCTGCGGCTCATCGGCAACGCGAAAGACGCGATCATCAGGCGCCGGATCGCGCTCGGCGAAGAAGTCGACCGCACCACGGTCGAGGCCATCGGCCAGCTCCTGCGGATATCGGTGTCCATCACCACGGTACTGGTGGCCTTGCAGAGCCTGGGCTTCTCGGTCGAAGGCGTGCTGGCCTTCGGCGGCATCGGCGGCATCGCCGTGGGCTTTGCCGCCAAGGATCTGCTCGCCAATTTCTTCGGCAGCCTGATGATCTATTTCGACCGCCCGTTCGCGGTCGGCGACTGGATTCGTTCCTCCGAAAAGCAAATCGAAGGCACGGTCGAAGACATCGGCTGGCGGTTGACCCGCATCCGCACGTTCGATAAAAGGCCGCTTTACGTGCCCAATTCGGTATTCACCACCATCACGGTCGAAAACCCCTCGCGGATGAGCAATCGGCGCATCAACGAAACCATCGGCGTGCGTTACGACGACATCGGCGTGGTCGCGGATATCGTCGAAGACATCCGCGCCATGCTGCGCGCGCATCCGGAAATCGACCAGGCGCAGACCCTGATCGTGAATTTCCTCCAGTTCAACGAATTCTCGCTCGACATCATGGTGTACACCTTCACCCGCACCACGGTCTGGATCGACTTCCACGAAATCAAACAGGACATTCTGCTGAAGATCGCCGAAATCATCGCCAACCGCGGCGCCCAGATCGCCTATCCGACGCGCATCAGCCTGAGCCGCGCCCTGCCGCCCGACGAGCAGAAACCCGCGCCCGCGCGGACACCGCCTTCCCCCGAACCAGGCAAGACCCCGCAAGGCGCGTGAAACCCAGGCGCGGTGCGCCGGAGCCTCCATGATGAACACAACAGCGGGCGTAGCGATCGGCATCGGTGCGGCCTGCGGCGCATGGCTGCGCTGGGCCTTGGGGGAATGGCTCAATCCACTGGGCTTCGCACTGCCGCTGGGAACGCTGGCGGCCAATCTGGGGGGCGGATTCCTCATGGGCGTGGCGCTGGCCATATTGCAGGCAAACCCCGGCCTGTCTCCCGCCCTGCGGCTGGCGCTCACCACCGGCCTGCTTGGCGGACTGACCACCTTCTCGACCTTTTCCGCCGAAGCTCTCCACCTCGCCCAGCGCGGCGCGTGGGGATGGATGGGGGCGCACACGCTATTGCACGCCGCCGGCTCGGTGCTGATGACTTGGGCGGGTTACAGCTTGATACAGGGATGGCGGGGCTGAAACCCTGACCACGGATTCCCGGATGGCCTTGCAGCTTGCCGTGGCGCTTCGGAAAGTGGAACCGCCGCATGGATTGCCACGGCGCTGCGCGCCTCGCAATGACGAAGTGGGGGATTTGCGCTCCGCCACGGTCTGTTGTTTGGAGACCGCGCCCCATTGTCTACAGACAACACTTCATTGTCTGTAGACAACACCCTGTGGTCTACAGACTCCACACATCGTTTCAACCCAAAGGAACTTTCATCATGACCCAAAAAACCGACTGGCTGCCCGCCAGGCGCGAAATGCAGATCGATCTGAGCAAGAACTGGCAAACCATCCTCACCGCGGCCAAAGTCGGTGCGCGTCGATACCTCCCGTTCCATCAGCCTGCCCAGAAAACTCAAAACCGCCGCGTACAATCCGGATCATCTGGCTACCGCCTTGCAATTACGCAAAATTTAATGCTCCGGCCCTGTTCTTTTCGTGCGGTGTCCCGAAACTATGCCGCCAATGTGGATTTTAAGGGAATGCACGTATCCCCCGGACTGAAGTCGGCAAGCGATGATCGCTGGATGGCTCGAAATTATTTACGGCAGGGAAGGCGCGTCGGAAAGTGGTTTGTATACGCTGAAACCGCGCCGGGAAGATACCGGGGCGATCGGCCCGACGGCAGGCGCGCCGGATTGGCCGCTCGAACCCGACTTACTGTGGGTTGAAGTCAAGACCGCTCATGGCTCATTGATCTTATTGTATCCATGGCAGAGAGGGTGACTGCCGAATCCGTGTTTAATACTGTCCCATGCTATCAACTATTCCATTATAAATCAACGGGTTAGCCATTTTACTCCTCTTGGCTCGTCTCGACAGATCGCTTACAATCGTTTATATTTAGGCGGGTTTAAAAATGCCGCGAATGGCAAAAGAGCTTTCGGCACTAGAGGTCAAGCGCCTCTCAAAACCGAGGATGTTTGCCGTTGGAGTCGTCCCCGGACTTGGGGCTGCGTATCACTGTAGGCGAAAGTTTAAATGGTAAACAACGCCGTCGTGAGATTGGACTGGGGGGCTATCCTGCTGTTACTCTTCAACAGGCTCGGGATAAGGCGCGAGAAGTTCGCGATAAAATTGCCCAAGGCATCGATCCTGTTGCTGAGCGCAGAGCCGCACGCAGTGCCCTGATAGCGCGCCAAGCCAGCAGCATTACCTTCGAGGCAGCAACACAGTCTTTCATCAAGGCAAAGGCAGATGAATGGCGCAACCCGAAACATCGCCAGCAATGGACCAACACTTTGGAGACTTACGCATTACCTGTCATTGGCAAACTGCGAGTATGTGAGATTGACACCCCACATATACTGTCAATTCTTGAGCCTATTTGGAAGAACAAAACAGAAACCGCGACACGAGTACGTGGCCGGATCGAAGCCGTCCTCAATTGGGCAACCGCTCGCAAATACCGCGAAGGCTTGAATCCGGCCCGTTGGCATGGTCATCTTGACATGATGCTAGCCAAACCCTCAAAAGTCAAAAAGGGAGGCAATCATCCTGCATTGCCTATTGCGGCAATGAAAAGCTTCATGGAACACCTTCGCAGAATGAACGGGATAGGCGCACAGGCACTTGGATTTGCAATTCTGACTGCGGCCCGCTCCAATGAGGTGCGCGGCGCTACGTGGAATGAAATCGACCTGGAATCGCACCTCTGGACAGTGCCTGCCGAACGCATGAAAGCCCACAAAGAACATCGAATACCGCTATCAAAATCGGCGATGGAATTACTGAAAACGCTTCATCGTGTTGACGGAACAGATCTTGTTTTCCCTGCGGAGAATGGCAATGAGCTATCTGATGCGACCTTGGCGGCAGTCATCAAACGTATGCACAATGTTGAAATAAAAGCTGGTCGCAAAGGCTACATGGACCTCAAGCAAGATAAAGTTGCCACTCCGCATGGTTTTCGGTCAACATTTCGTGATTGGGTCGCAGAATGCACTGCCCATCAAAACGAAGTTGCCGAAATGGCACTTGCACATACGATTGACAACAAAACAGAAGCGGCCTATCGCCGAGGTGATTTGTTCCAGAAGCGGAGAACGCTCATGGAAGAGTGGTCCATTTTTTTATGGCCTTGAATTTCAAAAACCTATTTATGATTGACACGGAAAGGGATATCCTATTATTGT
>JAITLI010000029.1 GCA_031277975.1 Azoarcus sp.
ATGCGCGGCAAGCGCGCCATCTTCGGCGGACGCGCACAGGTCCGCCGGGGACTCTACATGGCGGCGCTGGCGGCCATTCGCTTCAATGCCGTCATCAAGACGTTCTACAACCGCCTCGCCGGCGCGGGCAAACCCAGGAAGGTCGCCATCGTCGCGTGTATGCGCAAACTCCTGACCATCCTCAATGCCATGGTACGAACAGGAAAAGCTTGGGATGAAGCTCTTCATTGCTCTTGACCCGGAAGACAGTTGCTCCCCCGCCTGCGAGGAAGGGTGGCCGGAGACCGGGAGAGGGCTTCGTTCCATGCGGCGCGCAGTATAGCCAGCAAGAACCCTCTCTTCGGAAAACTTCTCCGCGCGCGCCCGGAATTTCCGGCGGCGGGAGGTTTTCCGTTTCGCTCTTGGCGGGCTGTCTGTCAGGCGGTCTTTTTGGCCGGAGTATTTTCGGCGGCGAAACCGCGCGCGATGCTGTTTTCGATGACTTGCCACATCGGCTTCACGATGGAACTCATGCCGTCGATGACGCCCTGGACTTCGAGCAATGAAGGCACGCGGATGCCGTGATGTTCGACCGGCCCGCCGATACGCCTGATATTGACGCCGAGCTTGGCGAAGTATGCCGCCAGGCGCGGTTCAGTCAGCACGAACAGGGAAGCGATGCCGTGATGCTTGGCCAGCGCGACGGCGCTCAGGTAGAGGCCGAGCTGGATGTACGGGAAGCGGATCCCGCGCGCGAGGCTGAAGTCTTCCGCGTTGATGGCGACCGGCAAGCGTCCGTCGCTGCCACGGCGACGGAATGCCGGGTGGATGGCGAGACGGGAAATCTCGGCGATGCGCGCGCGCGCCAGTTTTTGCGGGTCGATGATCGAGCGGTCGAGTGCGCGCGCGCAAATGGTCTCGATCGGCAGCGGCGCGGCAGGCTCGTCCGCGCGGGTCAGGATCAGGCGAACGCAACCGGCGGGCTGGATGTCGGGGGAGGAGGCGCGAATCAGGCAATGCAGGCTGCCGGCATCGTATTTGTCCGATTCGAGTCTGTCCGCATGTTCTGGCTCGTATTTCAGCTCCTCGCAATAGACTTCGTGGCGAAGGCGGAAAACGTCGCGGCGCAGTGTTTCGGTCGTTGCCGGGACGGCTTCGAAGCGTTTATCGAAACCGTGCCCCAGGTTGAAGCGTTCAAGAAGGTTCATGTTCATCTCCGTTGCAGGGCGTATGGGTATGGGCCACATCGGCCGTGTAAGACGGTTGCATCGTAGCATGGATTTTGTGCACAGCAACAAAGAAACGCATTGATGTTGCGAAATCGCCACGAAGCATTGCACAGCAGCCATGCTGCGAAGCAAAAAGACATTCCCGTTCCGGGGTGGATTTTCCTATCTTCGATCCGGATCGTTCCGTGGCGCCGATCCTTGGCGTATGACCAGATTGTCGCGGTGGATCAGTTCCGGGGTGTCGACGTAGCCGAGGATGCGCTCTATTTCGGCGCTGGGTTTGCGCAAGATGCGGCGGCATTCGCCCGCGGCGTAATTGACCAGGCCGCGCGCGATTTCTTCGCCGGTTTCGCTGAGGCAGGCGACCGCCGCGCCGCGGCCGAAATCGCCGCGCACTTCGAGCGCGCCCACCGGCAGCAGGCTTTTGCCGCCGTGCAGGGCATCGACCGCGCCCGCGTCGATGATGAGCGCGCCAGCCAGTTGCAGGTGATCGGCCAGCCATTGCTTGCGCGCGGCCAGGCGCGAACTGCTGGCGTGAAGCAGGGTGCCGAGCGCTTCGCCGGCAATCAGCCGCGGCAGGATGTCAGGCTCGCGCCCGCTGGCGATGCAGGTGTGCGCGCCGCTGCGCGCCGCGCGGCGCGCAGCGAGAACCTTGGTCAGCATGCCGCCCTTGCCGATGCCGCTGCCCGCGCCGCCGGCCATGGCCTCGAAGCGGCGGTCTTCGGCCCGTCCCGCGTCGATCAGCGTGGCGGAAGCGTCGCTCCGGGGATCGGCGGTGTACAGCCCTTCCTGGTCGGTGAGGATGATGAGGGCGTCGGCGTCGATCAGGTTGGCGACCAGCGCGCCAAGGGTGTCGTTGTCACCGAACCTGATTTCGTCGGTGATGACGGTATCGTTTTCGTTGATGATCGGGATGACGCCCAGTTCGAGCAGGGCGATGAGCGTCGAACGTGCGTTGAGGTAGCGGTTGCGGTCGGCGAGGTCGTCGTGGGTGAGCAGGATTTGCGCGGTGGCGAGGCCATGACGAGAGAAAATTTTTTCGTAGGCTTCCACCAGTCCCATCTGACCAACCGCGGCGGCGGCCTGGAGGCGGTGCATTTCGCGCGGTCTTTTTTCCCAGCCCAGACGCTGCATGCCGGCGGCGATGGCGCCCGAGGATACCAGCGTGATTTCGCGTCCGTCCTGGCGCAGGGCGGCGATCTGGCGCGCCCATCCGTCGACGGCGGCATGGTCGAAACCCGCGCCGTTGTTGGTGACGAGCGCCGAGCCGACTTTTATCACCAGACGGCGGGCGTCGCGGAGGCGCATTCTCGTATTCATGGCGAAATTCTTGTGTTATCGAAGCTCGTCGTCCGCGCTGCCGTCCGGGGTTGCGCCGTTTCCGCTGGCACTGGGGATTTCGGTTTCGTCGATGAAGGCGGCTTCCCGCGCGCGCGTCGCGGCGGCGAGAGCGGCAAGCCGCGCCTGCTCGTCCGCGCGCCGCCGGGCGCGTTCGGCCTCGATGCGCGTACGCTCGCCGTCGAGGAAATCCTGGATGGCGAAAAGCAGCGCCTGGCAGCCTTCGCCGTTGATGGCGGAAATCTCGAAATGGCGCGCGTCCGGGCCAAAGGCTTCCAGGAAGGCGGCGATGCGGGCGGCGCGTTCTTCAGCGGGGACGAGATCGAGCTTGTTGAGCACGAGCCAGCGTGGCTTGGCGAACAGATTTTCGTCGTATTTGCGTAGTTCCGCGACAATCGTGCGGGCATCGCGCGCCGGATCGGCATCGGGGTCGAAGGGCGCGAGATCGACGAGGTGCAGCAGCAGGTGCGTGCGTTGCAGGTGGCGGAGAAACTGGTGTCCCAGCCCCGCGCCTTCCGCCGCGCCTTCGATCAGGCCGGGAATATCAGCGATCACGAAACTGCGCTGTTCGGCGGTGCGAACCACGCCGAGATTGGGGGCGAGCGTGGTGAACGGATAGTCCGCCACCTTGGGCCGGGCGGCCGACACGGCGCGGATGAAGGTCGATTTGCCGGCGTTGGGCATGCCGAGCAGGCCGACGTCGGCCAGCACCTTGAGTTCGAGGGCGAGATTGCGCCGTTCGCCTTTCTGGCCCGGGGTGTGCTGGCGCGGGGCGCGATTGGTGCTCGATTTGAAATGGATGTTGCCGAGTCCGCCCCGTCCGCCGCTGGCGAGCAATATCCGCTTGCCGTCTTCGTCGAGATCGGCAAGCTGTTCGCCGCTGTCGGCGTCGATGATGAGGGTTCCGACTGGAAACCGCAGGACGATGTCCGCTCCACCCTTGCCGTAGCAGTCGCGGCTGCCGCCGTTCTCGCCGCGCCCGGCGCGGAAGACACGGGTGTAACGATAGTCGATCAGGGTATTGACATTACGATCGGCGACGGCATGCACATTGCCGCCGCGCCCGCCGTCGCCGCCGCTGGGGCCGCCGCGCGGGACGTACTTTTCGCGCCGGAACGTGGCTGCGCCGTCACCGCCGTCGCCGGCGATTATCTCGATACGGGCTTCGTCGAAGAATTTCATCGCGGGAGCCGGGCGCCACTGCGCGGCGCGGAAGCTGGAGGGGAACGAAAAGAAAAAGCCCTACCGCGAAGGGACAGGGCTTGAAGCAATGAGGCCGTATGCGGGCGGGTCAGGCGGCGGCGGGGGCGGGAGCCTCCGGGATTACCGTGACCGTGCGGTGTTTCTTCGGGCCTTTGACCTGGAATTTGACGGTGCCGTCGGTAAGCGCGAAAAGGGTGTGATCCTTGCCGATGCCGACGTGTTCTCCGGGATGGAATTGGGTACCGCGCTGGCGCACGAGGATGTTGCCCGCCGTGACGAACTGGCCGCCGTAACGCTTGACGCCGAGGCGTTTCGATTCCGAGTCGCGGCCGTTGCGCGAACTGCCGCCTGCTTTTTTGTGTGCCATGAATTAAGCTCCGCTCTCAGGCCGAAATCTCGTCAATGCGGATTTCGGTGTAGTTCTGGCGATGTCCTTGATGCTTCTGGTAGTGCTTGCGCCGGCGCATCTTGAAAATCCTGATTTTGTCGTGGCGGCCATGCGCGAGCACGGACGCCGTGACGGCGGCTCCGGTAACCACGGGCGCGCCGATCCTGACCGACTCGCCTTCGCCGACCAGCAGGACCTGGTCGAGCGTGATTTGGGAACCCACGTCAGCCGGTATCTGTTCTATCTTGATCTTTTCGCCGGCGCGGACGCGATACTGCTTGCCGCCGGTTTTTATCACCGCGTACATGGTGTTGCTCCAGTTGATTCATTGGAAGAATCGCGCACTTTATTGCGTAAAGCGCCGTAAGTCAAGATCCCGATCATTGCCGTGTTGTCCGCGCACCCGATCGCGCCGCGGCGCGGAAAACGGGAATTCGCGCGGCGGCAATTTGCATGGCATCGACGGAACATGGGAGAATCCCGCAAATTCGCCGTGTCGCGGGAGCGGCAAGGGCATGGACACTCCATGACTACCCGCGCCACATGTTCTCCCGGTCTCCACGACCCGCACACCGGATGCCGATGTTCTCACAGTCGGGCGCGCTTCATTGTTGCCGCACACGCGCCGGTTGGTATGATCGTAGTTCTGTTCAAATCTTGTGCCGTTTTCTTCATGCGCGTTACAGTCGAAACCAGTGCCGCCCGCCATACAGGTGATCGCAAAGAACAACAGGATCGCGTGACCGTCCTGACACACCCGTCACATCCCGGCGCCTTGCTCGTCGCGCTGGCCGATGGCATGGGCGGGCACAGCGGTGGAGCGATGGCCGCCGAGCAGGTCATTTTGTCGGCGCGGCAGAATTTCGAATCCTTCACCCCGGCCACCGAACAGCCAAAACAATTGCTCGATTCCGTGGTCCGCGACGCACATTCGGCCATTCGCCTGAGCCGGTTCACCAGCGAGCAGGACCCCCACAGCACGATCGTGGTCTTCCTGCTCTACCGGGGAAAGGCGTACTGGGCGCATTGCGGCGATTCGCGCCTGTATCATTTCCGGGCTGGCAAGACGCTTCTGCGCACCCGGGATCACTCATTAGTGGGGGAGTTGCAGCGCCGGGGGAGCCTGTCCGAGAAGGAAGCGCTGCGCCATCCGCAGCGCAACGTGCTGGTTACGTGCCTGGGCAGCGACCGCGCTCCGCACATCGAGCACGGCGCTTGCGAGCACGTGAGGGCGGGGGATGATTTCCTGATCTGTTCGGATGGGCTGTGGCATTACTTCGGCAATGACGAACTGGCCGGCGTGCTCGCCAACCAACCCGCCGCCCAGGCCGCGCAATGCCTGCTCGAACTGGCGCGCGCGCGCGCCAACGGACATGGGGACAATCTTTCGCTTGCCGTCGTCAAATTCGTTCCCGCCCGGGACTGACTCATTCCCAGAGTTGCCACCATGGACGCCCGTCGCCGGGGCCGCCGGAAAAATACGGGCTTTCGGGGAAATTCTGCCGCAGTACGCGGTCGGCGTCGTCGCGCAGATCGGCAAGGCCGAGTTTGTCGTAGCTCTTGACCATCAGGAAAAGGGCTTCCTCATTGGCCGGAGCGTTCGGGTACAGGGTGATCGCCGTCTGGGAGCGGTTGATGGCGGCGATATAGGCGCCGCGCCGGTAGTAATAGCGGGCGACGTGCACTTCGTGGAAAGCGAGCGAATTCACCAGATATTGCATGCGCAGGCGGGAATCCTCGGCGTACTTGCTGTCGGGAAAACGCTCGACGAGTTCGCGGAACGTGTCGAACGCCTCGCGCGCGGCGCGCGGGTCGCGCTGGGAAAGATCCTTGTTGACCACGCCGCCCAGGATGCCGAGGTCTTCGTTGAAATTGACCAGGCCCTTCAGGTAATAGGCATAGTCGACATTCTGGTGATTGGGATGCAGCCTGATGAAGCGCTCGGCGGCGAGAATCGCCAGCTCCGGCTCGCCCGACTTGTAATGGGCATAGGCGGTCTCAAGCTGCGCCTGCTGGGCGAAACGGCCATAGGGATAACGCGATTCGAGCTTCTCGAACAGCTTGATCGCTTGCTCGTAACCGCCCTCGGTCATCAGCTGCTTGGCTTCGGAATAGAACTTCTGGGGGTTCCAGCCCGCGGTCTCGTCTTCGGGCAGGCTGCTGCAGCCGCCAAGCGCTAGGGCGGCGATCAGCACGACATTCCGGGCCGCGTTTCCCGCTACACTCTCAAAGGTGAATCTGGTCATCGAAAACACTCGTTTGAATGAACCGGCAGATTATAGCCCGGACGAAAGGATACATTCCGCTGGAGTCGCGTCATCCGTGACCGGCGTGATTCCACCGGAGTGCGCCGGCCTGCGTCTGGATCAGGCGCTGGCCCGGCTGTTTCCCGAATATTCCCGCAGCCGCCTGCAAGGCTGGTTGCGCGAGGGGCGCATCCGCATCGACGGGCGTTCGCCCGAAGCGCGCGCCCGGATATGGGGGGGCGAACGGCTGGAAATGGACGCCGCGCCGCCGCGCCCCATGGAACTGGCCGGCGCGGCCGAGGACATCGCGCTTGCTATCGTGTTCGAGGACGAAGACCTGCTAGTGATCGACAAGCCCGCCGGACTGGTCGTCCACCCGGGCAACGGCAACTGGAACGGCACCCTGATGAACGCGCTTCTCCACCACGTGCCGGCGCTTGCCGGCGTGCCGCGCGCCGGCATCGTGCATCGCCTGGACAAGGACACCAGCGGACTGCTCGCCGTGGCGAAAACGCTGGCGGCGCAAACACACCTGATCCGGCAATTGCAGGCCCGCACGGTCGGACGCCACTATCTGGCGCTGGTACACGGTGCGCTTGTCCGCGACGGCGAGATCGACGCGCCGATCGCCCGCCATCCGGCGCAACGTACCAAAATGGCCGTGGTCGAGGGCGGACGGCCCGCGCTCACCCGCTACACGGTACGCGAACGCCTGGAAGCGCTCACCTTGCTCGAATGCCGGCTGGCGACCGGGCGCACGCACCAGATCCGCGTCCACATGGCGCATCTGGGCCACCCCCTCGCCGGCGATCCGGTTTATGGACCGCGGCGCGCGCCGGAAGCGGCGCTGGCCGGGTTCGCGCGCCAGGCCCTCCATGCCTTCCGCTTGAAACTGACCCACCCGGCGAGCGGCGAGGCCATGGCGTGGTTCGCGCCGCCGTCGGCGGATCTGGCCGCTTTGCTGCGCGCGCTCGGCAGCCGCGCCGATGAAGAAATCGCCGCGTGGGCCATGGAAGGCGAACAAAAATGAGCGGACAGACGGCGCTGGCCCCGGCTTTTTTCATCGCGCCCGACTGGCCTGCCCCATCCACGGTGCGGGCATTGCTGACCACCCGGCGCGGCGGCGTCGGCAAAGCGCCTTACGAAAGCTTCAACCTCGCCGCGCATGTCGGCGACGATCCGGCTGCGGTAGCCGCCAATCGCGCCATCCTGCGGCGGCATCTGCCCGCCGAACCCTTGTGGCTCGAACAAGTGCATGGCGTCACAGTCGCCACGGCGGCGGACAGCGGCAATGGCGCGCGCGCGCGCGCCGACGCGTCCGTGGCGCGCGCGCGCGGCGAAGTCTGCGCCATCCTGACCGCCGACTGCCTGCCGGTGCTCCTGTGCGATGACATGGGCACGGTGGTCGCGGCGGCGCATGCGGGCTGGCGCGGCTTGGCGGCGGGTGTGCTGGAAGCGGCGCTGGCGCGGATGGAAACCGCGCCGGCGCGGATCATGGCCTGGATGGGACCAGCGATCGGCCCGGCGGCATTCGAGGTCGGCGACGAAGTGCGGGCGGCGTTCCTGGAAACCGATACCGGCGCGGCGGCGGCCTTCAGGGCGGGCGAAGCGCGGGGAAAATGGTTCGCCGATTTATTCATGCTCGCCCGCCGGCGGCTGACGCGGGCGGGGGTGGAACGGGTCCACGGCGGCGGCGTGTGCAGCTTCGGCGCGCGCGAACAATTCTTTTCCTACCGCCGCGAAGGGACGACGGGACGCTTCGCATCGCTGATCTGGCTTGACAAAGCTTGACAAATAAAGGATGACGCTATTGATCGCAGCCGGAATCGGCTTTATCTTGGCGGACGATAAACAAACGATATGCGCGGATGACGGAAACTGCCGTCGTCCGGCTTCAATGGAGAACGGAGGAAAAAATGTCCGACGACGCAAGCAGTAAACAACAAGTCGACGCCATCGCGCAGGCCATGATGCAGGCCGGGCAAGCAATGGCGCAGAGCTTCTTCGATGCGCTGACGCAACAACAGGTAGCCATGCAGGATTCCTCGGGACAGGCGGCCACGGCCGTGCCCCTGCCAGAAGCCGAAGTGTTCGGGCGCTTGCAGCAAGAATTCGCCGCCCGCCACACCGCCCTGTGGTCGTCGGTGGTGGGGCGAAAACCGGGAGAAGCGCAACCCCCGGTCATCGCGCCCGATCCCGGCGACAAACGCTTCAGCGCGCAGGCCTGGACAGAGAGTCCGCTGTTTGACTACCTGCGGCAAGCCTATCTCATCAACTCCAGCTTCCTGCGCCAGGTCGCCGACAACACCCCGCTCGCCGACGGACGCGCCAAGTCCCGCCTGCAATTTCTGACCCGGCAATACATCGACGCCCTGTCGCCGAGCAACTTCGCCGCCACCAACCCGGAATTCATCAGTACCGCGCTCGAAACCAAGGGAGAGAGCATCACGCGCGGCATCCAGAACCTGCTTGCCGATCTCGAAAAAGGGCGCGTGTCGATGACCGACGAAAGCGCCTTCGAAGTCGGGCGCAACCTCGCCATCACCCCGGGGGCGGTGGTCTACGAAAACGACCTGATCCAGCTCATCCAGTACGCGCCGCTCACCGACAAGGCGTTCCAGACGCCGCTCCTGATCGTGCCGCCGTGCATCAACAAGTACTACATCCTCGACCTGCAACCGGAAAACTCCTTCGTGCGCTACATCATCGGGCAGGGCCACACCGTGTTCCTGGTCTCATGGAAAAACGCGGGACCCGCCGAATCCGGCAAGACCTGGAACGACTACGTAGAACAAGGGCCGCTTGCCGCGCTGGAGGTCGTGCGCGAAATCACCAAGGTCAAGAAGCCCAACGCGCTCGGCTTCTGTGTCGGCGGCACGATCCTCGCCACAGCGCTGGCGGTATTGCGCGCCCGCGGCGAAGACCCGGTCGCCAGCGTGACCTTCCTTACGACCCTGCTCGACTTCTCCGACACCGGTGAAATCGGCTGTCTCGTCGACGAAGCGAGCGTGAGCGCGCGCGAAGCCGCCATCGGCAAGGGCGGCCTGCTGCAGGGGCAAGAACTTGCCAACGTCTTCTCCTTCCTGCGCGCCAACGACCTCGTCTGGCAATACGTTGTCGGCAACTACCTCAAAGGCGGCACGCCCAGGGCGTTCGACCTGCTCTACTGGAACTCGGACGCCACCAACCTGCCGGGTCCCTTCCTGGCCTGGTACCTGCGCAACACCTATCTCGAAAACAGCCTGCGCCTGCCCGGACGGCTGACCGTTCTGGGAGAGAAAGTCGACCTGGGCAAGATCGGCGTTCCCGCCTACTTCTTCGCGGCGCGCGAAGACCACATCGTGCCGTGGAAAACCTCCTACTTGGGGCGCGCCCTGCTTGGCGGCGACACCACCTTCGTACTGGGCGCGAGCGGCCACATCGCCGGCACCATCAACCCGGTATCGAAAAACCGGCGCAGCTACTGGACGGGCGCGCACCCAGCCACCTCGCCGGACGAATGGCTGGAGAAAGCGGACGAACATCCGGGCAGTTGGTGGGCGCACTGGATCGAATGGCTGGCGCCGTTCAGCGGCCGCAAGATCGCCGCGCGCGGACGGCTCGGCAACACGAAATACGAACCCATCGAACCCGCGCCCGGACGTTATGTGAAAGCGCGAGCCTGAGGGGCGGGATCGAGCCAGCGGCGCTCTCGCACCGGATGGAACGAACTGGATTGCCACGGCGCTTCGCGCCTTGGTTTGCTGCTCCGCCGTAGGCAAGGCACTGATGAAACGCGCCCGCTCGGGATGGCGGGAGAGCACTTGGGCCAGTTCAGCCAAGGCCAGGGCATCGATGCGGTCGGTCTCGGCCAGATGGCCCATGGCCTTGGCGAAATCGCGTGCCTAGCGTGGATTGACGATGGCCACGGCAAGGCCGGCGGCTTGGCAGGCGCAGGCCAGATCGCGTTCGAGACCGCCGGTCGCCTCCATGACGATCAGGTCGACGGCCTTTCCCGCCAATTGGGCGAGCAAGGATTGCTGGCCGCTGTCGTCGTTGGTGAAAGTCTCGACACGCCCGCCCACGCCTAGCGCAGCCTCGAAGCTGTGTTTGGCAATGTCGATGCCGACAGCGATGGAT
>JAITLI010000077.1 GCA_031277975.1 Azoarcus sp.
TGGCCTTGGAATAGGAGATGCCGACCGTCTCCCGCACCCGTGCGTCATCGGTCGAACCCGTCGGCCCCGCCGAGGTGATCAGGCAGTCGGTGAGCGTGATGTGCATGTATTCCTGCGAGCCGTCGCCGGCCTTGCAGGCGGAGATCTCCACCGTCGGCACGTGCCTGCCCGCGGCGCAGTACTGGAAGAGATTCGGGGTGGCCCGGTCGACGTAGTGCGTGAAGGACAGGCTATCGAAACTGGCCTTGCCCACCCCGCCGCCGCCGCCGGTAAACATCGACGAGGATTGCGAGACGCCGTAGCTGAAGCTCAGGACGTCGATCCAGTTCTTGTGTTTGGAATCCTTGGATTCGCCGTCGATGCCTTCGATCTTGATGAAGAAGTCCTGCAATGAAGCCATGATGGTTTTTACCCTTGCGAAATGAAACGTGGAAAAAAAAGCGCTCGTCGAAACGAAACCGTCAGGCAATCGCCAGACGAGCGCGGCTCGAAATCGTGTGCATGTTTGTGTGCGCGACCTTGCGGCCCGCGGCGGGCGGGCGTGGTTGTTTCTTGTCGGCGGGACGCGCCTTGACCCTGCCCAGGGCGGCGCGTGCGCGGGCGGCCTGCTTGACCACGGCGCGCGTGGCGGGCTCGGCATCCTCGCCATAGCGCGCGACGATCTGTTCGAGCGCGGCGGCGCGCGCCGGGGCCTCCTCCCGCTTTCTCAAGGCGTCGGCCTTGCCGAAGAGCGCGCGCGCCACCTGTGTGCGGATGGCGGGCAGATCGTCCTCGCCGAAGCGCGCGATCACCTGTTCGTAGACGGCGATCGCCCTGGCCGCGCTGGCGCGCCGCAGGAGCGCGGCCTTGCGCACGAGCACTTTCGCCCGCAATTCCCGCATGGCGGGCGCGTCGTCTTCGCCGAAGCGGCGCTCGATCTCGTCGCAGGCGGCCAGTTCGGCCTGGCGGTTTTTCCTGCCCTGGAGCGTGCCCTTGCCCGCCAGCGCCATGGCGACGGTGAGCCGCACGGCGGGCGAGCCGTCCTCGCCGAAGCGGCGGACGATGTCGTCCTGCACGGCCACGGCGGCGGTTGTCTTGCCTTCCTTGCCCAACAAGAGGCTGCGGTGTAACAGCGCCCGCGCCACCTGCTCGCGCAGGGCCGGCGCCTCGTCCTCGCCGAAGCGCCGGTCGATCTCGCCATAGGTGGCGATGGCCGCGCCCGCCTCGCCCTGTTGATTCAGGACAAAGCCCACCTCGTAGAGCGTCGCGGCGGTCTGCGTCCGCGCCTCCTGCGCCTGTTCCGCGATCTGTTCTGCGCACTGCGCCCCTGCTTCCGGAGTGGCGGCGCAGTCGACGCAATCGGTGGTGAGCCGCGCCCACAGGTTCGAGACCGTCGTGCAGCCCGCCGCCATTGCCGCCACTGCCGCCAGGCACGACAGCACCGCCAGATGGCGCAGCCTCTTCCAGTCCGCGCGTCCGCGCGCCGTTTCATGCGTGAGGCCGGTTTTCATGTGCTTTTTCTCCTCGTGGTTCCCGTATTCGTCCTGCGCTTGTCTTGTGTTCGTCCTGCGCTTGTCTTGTGTTCGTCCTGTGCTTGTCTTGTGTTCATCATGGCAATGCCTCCCGCTGTCCGGCCTCGGCGGATGCGGTGAAATCGTGGGCGATGCGTTTTCGCCGTCCTTTCCTGAGGTCGATTCCCTGCTGGTAGGGCTTGTGGCTCTCGTTGCGTACTTCGATCAGATGGGTGCCCGCCAGCGCCTCCACCACCACGGCGGGCGGAGAGGCGCCGATGAGCTTGCCATCCAGATAGACGTTCCCCCAGGGCCTGACGTGCACTTCCAGCCATCCGGTCGCGGGAAGCGAACGGGGGGGCGGCGCGGTTTCGACAGGATCGACAACAGGCGGCGGCGTGACGGGCGGGGCGGCTTCGCCGTCGGAACCCGCGGCGGGCGGATCGTCGCCGTTCGCGGGGACGCCGCCGGGTTGCGTTGCCGGCTGCGTCCCCACGGAGTCGGGCGGATCATCCCTGCTCCCTTCGCCGACTTCGAGCACTTTTTCGTCGCCGCCGCTTATGACGATGACGGACAGGCAGGTCACGGTCAGGATGGCCAGAAGAGACAGCCCGGCCACCAGCGCGCCGAGGCGCATCGGAGCCGGGCGCGCGAGGCGCGCGTCATCTTCGGCGTCCGTGCCGTCAGGCGCCGGCGCCGGTGCGGGATCGGGGACGGGCGGCGCGGGGGGCTGGTGCTCCCCGCGATCGAGGAGGTATGTCCACACCGGCCTGCGCGCGGCTTTCCTGAGCGCTTCCGAAAACGCCCTGGCGCTGGCGGGACGATCTTGCGGCTGTACCGCCAGGCCCGCTTCGATGACTTTGAGCATCTCGGCGGGCAGGCCGGGCACGGCAAGGCGCGACAATGGTTTCAGGCCGTCGTGCAGGGTGCGCGCCACTGAAACCATTGGCATGTTGCCGCTGATGATCTGGTACATCACCGCCGAGAGCGCGTAAATGTCCGACCACGGCCCCGTGCTCAGCCCGCTTTCTTCATCGTGGCTGTACTGCTCGATCGGCGCGAAGCCCGGCTTGAGGATGATCGTGGCCGGGTCGCAGTGATCGATCTGCGCGCGCCGCGCCGCGCCAAAATCGAGCAGGACGGGCGCGCCGTTTTCCTTCTCCTGGATGAGGATGTTGTCGGAGGAGATGTCGAGGTGAGCGCATGGGAGCGCGTGCAGTTGCACCAGCCCGTCCAGGAGGGGCAGGGCGATGCCGAGCAATTCTTCCGCGCGCACGACGCGGTAGCCGCCCCGGATCATCTCGCGCAGCGTGCGCCCACGGTAGTGGGGCATGACCATGTACGCGGTGCCGTTGGCCTCGAAGAAGCGCTGCACTTCCGAGAGCGCCGGGTGCCGCAATTGCGCCAGGAGCCGCGCCTCGGCAACGAAGTGGCGCATGCCCGACTCGAACACGGCGCGCTTGGCAGGGGAGCGCGCCATCACGTTTCCGTCGATACGCACCGCATGCGCGGCAGGCAGGTATTCCTTGATCGCCACTTCCCGC
>JAITLI010000099.1 GCA_031277975.1 Azoarcus sp.
GCGGCGTGGCGATCCAGTTCGTTTCATGCGGCGCGCGGCGCCGCTGATTGAAAAAGGGTGGCTGTCAGGGCCGGGAGAGGGTTTCGCCGCGATTTCGGGTGAGTTCCGCGTCCAGGCGCGCCAGGCGTTCGGGGGTGCCGATGTCGAGCCAACATCCGCGGTGGTGGGCGCCGCTGACGCGGTCGATGTGCATCGCGGCGCGTAGTTGGGGGGCGAGTCGGGCGGGGCGGCCTGCTTCGAGGTGGGCGAAAAGGGCGGGGTGGTAGGCGGCGATGCCGGAGAAGGTGAGGCGGTGTTCTTCCTGGTCGCGCACGCGCCCGTTTTGCAGGACGAAGTCGCCGCCGGGATGGTGGTCGGGGTTGTCGACGAGCAGCAGGTGGGCGAGGTCGCCGTGTTGGGGGGAGAGGCGCGCGGCGATGGCGGCGAGCGCGGCGAAGTCGATGTCGCAGAAGACGTCGCCGTTGATGGAGAGGAAGGGGTCGCCGCCGAGGTATTGCATGGCTTGGCGGATGCCGCCGGCGGTCTCCAGCGCGCCGGGGGGTTCGGGCGACCAGCGGATGCGCGCGCCGAAGGCGCCGCCGTCGCCGAGCGCGGCTTCGAGCATGTGGCCGAGGTGGGCGCGGTTGATGACGATGTCGACGATGCCGGCGGCGGCGAGGCGTTCGATGTGCCGCACGATCAGTGGTTTGCCGCCGACGGTGAGCAGGGGCTTGGGGCAGTGGTCGGTGAGCGGGCGCATGCGCTCGCCGCGGCCCGCCGCGAGGATCATGGCTTTCATGACGCGATCTGTATGGCTTTCATGACGCGGCCCGCACGGTTTTCATGACGCGACCCGCGACGCCAGCCAGAAAAGGGCCGCCGCCAGCGCCATGGAGGCGGGGAAGGTCAGTACCCAGGCGATCAGGATGGCGCGGACGGTGCCGCCGTGCAGGCCGCTGCGGTTGGCGACCATGGTGCCGGCGACGCCCGAGGAGAGGACGTGCGTGGTCGACACCGGCAGGCTGTAGAGGTTGGCGGCGCCGATGGCCAGGGCGGCGGTGATCTGGGCGCTCATGCCTTGCGCGTAGGTCATGCCTTGCTTGCCGATGCGTTCGCCGACGGTGTAGACCACGCGCCGCCAGCCGACGACGGTGCCCAGGCCGAGCGCCATGGCGATGGCGAAGATGACCCAGACCGGGGCGTATTCGGTGGCGGCGGTGAGGTCTTTGCGCAGGCGGGCGAGGTCGGCTTTTTCTTGCGGGTCGAGGCCGGGGAGTTTGGCGACCTGGCGGGCCATGTCGTCGAGACAGAGCAGGCCGCGCCGCACTTGCACGCGCCCGGCGGCGTCCAGTTCGGTATAGCGTTCGATGCCCATCAGGTTTTGCGTGAGGCTCTGGATTGTCTCCTCGGTGCGCGCGGTCTCGCAGCGATAGGGCATCGGTGGGGCGTCGGCCAGGCTCCGCGCCGGGACGGCACGGCTCAGTTCGTCCTGGTTGTGGCGGTAGAAGTGCTGCATGTGCGTGATGGCGTCGCGGGTGCGCACGATCTGGTAGGGGCTGGCGTTCAGGTTGAGCACGTAGTGGGCGGGAACGAAGCCGATCAGCACCAGCATGATGAGGCCGACGCCTTTTTGTCCGTCGTTGGAGCCATGTACGAAGCTGACCGCGATGGCAGAGAGGACGAGCACGAGGCGGTTCCAGAACGGCGGTTTTTTTCTCGGTTTGAGATCCCCGCGCGTCTCCGGGGTGGCATGGATTTTCGGGATGGCGTGCATCCTCGACAGGGGCCGCCAGCGTTTCAGGCCGATGAGGATGAGGCCGGCGATGAGGAATCCCGCCAGCGGCGAGAGGATGAGCGAGAGGATGACGTCGAGGGCTTTGTGCCAGTTGACGCCCTGGGCGATGGACAGGTCGTTCAACAGCGCGTTGCTCATGCCGACGCCGAGGATGGAGCCGATGAGGGTGTGCGAGCTGGAGGCGGGGATGCCGAAGTACCAGGTGCCGAGGTTCCAGGCGATGGCGGCGGCCAGCAGCGAGAAGACCATCGCCAGTCCGCGCCCGGTGTCGACGTTGATGAGCAGTTCGACGGGCAGGAGGTGGACGATGGCGTAGGCGACGCCGACGCCGCCGAGCAGGACGCCGAGGAAGTTGAAGACGCCCGAGAGCATGACGGCGCGGTAGGGCGACATGGCCTTGGTGTAGATGACGGTGGCGACGGCGTTGGCGGTGTCGTGGAAGCCGTTGATGAACTCGAAGGCGAGGACGAAGGCGAGCGCCAGGAAGAGACTCAGAGCGATCCAGATGTCCGGGATGCCAAGAAATTCGAGCATGGGATTGGGAGATGGAGAGGGATGTTTGTTTTGTTCTTGCCGCGCTCAGAAGGTGTAGCCGTATTCGGGCGATACGGCTTCGAGGCGGTCGAGCAGTTTGAGCAGGGGGCCGAGGCCGCGGTAGCGTTGGCAGACTTTGCGCAGGTGACGCATGACCCGGGGCATGTCGGCGAGGTAGCTGTCCTTGCCGTCGCGGTGATGGAGGCGGGCGAAGATGCCGAGCACCTTGATGTGGCGCTGCGCGCCCATCCATTCGTAGTCGCGGTGGAAGTCGGCGAAGTCGGGCCGCACCGGCAGGCCGAGCTTGCGCGCCATTTCCCAGTAGCGGGCAAGCAGGTCGAGGGTGAAATCTTCTTCCCATTCGATATAGGCGTCCTTGAAAAGCGACGCCAGATCGTAGGTGAGCGGGCCGTAGACCGCGTCCTGGAAGTCGATGATGCCGGGGTTGATGCCAGCGGCGATGTGCATGAGGTTGCGCGAATGGTAGTCGCGGTGCACGAAAACCCGGGGTTCGGCGAGATTCGCGGCGATGATTTGCGCGAAGGCGTCCGCCAGCGTGTTTTGTTCTTCGGCGGTGAGCGCGATGTTCTTGTGGCGGGCGATGTACCATTCCGGGAACAGCATCAGTTCATGGCGCAATGATTCGGCGGAGTATTCCGGCAGGACGCCGGGGCGGCTGGCGGCCTGGATGGCAAGCAGCGCGCCGATTGCATCCGCATATAGATGCGCGGCCTCGAATGGCGTACAGTCCGGAGTGCGCAGTTTGGCGAGATAGGTGGTGTCGCCGAGGTCGGAGAGGAGCAGGAAGCCTTGTGCGGGATTTTCCGCGAGAATTTCCGGGACGTGGACGCCGGCGCCGTGGAACAGGCGCGCGACGGCGAGCCAGGGGCGGCAGTCTTCGCGGCCGGGCGGCGCGTCCATGACAATCAGGCTGGCGGGGCGGTCGTCCGGCGGGGAGGGGGCGTTCGCGCCGGAGCCGGGAAAAGTGATGCGGAAATAGCGGCGAAAGCTGGCGTCGGCGGAGGCGGGCGCCAACGTGTAGCCGGTGTCTGGCAAGGTTTGCTCCAGCCACTGGCGGAGCTGATCGAGGCGGGACAAAGCGGGTTCTCCGCGGTTGTGTTCGTGTAGAATCCGGCGATTCTATCAGGCGGCCGTTTTCGGTTCCGCATTTTATTGACGAGGACGATTACTTTGCAGGCTCCGGGTCTGAAGGCGCGCATGCGGTTGTTGCCCTTGCTGCTGTGCGGCATGCTGGGCGCATCGTGGGCGTATGCCCCGCGCCCGGTTGCCGCGCCTGCTGCGCAAGACGCGGATGCCACTCGGGACGCGGATGCCGCTCGGGACGCGGATGCCGCTCGGGATACGGATGCCGCTCGGGATACGGATGCTGCTCGGGATACGGATGCTGCTCGGGACGCGGATACGGTTCGGGACGCGGGTACGGTTCAGGATGTGGATGCGGATGTTTCGCCGTCCGCGCGCGCGTGCCGGCCCGAAGCAAGACCGGCAGCGCGCAATGCCATTGGCGCATCGCCGGACAGGGCGCCGCTCGGCGGCTGTGATCCGCGATCCGCCGGCGCGGCGCGGGCGGGGATGTTGGTTTCTTCGACCGGGTTCGCGCCGCCGCAGGCACAGACGCGGACAGAGGCGGCGCGGGCGGAATCCGCAGGCTCGACGAGCATCACGGCCCTGCGCATCCACGGGACGCGCGCAATCGATGTGGTGGCCGAGGGCGAAGTCGAACTGCAACGCGACGCTCTCACCCTGACCGCCGATCGCCTCACCTACCACGAGCCTTCCGACGAGGTCGTGGCCGAGGGCAATGTCCGCCTGCGCCATGGTTCCAAGAGCGAGATGTCGGGATCGTCGGCCACGCTGGTGGTGGGGGAGCGCACTGGCGAATTCCAGTCGCCGGAATATTCGATTACCCGTACCCGCCCGGCCTTCGAGGAAGGCGATCCGCCCAGGGTGGTCACGGGCGGCGGCAAGGCCGATTTGTTGCGTCTCGAAGGCGAGAACCAATATCGCGCCAAGAACGCGACATGGTCGACATGTCCCGCGCCCAATCCCTCCTGGTATATCAAGACGGGCGAACTGGAGCTCGATTACGACCGCGAAATAGGCGTCGCCCGCGACAGCGCCGTGGTATTCAAGGATGTGCCGCTTTTCTGGGTGCCGTGGGCGGAATTCCCTCTCGTCGGGCAGCGCCATTCGGGGCTGCTGCCGCCGACGATCGGTTCGTCGAACAAGACCGGGATGGATTTGACCGTCCCTTATTACTGGAACATCGCGCCCAATTATGATTTCACGTTCGCGCCGCGCTATATGAGCCGGCGCGGCCTGCAATTGGGGATGGAGGCGCGCTATCTGGGCGCGAGCCACAGCGGCGCGGTGCGCGCGGAGTATCTGCCGCACGACAACGTCGGCGGCCAGGAACGTTCGCTGGGTTCGCTGCAACACCAGCAGTGGTTGACGCCGGCGCTCTATGGTTCACTCGACCTGAACGGCGTATCGGACGACGAGTATTTCGAGGATTTGAGTTCGCGGGTTTCGCTCGCTTCCAAGGTCAATCTGTTGCGCGAGGCGCGGCTGATGTATGTTGGCGGCGGCTGGTGGAATGCATCGGCGATGGCGCAGAGTTACCAGACGCTTTCGACCGATCCCGCCAATGCCCTGGTCACGCCGTACCGGCGCTTGCCGCAACTCACGCTCAACGCCGTGCGTCCCGGCGAGTTCGGCAATCCCGGCGCCGGTTTCCCCGGACTTGATTTCACCTGGCAGAGCGAATTCGTGCGCTTCGCCCATCCGCGGGACGATCATGTCGATGCGACGCGGCTGATTGCGTACCCGCAGGTGTCGGTGCCGCTGCAATGGTCGGGGTTCTACATCACGCCCAAGTTCGGGCTGCACTACACCCGCTACGATCTCGACCGCGACCGGAGCATGCCGGGCATGCGCGACGCGATCACCCGTTCGGTGCCGATCCTTTCCGTCGATTCGGGGCTGACCTTCGAGCGCGACGCCAGCCTGTTCGGGCGGAACTATGTGCAGACCCTGGAGCCGAGGCTGTACTACCTCAGGGCCGCCTACCGCCGCCAGGACGACATCCCGCGTTTCGACACCAGCAGCTACGATTTCAGCTTCGCCCAGATTTTCAACGAAAACCTCTATACCGGCGGAGACCGCGTCGCCGACGCCAACCAATTGACCGCCGCCGTCACCTCGCGCCTGATCGACCCGGCTTCCGGCGCCGAGCGGCTGCGGGTGCTGCTCGGGCAGCGCTTCTACTTCAAGGACCAGGGCGTCACCCTCAATTATCTTGGCGATCCGGGCATGATCGAGACGCCGCGCACCAGCCGACGCGCCGACATGCTTGCCGGCATCAGTGGGCAGATTTCCAGGAACAGTTCGATCGAATCGCTGTGGCAGTACAACCCGCGCGATTACCAGACCGAGCGCTACACGGCGACCTGGCGCTATAATCCCGGCCACGCGCGCGCGTTCAACATCAGCTACCGTTATACTCGTGACATCTTGCGCGATGTGGATGCTTCCGGGCAGTGGCCGTTGTGGGGAAAATGGTACGGTGTCGCCCGCCTGACGCATTCGCTGAAGGACGACCGCCTGACCGAAATGATCGGCGGACTCGAATACGATGGCGGCTGCTGGGTCATGCGGGTGGTGGCGCACCGTTTCGCCACGCGCGAGGACGAAGTCACCACGGCCTCTTTCTTGCAACTCGAACTCAACGATTTCACCAGCATCGGGAACAACCCGGTCAATCTCATCAAGCGCAGCGTGCCCGGCTATGGCAAGATCAATGAGCCCGGCGCGGGCCGCGTTTTCGAAGACTGAGTCCGGGTTGGGAACCGGATGCGCGATGTTTCATCGAAAATCGATCTTGGTTGGAAATTCTCCCCTTTCAGGGGGACAATCGGGCGCGGGAGAGGCGTAACCTTGCCGTGCGGCTCCGCCCGGTCAAGACTATGGATGGAACAGACAAACAAACACTATTTTTCCGGATGGACATGAACCGATTCCTGATTTGGGCATGCCGCATACTGGCCGCCGCCGTCGCCGCCGCGCTGTCCCTGCCGGCGGTGGCCGTCGAAGTCGATCGCATCGTCGCCGTCGTCAACAGCGAAGCCATTACCTCGCTGCAACTGCGCGACCGCCGCGACCACGTACTTCGCAACCTGAAAAAACAGGGCATGCAACTGCCGCCCGAAGAGGTCTTCGAACGCCAGGTTCTCGAACAACTGATCCTGGAACGGGCGCAACTGCAATTGGCGCGGAGCGCTTCGTTGCAGGTCGACGAAGCCATGCTCGAACGCGCCATCGGGCTGATCGCCGACAACAACCGCATTTCCCCGGACAAGATGCGCCACGCCCTGGTGGAAGAAGGCGTCACATGGGAGAAATTCCGCGAGGATGTGCGCACCGAACTGACACTCAACCGCTTGCGCGAACGCGAGGTCGACAACAAAGTGACCGTGAGCGACGCCGAGATCGCCAATTTCCTCAGGAACCATCCGGACGCCCTGTCGGGCGCTGAATACCGCGTTGCCCATATCCTGCTGCGCATCCCGGAAGGCGCCGACGACAGGCAACTGGAAGCCCTGCGCCAGCGCGCGGAAAAAGTCCTCTCGCGGTTGCGCGCGGGCGAGGATTTCGCCAGGGTCGCCGCCGACAGTTCGGATGCGTCCGACAACATCCGCGGCGGCGAAATCGGCTGGCGCGACCGCGACCGCCTGCCCGGCCTTTACGCCGACGCGATGGGCAGGCTCAAGCCCGGCGAAATTTCCCCGCCCTTGCGCAGCGCTTCGGGGCTGCACATCGTCAAGCTGCTGGAAAAGCGGGAAGGAGACGCCCTTGGCGCGCGGGAAGTCGAACAGACCCACGCGCGCCATATCCTGCTCAAGACCTCCGAAGTACTGTCCGACGCCGAGGCCAGGACGAGGCTGGTGTCCCTGCGCGAGCGCATCGTCAATGGCGCCGATTTCGCCGAATTGGCCAAGGCCAGTTCAGCCGATCTTTCCGCCGCCAGGGGAGGCGATCTCGGCTGGGTGAATCCGGGCGACACCGTGCCCGAATTCGAAAAAGCGATGAACGCATTGGCGCCGGACGAAGTCAGCGCGCCAGTGCATACCCCTTTCGGCTGGCATCTCATCCAGGTGCTGGAGCGCCGGACACAGGACATGAGCGAAGAGCGCCGCCGCAACGCCGCGCGCGTCCTCCTGCGCCAGCGCAAGGCCGAGGAAGCCTACGAAGACTGGTTGCGCCAGTTGCGCGACAGCACATATGTGGAATACAGGCTGGAGTCAGAATGAGCACCTTGAACGATCCGCGCCAGCCGGTGCTGGCGATAACGAGCGGGGAGCCTTCGGGCATCGGCCCCGAACTGTGCGCCCGGCTGCTCGAGCGCCAATGGCCCGCGCATCTGGTCGTGGTCGGCGACGCCGAATTGCTCGAAGAACGGCTGGAGCGCGCCGGGCACGCCATGGTGGTGCGGCCCTGGCAGGCGGGCATGGCGCCCGAAGCGGGGATATTCGATGTCCTCCATTGCCCGCTCGTCCGTCCGGCGCTGTCCGGCGCGCCCGATCCGGAAAACGCCGCCTATGTCCTCAACGTTCTCGACAATGCGCTGCAAGGCTGCACCCAGGGCATCTTCGACGGCATGGTCACCGCCCCGGTGCACAAAGGCGTGATCTGCGATGCCGGCATCGCCTTCTCCGGCCACACAGAATATCTCGCCGCCAAGACAGGCACGCCGCAAGTCGTGATGATGCTGGTCGGCGGCGGCATGCGCGTGGCGCTGGCGACCACCCACCTGCCGTTGGCCGAAGTGGCGGTGGCGCTCACCCAGGAACGGCTCGCGCGCACGCTCGAAATCCTGCACCACGACCTCATCGCCAGTTTCGGCGTGGCCCGGCCCCGCATCCTCGTGGCCGGTTTCAACCCCCATGCCGGCGAGAGCGGGCACCTCGGGCGGGAAGAACTCGACGTCATCATCCCCGTGCTCGAACGCCTGCGCGCGCGCGGCATGAAGCTGGTCGGACCGCTGCCGGCCGATACCCTGTTCGTGCCGCATACCCTGCGCGGCGGCGACGCGGTGCTGGCGATGTATCACGACCAGGGCTTGCCGGTGCTCAAGCACGCCAGCTTCGGCAGCGGCGTCAACGTGACCCTGGGCCTGCCCATCGTCCGCACATCGGTCGACCACGGCACCGCGCTCGATCTGGCCGGCAGCGGGCAGGCCGATCCGGGCAGCCTCTTTGCCGCGGTCGAACTGGCCATCGACATGGTGCGCGTCCGGCAGCGGCAGGCGTGAACACCGGCGCGCGCGCGGGCGGCCATGTCGCCCGCCGCCGCTTCGGGCAGAACTTTCTCGTCGATCCCCGCATCATCGCCCGCATCGTCGCGGCGATACGACCGCGGCCCGGCGAGACCATGATCGAGATTGGCCCCGGCCTCGGCGCATTGACCATGCCGTTGCTCGAACGCCTCGGGCACTTGCACGTCGTCGAGATCGACCGTGATCTCACCGCCCGCCTGCGCGAAACCTGCGATCCCGCCCGGCTGGCGATCCACGAGGGCGACGCGCTGGAATTCGATTTCGGCAAACTGCGCGCGGAAAACGGGCCGCTGCTCAGGGTGGCCGGCAATCTGCCCTACAACATCTCGACGCCGCTGCTTTTCCATCTCGCCGGCTTCGCCGCCCACCTCCGCGACTTGACCTTCATGCTGCAAAAAGAAGTCGTGATGCGCATGGCCGCCGCCCCCGGCGGCGCCGACTACGGACGCCTGTCGGTCATGCTGCAATACCGCTTCCGCCTGGAGCGCCTGTTCGACATCCCGCCCGGCGCTTTCCGCCCCGCGCCCAAAGTGACATCGAGCCTCGTGCGCATGACGCCGCGTCCCGCCCCGGAATGCGGGGCGCGCGACGAAACCCTGTTTGGCGACATCGTGGCCGCCGCCTTCGGCCAGCGCCGCAAGACCCTGCGCAACACCCTGCGCACTTTCCTCTCCGAACCCGGCTTCGCCGCGCTCGGCCTCGATCCCGGCCTGCGCGGCGAACGCCTCGCGGTGGCGGAATTCGTGGCGATCGCCAATTACTGCGCCAGCAGCCAGCGCCGCAACACCCCCATCCGCGCATCCCGCCACGAATAACCTGACCGCCTTCGGGCTGATTACGCACGACGTTCCTGTCGTTGCGCACAATGTCCCGCGTCGCTCGCGGGAGGGCGAGGGGGGCCACAGGACGGGCGGGGCGCTTGCGATGACGGGATGGGCGGGCGCGGCGCGCCCGCCCATCTTGCCGCCGGGGTTTCAGCAGGCTTCGGCGTCGCGCTCGTTGAGCAGGCGTTCGGTGTCGCGGCGGCCGAACAGCCAGAACATCGCCGGGGTCAGGAAGGTGTCGAGCAGGGTCGAACTCACCAGCCCCGAGAAGATCACCACCGCCACCGGGTGCAGCACCTCGGCGCCGGGGCGTTCAGCCTCGAAGAGCAGGGGGGCGAGCGCGAAGGCGGTGACCAGCGCGGTCATGAGCACGGGCGAGAGCCGTTCGAGCGAGCCGCGCAGGATCATCGCCCGGTCGAAGTTCTCGCCTTCGATGCGCACCAGGTTGAGGTAGTGGCTGACCTTGAGGATGCCGTTGCGCACCGAGATACCCGCCAGGGTGATGAAGCCGACCAGCGCCGCCACCGACAACGGTTGCCCCGACAGCCACAGGCCGATCACCGCGCCGACGAGGGCGAGCGGGATATTGGCCATGATGAGGACCGATAGGCGCACCGATTTGTAGCGGCTGTAGAGGACGACGAACATCAGCGTCAGCGAGACCAGCGAGAGCAGTCCCACCAGGCGCGAGGCTTCCCTTTGCGCTTCGAACTGCCCGCCCAGGGTGATGAAATAGCCTTCCGGCAATTCCATCCCCGCCACCACGGCGCGGATGTCCGCGACGACTTCGGACAGGGGGCGCTGCTGGGCGTTGGCGGAGAGGACGATGCGGCGCTTGCCGTCGTCGCGGCTGACCTGGTTGGGACCGTCGCCGTCTTCGATGGTGGCCAGGCGGGAGAGCGGTACGTGCCCGTTCGGCGTTTCGATGAGGATCCGCGCCAGGCCGTCGACCGAGCGCGCCGCTTCCGGCAGGCGCAGCACGAGGGCGAAGCGCCGCCCGCCTTCGACGATCTGGGTGATTTTTTCGCCTTCGACCAGGTTTTGCAGCGCCGCGAGGATCTTGGGCGCGGGCACGCCATGGCGCCCCGCCGCGGCATAGTCGATGCGCACCTTGATCTGGGGGGCGAGGACCTGCTTTTCGATTTCAAGGTCAGCCAGTCCCGGGATGGCGGCCAGCCGCGCCCGCAGCGCGTCGGCCTGGCCGCGCAGGGTGTCGAGGTCTTCGCCGAAGATCTTGATGGCGATCTGCGAGCGCACACCGGAGAGCATGTGGTCGATGCGGTGCGAGATGGGCTGGCCGATGGAGAAGGCCGCCGGCAGGTTGACCAGGCGGGCGCGGATGTCGGCGGTGATCTCGCCCATGCCGCGCGTCAGTTCCGCGGCGGGCTTGAGGCCGACATCGAGTTCGCTGACATGGACGCCTTCGGCGTGCTCGTCCAGTTCCGCCCGCCCGCTGCGCCGCCCGACGTGGGTGACTTCCGGCACTTGCCCGACCAGTATTTCGGCCTGGCGCGCGAGGGCGGCGGATTCGGCCAGGGTGACGCCGGGGTTCAGGCGCATGCCGATCAGGAGGGTGCCTTCGTTGAAGGGTGGCAGGAAGGTGGTGGGGAAGAAGGGCACCGCCGCCGCCGCCATGAGCGCGGCCACGCCGCCGGCGGCCACGGCGGCGCGCGGCCGCGCCAGCACCGCTTGCAGTCCGGCGCGGTAGTGCGCCTTGATCCAAGCCAGCGCCCGCGTGTCGCCGTGGCCGGGCGCGTCTCCTTCCTTCTGGAACATGCGCGGCAGCAGGTAGAAGGAGAGTACCGGGGTGATCGTCACCGAGACCACCAGCGAGGCCAGGGTCGACACGATGAAGGCGATGCCCAGCGGCACGAAGAGCCGCCCTTCCATGCCCGGCAGGGCGAAGAGGGGCAGGAAGACCAGCACGATGATGATGGTGGCGTAGAGGATCGCCGAGCGCACTTCCATGGTGGCGCGGGCGACGATTTCGAGCGGGTGCAGGTGGTGGCCGGGGTGCCTGGCGCGGTCGCTGCGCAGGCGGCGCAGGACGTTTTCCACCCCGACCACGGCATCATCGACCAGGCCGCCGATGGCGATGGCCAGGCCGCCGAGGGTCATGGTATTGATCGACAGGCCGAAGTACCTGAAGACCAGGGCGGTCATGAAGATCGACACCGGGATGGCGGTGAGCGCGATCACGGTGGGGCGCAGGGTGCCGAGGAAGAAAAGCAGGATCAGCGCCACGAAGATCGAGGCACCGATCAGCTTGCCTTGCAAGGTACCGATCGAGGCTTCGATGAAGCTGGCCTGGCGGAAGGTGACCCGCGGCGCTTCCATGCCGGCGGGGAGCGAGCGCGTCATCTCCGTCAGCGCCGCCTCGATACCGCGCGTCAGCGCGATGGTGTCGGCGGTGGGCTGCTTCTGGATGCCGAGGATGACCGCCGGTTTACCCGCGAAACCGGCGTCGCCGCGCCGGAGGGCGGGGGCGAAGGCGACCGCGGCGATCTGGCGCAGGAGGACGGGCTGGCCGTTTTTCACCGCGACGGCGAGGTTTTGCAGGTCTTCGAGGCTGGAGGTGCGGCCCAGGTTGCGGATCAGGTACTCGCGCCCGGACAGTTCCAGGAAGCCGCCCGAGCTGTTGGAGGAGAAGCCGCGGATGGCCTCCTCCAGATCGGCGAGGCTGATTTCCAGCTCCGCCATGCGGCGGGTGTCCGGCTGCACCTGGAATTGCCGCACCTCGCCGCCGATGGGAATCACCTGGGCGACGCCAGGGATGGCCATCAGGCGCGGGCGCAGCACCCAATCGGCGTATTCGCGCACTTGCATCGGCGAGATTTTCGCGCTGTCGATGGGGATGGCGATCTGCATGATCTCCCCCATGATGGAACTGATCGGCCCCATGCGCGGGACGACGCCTTCCGGCAAGCCTTCTTCCATGGCCGCCAGGCGCTCCGAGACCATCTGGCGGGCGCGGAATATTTCCGTGCTCCACTCGAAGGTAATGTAGACGAAGGACAGCCCGGCGCTGGAGACGGAGCGGATGGATTCCACCCCGGGCAGGCCGTTCATCGCCGTCTCCAGCGGGAAGGTGATCAACTGCTCCACTTCCTCCGCCGCCATGCCGCCGGATTCGGTCATGACGGTCACGGTGGGTTTGTTGAGGTCGGGGAAAACATCCACCGGCATGCGCGAGAGGGTAAACGCCCCGTAGGCCATCAGGGCCGCGCTGATGATGAGCACCAGCAGGCGGTTGTTCAGACTGTTGTCGAGTAGCCACTTGAACATTGGCGCGCTCCTTTAGCGAATCTGGTTGACGAGCGCGGCGGCCTGCGTCACCACGCGCTCGCCGGCGGCAAGGCCCGAGGTCACCGCCACGTCGACGCCATCGAGCGGCGCGACGGTGACCAGGCGCGGCGCGAAGCGCTCGGGGGCGGTCTTGACCCAGACGATGGCCTGGTTGGCCGGGTTCTTCAGCACTGAGGCCGCCGGGACGCGCACGCCTTGCACGGCGCTGCGCGTGTGCACGAAAACTTCCACCGGCTGCCCGACCGCCAGATGCGCCAGCGCCTCGCCGCGCGCAGCGAAGGCCATCGGCAGGGCCTGCTCGCGCAGGCTGCGCCCCGCACCGATGAAATCGAGCGGCACGCGCGCCTCGCCGACGGCGAGGCTGGCGCCCGCGACATCGGCGGCGATCCCGGCATCGTAGGCCAGCGCCTCGATGCGCAGGCGCCTGGGGTCGACGATCTCGAACACCTGTTCGCGCGCATCGACCACTTGTCCCGCCACCGCGTTGCTCGACGCGATCACCCCCGTCACCGGAGCGGCGAGCGCGTCGCGGCGCGCCAGGCCGCCGCCCACCGCGCGCGCGCGCGCTTCGAGACTGGCCAGTTCGCTCTCCACCGTCTCGATCTCCTTGCGCGGCACGGTGTCGCGCAGGGCCTGCAAGCGCGCCAGGCGCTTGGCGGCGAGATCGCGCGCCGCCGTCAATTCCGCCAGTTGCGCCTGCTGGTTGGCATGCTCGATGGGGGCGAGGGCGGGCGCGACCCAAGCGAGCACCTCTCCTTTCTTCACCGCCTGCCCGACATTGGGCAGACCTCGCGGCCCTGCCTCGATGCGTCCGGCGACGAGCGCCTGCACCTTGCCGCCCGCGTTCGGGTCCAGCGTCACCTTGCCGCTGAGCGCATGGCTGCGCGGCAGCGCCCCGGCCTCGGCGACGAGAGTGCGCACGCCGATCTGGCGCTGCGCCGGTTTGGGCAGGAAGACGCTTCCGTCCGGCAGGCGGCGCGGCCCGTTGCCGCCCATGGCCGGGGGCGCGTCGCCATGTTCGTGGCCGGGACCGGCCATGGCATTCCACGATGCTGCGAGTGCCGCGAGGCTGGCGGCGGCCAACAGGATCTTCGTGTTTGCTTTCATGCTGGTTTTGTTCCTCATTGCGCGCTCCTCTTGCGGGTCGAAAATCTCCACCCGGCAAAGCCCAGCGCGACGATGGCGATGCCCGCCAGCGCGATGGGAAACGCGCGCGCGCGCGCCGGGGACGCGGCCCGCGTTTCGTCTTCCTCGTCTTCCGCGTGGATGTCGAGATTGGCGGCAAGCAAATCCATCTCTTCGCCGACCGTCACCGTGGCGACGACCGGCAGCGCGCCGCGGAGGGGAATCATGGGCAATTCGGCGTGGAATTCGCCTTCGCCATGCGCTTCGGCGGACACGGCGGCATCGCCGGCCAGCAATGCAATCCGGGCGTCCTGTACCGGGCGGTTGTCGGCATAGTGATCGAGGTAAAGCGTCAGCGACGCGCCGTCGAGAATGCCGACGAGTTCGAACTTTTCGGAGATGGCATCGAAGCGCGGCAATGTCGAGGCTTCGGCGGAGGACGGCGCTTCGTCGTGGCCGTGGCCGTCATCGGCCACGGCGTGCGGCGCGGCGCTCGCCAACAGGGCGGCGCACAACGTGGCCGCGAAGAGAGATGAGGGTTTCAGTTTCATGATGGTCGTTCAAATCCTGGTAATCATTCGGGCAGCAGGCCCATGGCCTGGCGCAGGGTTGAGATGGCCGCGCCCAGTTCGACGCGCGCGCCCGCCAGTTCGCGTTCGGCGTCGCTCGCTTCGAGGCCGACGCGCAGGCGGGTGGGCAAATCGGTTTCGCCGAGACGGAAAGCGTGGTCGAAAAAGTCGCGCGACGCGCGCGCCAGCCGGGCGCGCCGTTGCGCCGCCGCGACCTGCGTGCGCGCCGCGTTCGCGCGGGCGCGGGCCGTTGCGATCGCGGGCAGTACTTGCTCTTGCGCGAGGCGAAGCCGCGCCTCGGCCTCGGCGGTTTCGGCCCAGGCGGCGGCCAGGCGCGCCCGGCCGCGCGCATCGGAACCCAAGGGAAAGCGCAGGCCGATAGTCACCGTCTGCTGCCAATCCGCACCCGCGGCATCGCGCTCGCGCGTGGTCGACAGGCCCAGTTCAGGATTGGCGCGGCGCTGAACGCCAGCGAGCCGGGCGGCCTGGCTGGCGATTTCGGCGCGGGCACGCGCTTCCTGTACGAGCGGATGTTGCGCCGCCAGCGCCTCCTCATCGGCGCGCGCGGCGGGATCAGCCTCGAACGCTGGAAGGCCATCATCGTCGTCGCCGTCATCGTCGTCGTCGCTGTCGGCGGGCGGCGCGCCGGTCAAAGCGGCGAGCTGCCGCGTGCTTGCCGCCAGCGCGCTCTCTGCCGCCGCCAGCGTGGCCTCCGCGCCCGCTTGCGCGCCATCGGCCTGATGCTGGTCGGCGCGCGCCAGATCGCCGGCGGCCACCCGCCTGGCCACATCCGCCGCCAATGCGCGCGCTCCGGCGAGGCGTTCGCGCCCGAGCGCCAGCTCGACGCGAGCGCGCCGCCAATCCCAATAAGCGTCGCGCACCTCGGCGGCGGTGCGTAATTGCGCCGCCAGCAAGCGGCCATCGTTGGCGCGCAATCCGGCCTCGGCCAGCGCGCCAGCCGCGTCGCGCTCGCCCGGCAGCCATAGCGGCATGGTGACGCCAATCCCGTATTCGCGGCGGCCATCGCCATTGCCGCCCTGGCCGCTCAACGCCGAGAGTTCGAGCGCGGGCGGCCCGGCCAGCCAGCCGTCGGCGCTGGCGCGCTCCGCCAGCGCCGCTTCGGCGCGTAAAGCGTGCGCCTGCGCCTCGGGCTGCCGCGCCCAGGCGGCGTCATAGAATTGTTTCAGGGGCGTGGCGTCCTGCGCCACGGCGTCATGGACGGTCAGGGCGCTGAAGGCCGCCGCCAGCAAAACCTTGTGGATGGAAAGCATCCGATTCTCCGTTAGTGATGAAAACAAGCACGGGAAAATCGGCAGGGCGCGACCACACTGGCCGCGGGACACGCGGGGGGCAGTTGTTCAGGAACGGTAAACGAGCCGGAAGGAAACTGCGCGGCAAACCCTGCCGATCAGGCAGGGAGCAGCCACTTGGGGCGTTCGGGCTGGGCGGGCGGCGCCGAGCGCGGCCACGGATACAGCGCAGCGGCATGGGCCTGCCCCACGCCGGCAAGCGCCACCCGCACGGCCGCGGGCAACAAGGCCGTGGCGCAGGCGACATGGCAAAGGCCGCAATCGCCGCCGGACAACGACGTGGATCCGCCCTCGCCGCCGCGCGTCTCGTCCGCCTGGCCGTGCGCGTGATGCCCAAAATGATCCGCCGCCGCGCAGCGCTCATGCGCGCAATAGGCGGCAGCCGAAGCCCACCCCAATTGCAGGGGCAGGCAGATCAGGAAAAAAATGGCGAACAGACGACGCATGGGGCGGCATGATAACAGTAAAAAAATGCAGTGCAAGATAAAAAAGCGGCAATTGTCACGGGCCATTCCCGCAAAGCGTTCGCACCCGGAGGTCATGCTAGAATCAGCGGCCTCCGACGGGACAGGCCGCGCTTCGACGGCATGGCCCGCCAGGCCGGCAAGATCGCCTTGCCAGCCGATCGCACACCGCCGCCCGCGCCGACGTCCCCATTCTTTCGCCCCCATTCTTTCGCCTCCATTCTTTCCGATGCTGCGCCTCACCGAACTGCGCCTGCCGCTCGACCACACCCCCGCCGACTTGGCGGCGGCCATCGTCCGGCGCCTGCGCATCCCCCCCGCGCAACTCACCTCCTTCGCCATATTCCGACGCGCATACGACGCCCGCAAAGGGCTGACGCTCATCTACACCATCGACTGCGACCTGGGCGACGCGGCGCTGGAGGTCCGCATCCTGCAAGAAGCCGCCGACCGCCACATCGCCCCCGCCCCCGACATGCGCTACCGCTTCGTCGCCGCCGCCCCGGCGCGGTGCGCGCATCGCCCCCTCGTCATCGGCTTCGGCCCCTGCGGCATCTTCGCTGCGCTGCTGCTGGCGCAAATGGGCTACCACCCGCTCGTGCTCGAACGCGGCAAACCCGTGCGCGAGCGCGTCAAGGACACCTGGCGGCTCTGGCGCGGCCACGAACTCGACCCGGAATCCAACGTGCAATTCGGCGAAGGCGGCGCGGGCACTTTCTCCGACGGCAAACTCCACAGCCAGATCAAGGACCCCGAACACCATGGCCGCAAAGTGCTGACCGAATTCGTCCGCGCCGGTGCCCCCGAAGAAATCCTCTACCTCGGCAAACCCCACATCGGCACATTCCGCCTCGTCGGCATGGTCGAAAAAATGCGCGGAGAAATCGAATCTCTCGGCGGCGAAATCCGTTTCCGCGCCCGGGTCGACGACCTCCTGATCGAAGACGGCCACGCGCGCGGCGTCATCCTCGCCGACGGCAAAGAAATCCGCGCCGACCACATCATCCTCGCCCCCGGCCACAGCGCCCGCGACACCTTCGCCATGCTGCACCGGCGCGGCATCCGCATGACAGCCAAGCCTTTCTCCATCGGCTTTCGCATCGAACACCCGCAAGCGCTGATCGACCGCGCCCGCCTGGGTAAATACGCCGGACACCCCCTGCTCGGCGCGGCGGACTACAAACTCGCGCACCACGCCGGCGGCCGCTCGATCTACAGCTTCTGCATGTGCCCCGGCGGCATGGTGGTCGCGGCGGCCTCCGAAGCGGGCGGCGTCGTCACCAACGGCATGAGCCAATACACGCGCAGCGAAAAAAACGCCAATGCCGCCATCGTCGTCGGCATCAGCCCCGCCATCGACTACCCCGGCGGCCCGCTCGCGGGCATCACCCTGCAACGCGCGCTCGAAACACGCGCCTTCGCGCTGGGCGGCGGCAACTACGACGCCCCCGTACAACGGCTCGGCGATTTCCTCGCCGGGCGTCCCTCCACCGCGCCGGGCGAAGTCGAACCATCCTACCAGCCCGGCGTGCGCTACACCGACCTCTCCACCGCCCTGCCCGCCGGCATCATCGCCGCCATCCGCGCCGCGCTCCCCGCCTTCGAGCGCCAGATCCCCGGCTTCGCCATGCCCGACGCCCTCCTGACCGGCGTCGAAACACGCACGTCCTCCCCCCTGCGCATCGAACGCGGCCCGGACTTGCAAAGCGTCAACGTACGCGGCCTCTACCCCGCCGGCGAGGGCGCGGGATACGCTGGCGGCATCCTCTCTGCCGGAGTAGACGGCATCCGCGCCGCCGAAGCGCTGGCGCTGGCAAGCGGCGCCGCGGGCTGATTCAGGGATCAGATTTGGTCAGCGGCGCTTCGCGCCGGATAGAACGCTGGATTGCCACGGCGCTTCGCGCCTCGCAATGACGAGGGGGGGAGGCTTTCGCAATGACGAGGGGGAAAGGCCTTCGCAATGACGAGGGGGAAGGCTTTCGCTTTTGACGCGTCCCCCCCAAAGGATTCCCCTTGCCCCCCGAAAGGAAGAGAGGGCGCCCGCGGAGCGGCGGTTCCTGCCTCACATTCCCCCGGCCTTCTCTTCCCCCGCCCGCTCGTCCCCGGCCTGCTCCGCTTCGCTTTCCTGGAAATGGTGCGAGAAGAGGCGGCTCATTTCGTTCTCGATCCAGTCGCGCGCGCGCCGGTTGATTTCTTCGGCCTTGATGCCTTTCACTTCGATCGCGGGGCCAATGCTGACGGTGATTTCGCCCGGGTGCTTGAGGAAGGCATTGCGCCGCCAGAGTTCGCCCGCGTTGTGCGCCACCGGCACCACCGGCACGCCGGCGCGCTTGGCTAGGATGGCGCCGCCCGGTTTGTAGCGCCCGCGCATGCCCGGCGATACGCGCGTGCCTTCCGGGAACAGCGCGACCCACAAGCCTTCCTCCAGGCGCGCGCGCCCTTGCTCGATGACTTGCGACATCGCGCCCTTGCCCCCGCGGTCGATGGCGATCTTCGGGATGCTCGCCAGCCCCCAGCCGAGGAAGGGAATCCACAACAACTCGCGTTTGAGCACGAAACACAGCGGCGGGAAAATCTGTTGCAGGCCGATGGTCTCCCAGGCCGATTGGTGCTTGGAGAGGATCACCGCCGGCCCGGGAGGGATGTTTTCCCGCCCCAGTACCCGATAGCGGATACCGAGCACGTGGCGTACCGCCCACATCATCGCCGGTACCCAGCCCGTCACCCAACGATGCCGGGTCAACGGCTTCGCCCGCAGGAAAAAGCCCGCGATGCCCAGCGAAGAAAAATATATCGTCATCAGCGACGATATGGTGATGAACAGGACGGAACGAATGAAGATCATGGTGCGCGCTCCCGGAGCGGTATCAGGAAATCAGCGGCGCTTCACGCCGGAGGGAATGAGGCTTTCTCCCGCCCCGGACGGGGCGCCCTTTTCTGCGGGCGGGGGAGCAACTGTCTTCCGGGTCAAGAGCAATGGAGAGCTTCATCCCAGGCTTTTCCGGTTCGGACCATGGCATTGAGGATGGTCAGGAGTTTGCGCATACAAGCGACGATGGCGACCTTCCTGGGTTTGCCCGCGCCGACGAGGCGGTTGTAGAACGTCTTGATGACGGCATTGAAGCGAATGGCCGCCAGCGCCGCCATGTAGAGTCCCCGGCGGACCTG
>JAITLI010000185.1 GCA_031277975.1 Azoarcus sp.
TCTAAAGAACTGCACGTTCTACACAGACAAGTGGGATGCGTTCATGAAGGTTCTGCCGCCGGAGCGGCACGTGATCGGTAAATCCGGGACGTTTACGATCGAACAAGACAACAGCAACACACGACATCACTTGGGACGATTCACGCGACGAACCAAGGTCGTCTCAAGGAGCAAGGAAATGGTGGATTTGACCATCCGCTTGTGGTGTTCGCTCACCAAACCGGAGGTTTTTGCGGCTTGGCAAGAAAAGTTTGCATATATCTACGCGTAAACATTCTTAAAAAAGTCAAGTCACCCCGCAGGCCGTTTGTCCAGAATTCCCGGATTCTTCGGTCGCAGCGGACGCCCGGGCAGGGAAATCCTTTTCCCCCTTTCGAGAAAATCCCGGTCTGACCCGACGCCCTGCCCGGCCCGGCGTCCAGGCATTGGAGATGGCCTCGCCACGAGATGGACGGTTTGCCGGTGTGGCCGTCCCGCGTCACGCGAACAGCGCGCCCACGCTTGCGCCGCTGTGGATACGCTCGATGGCTGCGGCGAAGAGCGGGGCGATAGTGAGCACGGTCAGTTTGTCGAAGCGTTTTTCCGGGGCGACGCGCACGGTGTTGGTGACGACGATGGAATCTATCGGCGCGACGCGCAGGCGTTCGATGGCCGGGCCGCACAGTACGCCGTGCGCCGCGCCGGCGTGGATGCTGCGCGCCCCGGCGGCGCGCAGGGTTTCGATTGTCGACACCAGCGTGCCGGCGGTGGAAATCTCATCCTCGAAAATCACGGCGTCGCGTCCGCTCACTTCGCCGATGACTTGCCCTTGCTTGACCGTGGTGTCGCTGATGCGGCGTTTGTCGATGATCGCCATGGGGATGCCGAGCCGTTCCGAGAAACGCCCGGCCCGCTTGGCACCGCCAGCGTCGGTGGCGACCGCAACCATGTCCGACAGGTCGTAGTGCTGGCGGAAATGCTCGGCGATGACCGGGATCGCCGTGAGGTGATCGACGGGGACGCTGAAAAAACCATGTACCTGGTCGGCGTGCAGATCCATGGTCAGTACACGGTTGGCGCCGGCCGTGACGAGCATGTCGGCCATCAGCCGTCCGGTGATCGAGATGCGCGGCTTGTCTTTCTTGTCCGAGCGCGCATAGGAGTAATAGGGGATCACCGCCGTGATGCGCTGCGCCGAGGCGCTGCGCAGGGCGTCGAGCGTGATCAGCAGTTCCATGATGTGGTCGCTGACCGGCGCGGTGAAGGATTGCACGACGAAGACATCGCGCTCGCGCACGTTTTCCAGGATTTGCACGTGCAGGTTGTCGTTGGAAAAGCGCGAGATTTCGAGCTGGGAGAGTGGAACGCCGAGGCGATGGCATATTTCGCCGGCAAGGGCGTCGTTGGCGTTGCAGGCGAAGACTTTGAGGGCGTTTTTCATGGCGGCACGGCTCTAGGGAAGAGGGGAAGTTCCGGGGATCAAGGATAAAGCAGGAACGGACGGCGGGTCTCGCGCCACGCGGCTTCGTCAGCCGCCGCCAGCGTGTCGAGATCGTCCGGCGCGGCGGCGGGATCGTCCACCCATTCGCGCAGCAGCGGAGAGCCGTTGATGAGGTCGATCGCCAGGCGGCCATGCTCGTATTCGTAGGGAAAATCGCGCCACAGTGGATAGGCGGGATCGAGCCGGCGCAGGGCCTTGAACGCCAGGGCCATCAGCCGCCACGGACGGAACGCGGCATGGTCGTAATGACCGGCATCGGTGTGGATCTGTATGCCCGCGCACAATTGCCCGGCATGCTTGTGGAACGTCGGCTCGAACCAGCATTCGCGCAAGCGGCAACCCGCCAGCCAGGCGGGCGCGAGCGCGCGCATTTCGGCGATGAGCGCGTGCGCTTCCAGCCCCGGCGCGCCGAAGAGTTCGAGCGGGCGGGTGACGCCGCGCCCTTCGGACAAGGTCGTGCCTTCGAGCATCACCGTACCGGCGTAGGCGCGCGCCATGAACAGGTTGGGCGCGTTCGGGCTGGGATTGACCCATGAACGTTCGGCAAGCGGCCAGCCATGGCCCGGCGCCTCTTCGGGCCGCCAGTTTTCCATGGCGACGATCCGACAATCGACATCGAGCTTCAGCGTGGCGATGAACCAGCGCGCCAGTTCGCCAAGGGTGAGGCCATGGCGCATCGGCAACGGCCCCGCGCCGACGAAGCTCTCCCATCCTTCACGCAGCAGCAGCCCTTCCACGGGACGCCCGGCGGGATTGGGACGGTCGAGCACCCAGACCGATTTGCCGTGGCGGGCCGTTTCTTCGAGCACGTAACGCAGGGTCGTGATGAAGGTGTAGATGCGGCAGCCCAGGTCCTGCAAATCGACGAGCAGTACGTCGAAGCTGTCCATCATCGCCGCGTCCGGGCGGCGCACTTCGCCGTAGAGGCTGAACACCGGGATGCCGTGTACCGGGTCGATGTAGTCGGGCGATTCGACCATGTTGTCCTGCTTGTCGCCGCGCAGCCCGTGTTGCGGGCCGAACGCGGCGGAAAGTTCCACGCCGGCAAGCGCCGCCAGCGCGTCGAACGCATGGGTCAGCTCGCGCGTGACCGAGGCGGGATGGGCAAGCAGCGCCACCCTGCGGCCTGCGAGCGCCCGGACGAGGCCCGGATCGGCAAGCAGGCGGTCGAGGCCAGTGGCAAAGGCCATGCTCATCGCGCCGCCAGCCGGGTATCGAGTTTCAGTGTCCAGCCGCCGGAGTGATGGAAATCGGGCTGTTCCGCCGGATGATGGATGGCCCAATACTCGAGACGGCCATCATCATGCTCGATCACCGCGGTCAATCCGGCGCGCAGGATGGGGCCGGACGGCAGGAAGACGGAAGGCAGGCCGACTTCGAGCGTGAGGCCGTCATCACGCCGCGTACAGGCGATGGCGGGCGGCGGCATGGTTCCGGCGTCGATCCGGCGCGCGAGTTCACGGTAACGCTGGAACTGGCTCGCCCCCCATGGCCCGGCGGGCGAGAAATTGAACTCGTGATACGTCTCCTCGCCGGGCGCGGCAAGGAATGCTTCAAAGCAAGTGTGTTGCCACAAGGGATCGCGGGGCGGATCGTCCGCCGCCGGCAGGCGCAATGCCTCAATGCGCCCTTCGAGCGCGAACACGAAACGCGCGCCGCCTCCGGGCAGCGCCGCAAGCATCGCCAGCAATGCCGAAACCGCTGGCGGCCCGCCATCCGCAGGCGATACAGAGACAAAAGGACGCAGGCCGACGGTAATGGCCGGAATCCTGGAAACTGGCGGAACGTTTGAAGTCATGGGTATCAGGGATCAGGGATCAGGGATCAGAAAGATAATCGGGCGCGCAGCGCCCGCATATTAAATCTGATCCCTGACCCCTACTCAAGCAGCCGCATGTCGAATCTGTTCGTGGCAAGGCTGGCGGAAGTATTCGGAGCGCCCGGCGTGGCGGGCTTGCAGTGTCCGGCATGGGAGAAAGCCAGCGTTCCGAGCCGCCGCGCGACCACGCTCGCCACTTCGCGGCGGAATGTTTCCTGTACTTCGTCGGTCGCCAGAGCCAGGGCGGCGGGATTGATTTCGAGGTAGGTCGCAGGCTCCAGCGAGACGACCGACATCATCTGGCAATGCTTGAGGCTGTCGAGCCAGGCCAGTTCGCCGAATATCGTTCCCGGGCCAAGCTCCATCACCCGCCGCCCATTGACCGACAGTTCGACCCGCCCTTCCAGCAACACGCCGAAACGCTGCTCGCTATCGCCCTCGCTCACCAACCTGACGTGCCTTCCCACCTTGCGCCATGTGCTGATCCGCAATATTTCCCACAGATCGACATCATCGAATTCGGTAAAGAAAGCCTGCTTGCGCAGCATCGCAAAACGCAAGGTGTCGTGGCGGACATCTTCCTCATCGACGATCTTGTAGCGCACCGCAGCCAGGTCCTTGGCGAATTCCGCGCCGTTCTTGTAGCGCGAATAGAGGTCTTTTTCCATCGCCTTGCGGATCACCGCGTCCACCCGCTCGGACACGTCCGGGTTGAGTTGCGAGACCGAGGGGGGATCGGCATTGATGATCTTGTAGACGAGTTGCGCCGGATTGACGGCGCGGAAGGGCAGCCTCCCGGCAAGAAGATGAAACATCACCACGCCAAGCGAATACAGATCGGTTTTCTGGTTGAGGGGATACCCCTTGATCTGCTCGGGACTCATGTAGGCCGGGGAGCCGACGCCCATGATGAAGGTCGAATCCGACTCGATCTTCTTGCTGATGTTGAGCGCAAGGCCGAAATCGGTAATGCGTACATCATCCTTTTCGTTGATGAGGATATTGGCCGGTTTGATGTCGCGGTGCACGACGCCCTGGCGGAAAGCGTGATCGAGCGCCATGCAGCACTTGAAAATAATGCTCATCACACGATGCACGGGCAGGCGAAGCTCGAAGCCGCAATATTTTTCCAGCGTCACCCCGGGGAAATACTCCATGACCACATAAGCCCGGCTGGACTCGACCACCGCTTCGTGGACACGAATGATATTGGGGTGATCCAGCCTGCGTGCCACGCTTTCTTCCGCCCTCAGGAGCTTGAGGAGACGCCGGTTCAGATTGGTTCCTTCGCGGCTCTCGTCACCGAAGCGGATGAGCTTGAGCGCAACCGGCTCCTTGTATTTCGGATGCCTGGCCTCGTACACGGTTGCGGTCGCGCCGCGTCCGACCTCGCGCACGATCCGATACTCGCCGATTGTTTCCGGAATTTCCATCGCGCTCTGGCCCTGGCCCGCAGGCTTGCCCTCGTTGGTTCTATGGCATGCAACGGCACACATGTTCGACATATCGACATAACACTTGGAAACTGCTCGATTATGTCACGCTTTCCGGTTTACCGGGAAAAGAAAATATTCCATACCACCCGGGGCGCAGGGACTGGATCTTTGGAAAAATCCATAAATCCATCGTCGCGAAACGCACAGCGCCGCTGAATAGAAAAGGGGGAAAGGAACGGGATATGTCTGTCCGCGCTCCACCGCCAGGAAGCCAGAGGGAGGGCCATGGATACTCGTGCGGATCGTGGCGCTTTGCACCACCGCCTTGATTGCAAACCCGCGTGGCCGGACAACGGAGGGATTCTGCGCTGCAAGGATTGGTGGGTCGTGTGCGACTCGAACGCACGACCAACGGATTAAAAGTCCGGACGTCGATCACGGATAACCGATTGATTTTACGGTATAAAAATCGAAGCGCGTCTAACACTACAACGCGGCTCCGCGAGATTTTCCCCAGCATCGGCGCGGGCTTTGCTCGCGAGTTAGACACTCATTATGCATATCCGCGCGTGTCGGCGCACGATTGCTTTCGCGCCTTTTTTGAAATAGTAGTAAAAATCGCCCCGGTAGCGGCACGCACCATGGAATCACCCCGGCATCTGAATTCAATGCGCCGCTGACCTGTTCTCCCCGGCCATCCGCTTCCACATGTCGATGTACATATCATAGAGTTTCTGCTCCTCCTTCTCCGCGGCCTTGAGCAGCACCCGCCGTTCCGTCACCGTGTATTCCTTGTTCAAACGGATGCGCTGCACCTGGTCGCGTTTCGCCTTGATCGCCTTGCCCATCCTGTCGGCCATCTTGTCGAGCGCCATCAACTCTTTCTTGTTGCTGATGACCGCGTTCATGGACGTGAAATCATTGCGCTTGCGCGCCCGGTTGAACTCGCTCATCGCCGCTTCCGCCTCGTCGGCCAGCCGGTAATACCGCGCCCGCGCTCCGCGCACATCCGTCTTCGTGTAGACCAGCCGCGCGAACGGAATCTCCCGGATGTCCAGTTCCGCCCCCTGTGCCGTGAGGGTGGCCGCGTCGACCGTACTTATCAAAGACCGGCCCGCCCCGCCCGTTCCCGTGCGCCACAAGTATTTCAACGTCTCCGGCGACACATCCACCCCGGCACTCTCCAGCGCCCCGGCCAGATCGTCCGCGAGCGTCCCCTCCGTGCCGCGAAACTTCTTGTCCCGGTCGGGCTGGTGCTCGTCGAAGGGATTCTCCGGCATCAACGGCAAGCCCATCGTCGTCTTGTTGGCGATCACAACGGTAAGCGGCTGTGCCGCCGTCGGTGTGATGCCGACGCCGAACTGTTTCGAGTCCGCCTTCTCTCCCGCCACCGCCGCGCCAAACGGCGTGAACTCTTCGACGAACGATGACGCCAGGTGCCACGGCAACTTGTCCGTTCTCCCCGTGCGCCGCGCATCCGCCACCGAGCGCCCGAGGTTCCAGAAGAACCCGTAACCGTAGGGCACTGGAATTTTCACCCAACCGTCGCCCGACCAGATGACCATGTTGCGGGTCTTCGCGTAATCGTCGAGCCGGTCGTACTCCTCCTCGTCGTCCGCGCCGCCCAGGCTCGAAGCCAGCAGGTAGCCCAACAGCGCCATGCCTCCCGTCAGCCCCCACGCCTGGTACTTGTGCTTGCCGGTCAGCCCCTCGACGACCGCCGCCGTCCCCTGCACGCCCGCGTTGAAGAACAGATAAAGCGCGTTTGCCGTCGCGCCGATCTCGCCCTTCCTGTTGAAATTCACCGTCGCGTTCTTCGCCAGGCTCGCCGCATCCGCCCGCGTCTTGCCAGACTGTAGCATCGCCTCGTAGGCCGCCAGCCGCATCGCGTTCTCGCCCGCCATGTTGAGATTCTCAAGCAGCTTCAACGCCACGCCGAACGTCTTCCTTCCCGCCGCCCGCGCCGCGTTTCTCATGTCGCCCGCCTTCAGGTTCTTTAGCACGCCGTTGTAGGCGGCGAATTCCGTGGCGACCTGCCCGCCCAGCCGTTCCAGATCGGTGAGATACGCCGCCCCCGTGTTGCCACCGTCTTCCCGGTAGCGCGTGATGAGCGAAGAGGCTTTCCCTGTGAACGCATACTTCAGCAGCGCGGCGAACGCCTTGGGGTAATTGCGCACCGCGCGTGCCGCGACCCCCGCGCCTTCCTTGCCCGTGATGTTGATGAGGCCGGCACCGAAGTCCCGGGCGATGTTCGTCAGCAGAAATTCCGGGTTGTAGCCCGTGTAGACCTTCGACAGGTAGCGGTTGAGCATCGCCCCGGCGCGCACGATGCCGTTGAGCGCCTCCTGTCCCATCCGCCCGTAGGCGCGCGACATTAGCGCATCGTTGATCTGCAAGCGGATGGCGTAGCCCTTCACATACACCAGCGTCTCGTTGTCGGCCAGCATCGGGCTTGCGGTATAGACCACGTGCAGATCGTTGGTCTTCCGGATCGCCACATTGCCTGCCAGCGATCTTGCGGCGATCCGCGCATCTCTTTCTGACGCGAACGAGCCAGCCGTCCGCCCATCGACGCGCACCTCCCACACCGTCGTTCCTGGCCTGAGCACCGCCCGCTTCACCGGCTTGTCGATACTGATGATGTCGTCCCGCCCCAGCTCGATCGCCGCCGCCAGCAGGGATTGCCCGACGCGGTTCTTCTCCGCCA
>JAITLI010000188.1 GCA_031277975.1 Azoarcus sp.
GACACACCGTCATCCTCATCACCCACGACCCGCAAGTCGCCGCGCAGGCCGGGCGCGTCATCCGGATCAGCGACGGGCGCGTCGTCGCCGCGGAAACCACCGGAGACGAGTCTCGTCATGGCGAGGCGCCTCTTCCCTCTCGTCATTGCGAGGCGCGCAGCGACGTGGCAATCCAGTTCGTTCCATCCGGCGCATGAGCGCCGCTGATCCCTGATCCGTCACTCTTTCCCTTCGGCTTCTTCCTTTTCCGGAAAAACAAAGGAAGCAATCACGCCCAGCGCCAGCATGCCGAGCACGATCGCAAGGCTCCACCCCGGCGAGATGTGGACGCCTGTGTCGGAGATGGCGTGGTTCCAGGATTGGAGCGCCATTTTCGCGCCGATGAAAAAGAGCAGGCCGATGACCGCCTTTTCGAGATGCACCAGATATTTGGTCAGCGCCGCGAGGACGAAATACAGGCTGCGCAGGCCGAGAATGGCGAAGATCATCGCGGCGTAGACAAGCAAGGGCTCCTGCGTCACGGCAATGACGGCCGGAACGGAATCGAAGGCGAAGGCGATGTCGGAAGTCTCGATCGCCATCAGGCACAGGAAAGCCGGCGTGGCATACAGAGCGCCCGCGCGCGTCACGCCGCCGGCGCTCTTGCCGCCATTGCCCGCCGCCTCGCCGCCGCCTCCATCGGCACCCTCGAAAATCTCGCGGTGACGAACGAAAAACCGCTCGAGATGCAGCTTCGTATAGACCGGGATCAATTTGCCGGTCAGGCGCACCGACCAATGGTTGGAATAATCCTCGATGTCTTCATCATCATCCGGCTGCTGCAACATCTTGATCGCGCTCCAGATCACGAACGCCGCGAACAAGAAACCGACCCAGGGACTGGCAAGGAAAAGCCCCGTGCCGATCACCACGAACACGGCGCGGAAAACAAGGGCGCCAATGATTCCGTAATAAAGGATGCGATGTTGCAGGATTCCCTTGATGCTGAACGAAGCAAAAATCGCCATGAACACCATCAGGTTGTCGACCGAAAGCGATTTTTCGAGCGCGTAGCCGGCCAGGTAAAGATCCGCCCAACTCTTGTCGAAACGCAACCACAGATAGCCGTAGAAGAGGAGCGCCAGGCTCACCCAGAAAATCGACCAACCCGTCGCGTCCCTGAGCGAGATTTCGGTGCTTTTTTTGTGCGCGAACAGGTCGAGATAAACCGATACAGCCACGACCGCGAAGAAGATCAGGATCGTTTCCAGCGGAAAACCAAAGTGCTCCATTGCCATTGCCTCTCAAGAAGGGATTATTGTCCAGCCATTTGAACCACGCACAGGCGCCCGCCATTTTCTTCCGAGAAAAGGATCTGCGCACCGTCTTCAAGTTTGATCTTGTCTCCCGCCGGGACAAGCCGTTTGTTACGCACATCGCGCAGGGTCGGCAGGGATTCATTGACGAAATACCATTCGCCATTGTGCAATACGAAATAGCCGACGCGCCGGGTTTGTTCCGGTTTCAGGCGCTCGTTCGGGACGATATGCCTGTTGGCGTGCCACTGGAAAACGGATTGCCCGGAATAGACCATCAGGCGATGGTTGTCCGGGCGGAAATTGCCTTCCCTGTGCGATGAGTAAAGATTGAGGATGGGCAGCTTTCCCTTGAACGGCGTGCCGCAATACGGGCAGCATGGTTTCGTGGTGTTGTCGAACACGAACCATTTTTGCGTGCATTGCGGATTCTGGCAAGGTTGCAACAGGTCGATCGTCTTGACGAGCGCGCTTTCCCATTCGTCGGCGGTCGGGCGCGCCGATGGTTTGTGCAGGCCGTCGATGAAAGCGCCGCGGATTTTCTCGGATATGTAGGGGCCAGTGATGGTATAGGGCAGTTTGCCGGTATCCTTCCACGGCAGTTCATGGTCGGGGACGTTGACGAGCTTGACGCGGTTGGAATGATCGGACGGATGCTCGATGAAAAGCGCCCGCTCGCCCATCGCCAGATCCTCGTCGCGCTGGGTGTCATGGATGTCATGAACCTTGTCGCCGCGCAAGGGATGGCGGAACAAGAGGTTCATGTAGATCAGCACCGCGAGCGCGTGTTGATCGGTCAGGCGCGAGGGCAGGAAGCGCTTGGGGTCGTGACGGTCCAGTCTGGCGGTCGCCACCACTTCGGGCGCGAAGAAGTCCGGCGTGCCGGCAACGTCGGGCGGGAATTTGTTGGGCACCACCAGTCCGTCGATGTCGATGACGCAGGCGCGCCCCGAGGACGGATCGAGCAGGACGTTCTTGTAGCTGAGATCCGAATGCGCCAGCCCCGCCGAATGCAGGCGGCGCACGGCGCGCGCGATCATCAGGCAGGTTTTCAATTGCGTCATACCGTCGCCGAGTTCACGCGGATCGAGGAATTTCGAGCGATTCTTGGCGGAGGCGAACCATTTGCCTTCTTTTTCGCGGTTGCGGATACCCAGCAATTTGTCGTCGTTGCGTGAACCGTATTTGAAGAAAAAGTCCTTGTCGAAAAACGGCACCACCACGCCGAGGCGGCCTTCGTGCTCGACGGTGGCGGTTGGCCACACCAGCAGCCGTCTCAGGTAGTCGCCGCCTTCGCGGTTGAAGACGCGCTCCCGGTAAGTCCCCGTGATGAGATTCAGGCGTTCACGCCCCACCACATCCACCTTGTCGCGGTAGAACGCCACGACATAATCGCGATTTGGGGAAAAAAAGACATCCTTGAGACCGCCCGAGGCCTTGCGTTCGTCGACGAACTGGACTTGCGAGCCGTCACTGGCCTTGAGGGTGATGATCGAAGCCATGGCCGTTGTCAGTAAATGATTGCAATGGTGCGATCGTCGTATTCCCCGCTCACCCGGAAATCGAGCCAGTCGAGCAGGCGCAGGTCGACATCGCCGTCTTCTTCCAGCCGCGCCTCGCCGAGATCGGTCCAGAACGCATCCCACGCGGCAAGCTTCCCAAGTTGCGCCTCACTTGAAAATTTTGCGTCCGAGACGCCATCGGTCATGAGGATAAGGGCGGTCATGTCTTCGACGACCGCGAAGCGCAGGCGGCGCAGGAGCGAATCCTGCTGGACTTCTTCGGCGGTCAGGAAACGCGTTTGCCCCGAGAACTCGCCGCTATCGGATGCGCCAAGCAGGATGACTTCCGCGTTCTTGCGGTATACGGCGACGGCGCCGTCCCCCACCCAGTAGGCCGCGCAGAACCAGCGTGAATCGATTTTGCACGCCAAGCCGATCAGGAGCGTGGTCGACAGATCCTTGACATTGGCAATGACATCCGCGCGGTCGCGCGCCTCCTTGTAAAGCGCCTTGGCCGCGGCATGCGCGGCATGCCCAATAGTCATGAACAGGCACTTGCGCAGGGCCTTCTCTTCGTCACTCGCCGCGCCCGGCTTGCCGGCGCGGACATAGCCGAGAATCGCCGCGCGCAAATCTTCCCCTGCCTGGCTGGCAAAGACCTGCTGGCGCAGGAATTCCGCCGCCGCCGCGGTAGCCACTTGCGAGCCGCGCCGCGAGAATTTCGCGCTGCCCGCACCGTCGGCGACGATCGCCAGTTGCCAGCCATTCGGCGGGTCTGCGTAGATAACATAATCGTCATCACAACAAGTGCCGTTGTGGGCATGCGAACGCCCGCGCCGCCGCGCCGCGACGATTCTTGCATCGCTGCCCTGCACGCAGTCGTGGGCATTGTCCGCTTTCCAGAATGGGACATTGCGATCGGACGGTTTGTCTTTCCAGAGCGTTTCCGGGTCGGAATTGACGATGAAAGGCAGGAAGCCGGAACGGACGGGCGAAGCGCCATCGTCGCGGTATTCGACGACGAGCTGGAATTCGCCGCTGCGCTTCGGCGTGCCATGGACGCGCCAGTTGGGAAGATCGGCGGCAAGCCCCATGTCTTCCGGAAAGTCGATGCGGCGCAGGAGCGGCTTCACGTCCTCGGGCTGGATCGCAATCATGGCGTCGAACGGTTCGCCCTGCCGGGCGTTCTTGATGTGAAAACGCAGAGGAGGTGACGAAGGCATGGTCGGGACGGAAGAAGGTGTTGACGGTTGCGCGGCGGATGCGTTCGATGATGGCGGCACGGTTTGCGCCGGTGGAATTTGCTCCGGCACGGATTGAATGGTAACTCCAGGCGCCGCGCTGGCGGCGGACATCACGGCAACGGACGGCGCGGACACTTTTTCTCGCGGCGGCGGAACCGTTTCCAGGGACGGACAAAGTTTCGCCTTGGCGGCCCAGTGTCCCCAGCGCCCCTTCAATGTGGTATCGAAGTCGTCGAAAAGAGCTTTGATCTTGTGATGGTTATCTCTGGCAATTTTATCGAACAGTTGAACATCTTCAGGTTTCAACGCCCATTGCAGATACGCCAGTCTCCCTTTTGGCTCCATTCTTCAACCCCGCGTCCGGTTGATGTCGAAATCCTCGTCGCTCGCCTGCATGTTCAAATCCATGCCGCACGCCGGGCACACCGCATGCCCGGGGCCGCTCACACAGAGGATCTGTCCGCAACCGCACATCGCCAAGCCGAGCCGGTTGGCGCAATGCGGGCAGCCGGGCGTGCCGATCAGCATATCGGTATTGACGGTCTGGGTCAGCACGCGCTCGTCGCTCAGGTCGTAGTAATCGTTGCTGGCCGGAAAGACGCCGACCAGATTGTAACGTTGCGGATATGTCAGCCCCGGCGCGGCGAAAAGCGGCGCCATGCGTTCGTACTTGATGAGATACGGGCGCTTCGTAGTCTGGCACTTGCCGGCGATGATGACGAAATCCTCATCGACGACCGCGGCCCTGGCGATGTCCTCGATCCTTTTCATGATGTCGTCTTCAATCTTGGCAAGGCTGATCCCGCTGTCCTGATTCATGCTGACGCTGCGGCTCTGGCTTGAGACCGAACGGCTGACCCAGTCGATGAAACGCTCGAAGTCGGTTGGCGATTCGGCATCGAGGCTCAGCACTGTTTCGGTGAAACGTTGCAGGGCCGCGAGGGAAGCATGCTTGCCGACGCCGATGCCAACCAGGCTGGCGCGGCTGGCGAAACGCTGCGTCCAACGCGCCGCCGCGGGTTCGATGTCATCGGTCGGCTTGCCGTCGGTCATCACGAACACGATTGGCCGCCAGTCGCCCTTGACCTCGGCGGTGGTGCGCCGCACGTTGCGCTCGATCTCGTCCATCAGGTGGTTCATGGCGGCGCCAAGCGAAGTTCCCGAGCCGAGCGGCAGTTGCGGAGGATAGAACTGCACAAGCTCGACCAGCGGCGTCAACGTGCGCGCCTTGCCAGCGAAGCAGATGATGGACAGATAGGCGGTCTCCAGCGCGTAAGGATCGCCGCGCAGGGTGCGAACCAGTTGCTCCAGGCCATCCTGCATCAGGCGAAGGTTCTCGCCCGCCATGGACTCTGAAACATCGATGAGGAGATAGATCGGTAATCGTCGCATGATCGTTTTTCCGGCACGGGCGGGTGCGTGTCACAGCACCACGTTTATCTCGGGCGGCGGCGGCGGCAGGGTCAGTGACGAGGCGGCGCCCACCGACATGCTGCCGCTGGTGACCGTCGTCGAGACCCACTGGAAAAACGCCGTAAACGTGGCGCTGTCCATGGTATCGAGGCTCACCACATGATCGGTGAGCTGGCGCAGCCCGGCTGGATCGGCCTTGGGGCCGGCGGCGCAGGCGATCACCGAACCGAAAGGAAAGGCGCGCACGCGCGGCGCGGCCTCGCTGTAGGCAAGCGTGTCGGTGGGCTTGCCATCTGTCATGACGAAGAGAAGCGGCGCCCAGTCGCCCTTCTGCTCGGGGGTGGCCTGGCGCAGTTCGGCGTGCACCCGCCCCAGCACGTGTTCGAGCGCCTCGCCCAAAAGCGTCGCGCCCGAGTTCGGGCAGGTGATCTCGGGCATGTTCACATCTTCGAGCGCGGTCAGCGGCAGCACGTCCTTGACCAGAGAATCGAAACAAGTGATCGACAGATGCACGGTTTCGATGGCGTATGGATTCTGGCGCAGCGAACTCTGCATGGCGCGCAGTCCGACGTTGACCGACTCGATCGGTTCGCCGCGCATGCTGCCGGAAGTGTCGATCAGCAAATAAACGGGAAGGCGCCGCGTGGAACTCATCCTCGCTCCTCTCAAATATATGACGAAAGCAGATCCGTGAAACGATCGGTCTCATGCGGTTCGCCAAGGGCGCGAAACTCCCAGCCGCCATCCTTGCGGGCGACCTCGGCGAAAGTGATCGAACAATATTGGGCAAACGCCGCCGTACCACTGATATCGTAACGGCAGATTTCCTGGCCGCACGCGTCGACGGCGCGAATGAAAGCATTCTTCACTTTTCCGAAATTCTGCCCTTTCTGCCTGCCTTGGTAAATGGCGACGATGAAGACGATGCGCTCGTGGCGCGTCTCGATGTCGTCGAGACGGACGATGATCTGCTCGTCATCGCCGTCCCCGGCCCCCGTGCGGTTGTCGCCCGTCAGCCAGATGGCGCCGCCCTGATGGCGCATGTTGTTATAGAAAACGACATCGGAATCTTTCAGCGCCACGTTGCCCTGCGCGTCGCTTCCCAGGCGCACCTTGCCGTTGCCGTCGAGGAGAAAGGCGATGGCATCGAGATCGTAATCCGCGTCGTCCTTGCCGAAAAGCGCCTTGAAAAAACCCTTTTTTTCCGTCGTCACGTCCCATCCAAGACCGATGGTCACGGAAGACAAATCGAATTCGCTTTTGCGCAGGCTGACGCCTTGTCCTTTTTTCAGGCTGATTGCCACGATACCGCCCTCCGTTTATCTTGCATGAACAACCAACAATCGCCGCCGCGAATTCCCGCCGGCGCGGCGCTTCCGGCTTCACAGGGCGACATTCACCTCGGGCGGCGGCGGCGGCAGTTCGGACAGGCCGGAGATTTCCTTCTTGTTGAGGTCGATTTTCTGACTCGATACCGACACCGAGGCGCTCACCCACTGGAAGAACGCTTTCAGGGTGTTCGAGTCGGCGGTATCGAGCGTCACCACGGCCTCGGTGATCCTGCGCAGTTCGTCGACATTGGCGCCAGGACCCGCCGCGCACGCGACCAGAGTGCCGAACTTGACGCGTTTGAGCGCTTCGATGCCCCGGTTCAGATCGTCGGTCGCCTGACCGTCGGTCAGCAGGAAGCACACGGGCTTCCAGTCGCCCTTGGCGTCGGCGGTGGTCTTCCTGACATCGCGCTCGATGCAGTCGGCCAGCAGGGACAAGGCCCCGCCCAGCGCCGTGACGCCATTGGCGCGCAGTTCCGGTATCTGGAAGTGGACAAGCTCGGTCAAGGGGGCGATCTGCGCGGCCTGGCTGGAGAACGTGATTACCGACAGAAAAGCCGTTTCGAGCGCGTAAGGGTCGGAGCGCAGCGCCGACACCATGGTCTGCAAACCAACCTTGACGGCTTCGATAGGCTCTCCGGCCATGGAGCCGGATGTGTCGATAATCAAATAGACGGGAAGACGGCGCATTTGGGAAACCTCCTCTATGGCAGGGCAAGACATCAGTACATGACCGGCAAAACCGGAACGGCTAGCATCTTATCAGGCGGATAGACTATCATGTCGCCCCGTTGGCCTGTCTTGTCGATTATCCGCGCCCCATGGCCGCGAGAAGGAGTTCCAATGGCTATCAGTTTGCAGAAGGGAGGCAATGTCAGCCTCTCGAAAACCAGTCCGAATCTGAAAAACGTCCTGATCGGGCTGGGCTGGGATGCCCGCGCCACCTCGGGCGACGACTTCGACCTCGATGCGAGCGTCTTCATGCTGGGCGCCGGCGGCAAGGTACGCTCCGACGCCGACTTCATCTTCTACAACCAGTTGCGCAGTGCGTGCGGTTCGGTCGAGCATACCGGGGACAACCGCACCGGCGCGGGCGACGGCGACGACGAAGCCATCAAGGTCATCCTCGACAAGATTCCCGCCGACATCGCCCGCCTCGTCGTCGCGGTGACGATCCACGAGGCCGAGACGCGGCGCCAGAATTTCGGCATGGTGAGCGGCGCCTACATCCGCCTCGTCAACCTCGACAACGACACTGAAATCGTGCGCTTCGACCTGAGCGAGGATGCTTCGGTCGAAACCGCGATGATTTTCGGCGAAGTCTATCGCCACAACGGCGAGTGGAAGTTCCGCGCCGTCGGCCAGGGCTATGCCGGCGGCCTGCACGCCCTGGCCATCGCGCACGGCATCAACGTGCAATAAGCGGGTATAGTCACCCCTCCGTCCAACCTTTTCTCCCACAAAAAGGAACATCACATGGCAATCAGTCTGCAAAAAGGCGGCAACGTCAACCTGTCCAAGGAAGCGCCGGGAATGAAGAAGATGACCGTCGGTCTCGGCTGGGATGTCCGCGCCACCGACGGCGACGGCTTCGACCTCGACGCCAGCGCCTTCCTGCTCAACGGCGCGGGCAAGGTTCGCTCCGATACCGATTTCATCTTCTACAACCAGCCGAAGTCCTCCGACGGCAGCGTCCAGCATGGCGGCGACAACCGTACCGGGGCGGGCGAAGGCGACGACGAATCCATCGACATCCAGTTGGACAAGGTGCCCGCCGACATCGAGAAAATCTCGATCTGCGTGACCATCCACGACGCCGAAGCGCGGCGCCAGAACTTCGGCATGGTCTCCAAGGCCTACGTCCGCTGCGTCAATGCCGACTCGAACGTCGAGGTGGCGCGCTTCGATCTCTCCGAAGACGCCTCGGTCGAAACGGCGATGATTTTCGGCGAAATCTACCGCAACAATGGCGAATGGAAGTTCAAGGCCATTGGACAGGGCTTCGCCGGTGGTCTCGGCCCCCTGGCCAAGAACTATGGCGTAAACGTCTGAGCGTCCAGAACTCCGCAAGCCTCTCCCAACCGTAGCGCGGCCCTTGAACCCCAAGACAGCGGGGGACTCGGGGGCTGCGTCATGCATGGGGGGCGCGGCGTCCACAACAGGGATATTGCGATGCCCACATTCACCATTACCGGCGACATCGACCCTTTCCTGCACGTCTCGCTGCGCAAGGGGGAAGCCATCTTCTGCGAATCGGACGCCATGGTGATGATGGAGGACGCCCTCGATCTCACCGGCTCGGTCCAGGGCGGGTTGCTCCAGGCCGCCATGCGGCGGCTGGCGAACGGCGAATCGTTTTTCCAGCAACGCATAGAAGCCAAGCGCGGCGACGGCGATTGCCTGCTGTCGCCGGCAACGCCGGGCGCGCTCCAGATACTCGATGTGGGTGCGCGCCAATACTATCTTGCCGATGGCGCCTACGTGGCCGCGACCTCGAACGTGCAGATCACCGCGCGCATGCAGAGCATCGGCAACGCCCTCTTCGGCGGCTCCGGCGGATTCTTCATCGGGCAGACGAGCGGTAGCGGCCAGGTCGCCGTCGGCGGCTTCGGCTCGCTGTTCACGCTCGATGTCCAGCAAGGCAAGGAAGTCGTGATCGACAATGGCCACGTCGTTGCCTGGGACAGCGCCCTCAACTACGAGATTGCCGTTTCGACCGCGCAAGGCCGGGGGCTGCTCGGCAATCTCGTCAACAGCGTGACCAGCGGCGAAGGCGTGGTATTGCGTTTCCGCGGCAACGGCAAGGTGCTGATATGCTCGCGCAATTACGACGCCTTTGTCGCCGAATTGAAATCGCAGGCGCGTTGATTGATACGCGCCCGCCATCGAAAACATGAACCAGGGAGTTTCATCATGGCAGTGAATCTGCAAAAAGGGCAAAAGATTTCCCTGAGCAAGGAAGCCGGCGGCACCCTCGCCAAAGTGGTCATGGGACTGGGCTGGGATGCCGTAAAGAAAAAATCGGGCGTTTTCGGCTTTTTCAGCGGCGGCGACGGCGAGAATGAAATAGACCTCGACGCCTCCTGCCTGCTCTTCGACGACAAGAACACTCTGATCGACTCCGTATGGTTCCGCCAGTTGCGCAGCCGCGACGGCAGCATCCAGCATAGCGGCGACAACCGCACCGGCGCGGGCGAAGGCGATGACGAACAAATCATCGTCGATCTCGCGCGCGTTCCGGCCAATGTCAAGGCGCTGGTATTCACCGTCAATTCCTTCACCGGCCAGGATTTTTCGCAGGTCGCCAACGCCTTCTGCCGCATCGTCGATGGCGCCACCGGCAAGGAACTGGCGCGCTACGACCTGTCGGTGCAAGGCAGCCATTCAGCACAGATCATGGCGAAGGTCTACCGCCACAATGGCGAATGGAAAATGCACGCGATCGGCGAGAATGGCGCGGGCCGCACCTTCCAGGACCTGCTGCCCCAGATCACGCCGCACTTATGATCCGGCATGGCGCGCATCTGGTTCAACAAGACTTTCTCGTCGATCCATTCAGCATTGACACTGATTCGCGCCGCCGATGAGGCCGGGGAATACCGGCTCATCTGCTCCAGCCCGAATCCCCATGCCCTCGCAACGCTCGCCGCCGACGAGGCGGCGGGCGAACCCGCCGGCGCCACCGGCGCCGCCTATGTCGAGTGGTGCCTGTCGTTCTGCCGCGAACAGGGCATCGACGTCTTCGTGCCCGGCAAGGAAGCGGTCCTCATTGCGCGCCATCACGCCGATTTTCTCGCCCGCGGGGTACGGGTGCTCAGCGCCGCGCCGCCCGAAACGCTCGAACTTCTCCACGACAAGGCGCGCTTTTACGCCGTCGCACAGGCCCAGGACGCGCCGCCGCCCGCCTTCGCGGTTTTCGAGACACTCGCCGCGTTCGAGGATGCCTACCGCCGCCTGCGCGCCCGCTATCCCGAACTGTGCATGAAGCCCTCGGCGTCCGTCTATGGCATCGGTTTCCGCCGCATCACCGAAACGAAGAGCGCCTTCGACCTGCTCCTCGACGGCAATGCCTACCGCATCGACCTCGCATCGCTGCGCGCGATGCTGGGGAACGCCGCGCGTTTTCGCGCCATGCTGCTGATGCCATACCTGGCCGGACACGAATTCAGCGTCGATTGCGTCGCCCACGAAGGCCGGCTGCTGTGCGCCGTCGCCCGCCGCAAACCGCTGCACAATGACGGCCAGCTCATTGTCGTCCGCGACGACATCCAGCGCGCCTGCGCCGAACTGAGCGCGCAATTCCGCCTCAACGGCAACATCAATATCCAGTTCCGCGAAAGCGGCGAGGGCCTGCGCGTCCTCGAAATCAACCCGCGCATGTCGGGCGGCATCGCCATGGCCTGCCTGGCCGGCCCCAACCTGCCCCGCCTCGCGCTCGCCGCCTTCCTGCACGGCCCCGAGAGCATACGAATCCCGCCCATCGAAAACGGCCTGCGCGTCGGCGAACTCAACCAGGCAATAAAACTTCGCTGAATGAATACCGCGAATACCGCACCGCATCCCGCACTTGCACCGAACACGCAACGCATCGCTTTCCCGGCGGGAATCCTCCAACTGACCGTCGACGCCGGCCATGATGCGCCCGGCGACCTGCTCGGCTTCGCGGCGCGCGCCAATCCCCGGCGCGCCTTCCTCTTCCTGAGCAAGGTGCTCGGCAAACACTACCCCGCGCGCCCGGCGGCGATGGAAGCGATCCATCGCCGCCTCGCCGCCGCCGTCACGATGGACAGCGCGGACAACGGCCCCGTCGTCTTCATCGGCATGGCCGAAACCGCGACCGGCCTCGGCCAGGGCATCCACGAAGCCTGGCGGCGAACGCACCGCAACGCCGAAAGCATCTTCCTCCATACCACGCGCTACCGCGTCGAAGGCCGCGCCCCCCTCGCTTTCGAGGAAACCCACAGCCACGCGCCGCGGCTCTTCCTCTACCCGCCCGACTCTGCTCGCTTCGCGGCGGCGCGCCAGGCCGTCCTGATCGACGACGAACTGAGCACCGGCAACACCTTCGTCAATCTCGCGCACGTACTGAGCCGGATCATGCCCCGGCTCGCCCGCGTGCACCTGGCGGCCATCTGCGACTTCATGGGAGAAGCGCGCCGCGCCGGACTCGGCCAGCGCATGCGCCTGCCCTGCCAGATCCATGCCGCCCTGCGCGGCCACTGGCATTTCGAAGACGAGAACAGCGGCCCCGCCAACGCCGCCGCGGCAGCGGCGCAGTGCGAAGAAGGCCGCGAAGCCCATATCGACGACCAGGGCCATGGCCGCCTCGGACGCGAAACCTGTCTCACCGTACCGGATGCCCTCGCGGACAGGCTCGCCGCCGAGCGCGCGGACGGCCCCACGCTCGTGCTCGGCACCGGCGAATTCATGCACGCCGCCTTCGTACTGGCGCGCGCCCTGGCCGCGCGCAGCGTCGACGTCTTCGTGCAGGCCACCACCCGCTCGCCGATCCTCGTCTGGGGCGGCATCGAGCATGCCCTGCCCGTGCCCGACCCATATGGCGAGGGTGTGCCGAACTATCTCTACAACGTTCGTCCCGGCCAGTACGCGAGAGTGCTCGTATGCCATGAAACCCGCCCCGGCCCGGCGCTTTTCGAACTGGCCCGCCTCGTGGAAGGCCGGCTCATCCATTTCCGCTCCGGCGACCATGCTGAAGAAATTCCTCTTCGTTGATCTCGACGACACCCTGTTCCAATCGCGGCGCAAGTGCCCGGAGCGCGGCGACCTCACCCCGGCCGCCTACCTGCGCGACGGCAGCGCCCACTCATTCCTGACCCCGGCGCAGCACAGCCTCCTTGCCTTGCTCCAGCGCGAAATGACGCTCATCCCGGTAACGGCGCGCAATGCCGATGCCTTCTCGCGGGTACGGCTGGGTTTCCGCGACGGCGGCATCATCGACTTCGGCGGCGTCATCATCGACGCGCATGGCGTCCCGGACGCACCATGGCTCGAACGCAGCGCGGCGTGCGCGGCGGATTCGCTCGCCATGCTGAAAGCGGCGCTGGCCGCCATGCAAACACACGCGGCCGCCCTGGGCGTGACGCTGCGGGCGCGCCTCATAGAAGATTTCGGCGTGCCCTTCTACCTCAGCGCCAAGAGCGCCGAGGGCGACGAAAAAGTGCTCGACGCCCTCGAACCCGCCGTGCGCGCCCACAGCCGCGCCCGCCCGCTCAACATCCATCGCAATGGCAACAACCTCGCGGTGCTGCCGGACTGGCTCGACAAACGCCACGCCGTCGAACACCTGATCGCGCGGCTGCGCGCCCGGCACGGCGAGATTCTCACCTTCGGCATGGGCGACAGCCTCTCCGACCTCGGCTTCATGCGCACCTGCGACTACGCCCTGGTGCCGCGCGCAAGCCAGATCGCGGCAACGATGGAGGACAGAACCTGATGCCCTTCCATGGCTCCTACCGTCCGGAAGACGTCGAATTCCTCCTCAAGCCCATCGAAATCGACCTCATCACCGATCTCGCCCGCAAAGAAGCGCTCATCCAGTCGGGCCGGCGCCACTACAGCGAAATGCTCTCGCCCGAGCACCTGCCCTCGCCCGCCTACCTGGCGCTCTTCCATCGCGCCCACGCGGCCAACCGCGAGCGCCTGGGGCGCGACTGCCTGCGGCTCGCGCGCCTCGTGGCGGAACGCCACGGCAACGCGCTCACCATCGTCTCGCTCGCCCGCGCCGGCACGCCGATCGGCGCCATCGTCCGCCATCTCGCGGCGCGCCTGTACGGCATCGACGCCGCCCACTACTCAATCTCGATCATCCGCGACCGCGGCATCGACACCGCCGCCCTGCGGGAAATCCTCGCGCGCGGCCACGCGCCGCAAGGCATCGCCTTCCTGGACGGCTGGACAGGCAAAGGCGTCATCAGCCGCGAACTGGACGCCGCCATCACCGCCTTCAACGCGGAACACGGCACGCGGATCGACCCCGGCCTCAACGTCATCAGCGATCTCGCCGGCAGCGCGGCGCGCGCCGCCTCCCGCGAAGACTACCTGATCGCATCGAGCATCCTCAACGCCACGATCAGCGGCCTGATCAGCCGTTCGATCCTCAACGACGCCATCGGCCCCGGCGACTTCCACGGCTGCGTCTACTTCGGCCAGTTCGCCGCGCACGACCTGTCGCGCTGGTTCGTCGACGATATCGCCGCCGCGGCCGTGGCCCTGTACGAGCGCGAAGGCGAACCGGCGCCCGAACCGCGCGCGCGCGCCGAACAGGCCGGAATTTCGCGCGCCTGCATGGAAGCGGCGATGAGTCGTTACAAAATCTTCGACGAGAACCTCGTCAAACCCGGAATCGGCGAAGCGACTCGGGTACTATTACGGCGCTTTCCAGAACGGGTCATCGTGCGCGACCCCGCTTGCGCAAGAGTCGCGCATCTCGTGGCGCTGGCCGCGGAAAAGCGGGTTCCCGTCGATACCGATCCCACCCTGCCCTATCATGCCGTTTCGATCATCAGGAGCACCATTGATGCGTGATGCGACCGAACTGGGCGCAAGCCTGTACGTCCCGGCCGCGCGCACCGATCTTTTGCAAATCGCGCGCGGCGAAAAGCTCTCCGAAATCCGCTCGCTCATCTTTTGCACGGAAGACGCGATCCGCGCCGCCGAACTGCCGCTCGCCCTGCGCAACCTGGCCGAAGCCCTGCCGGCCCTGTCCCCCGCCCCGTCCCGGATGCGCTTCGTGCGCGTGCGCAACCCCGAAATCATGCGGCAAATACTCGCCCTGCCCGGCTGCCCGCGGCTCGACGGCTTCGTGCTGCCCAAAGCGACGCGCCCCGTCCTGAAAGAATACCTGCGCCTGCTCGAAGGCAGCGCCCACCTCATCATGCCCACGCTCGAAACCCGGGAAGTCTTCGACGAACGGGAAATGATCGCGCTCCGCCGTTTCCTGGACCGCGACGGCCTGCGCGAGCGCATCCTCTCCCTGCGCATCGGCGGCAACGACCTCCTGTCCCTGCTTGGCATGCGCCGCCCGCGCGGCCGGACACTCTACGAAACACCGCTGGGCCTGGTCATCTCCCGCCTGGTCACGATATTCAGACCGAGCGGCTTCAACCTGAGCGCCCCGGTCTTCGAATATCTCGCCGACCATGCCACGCTCAGGCGCGAAGTCGAAGAAGACCTCGCCCACGGCCTCATTGGCAAAACCGCCATCCACCCCTGCCAAGTGCCGCTCATCCACGACTGCTACCGGGTCCACGCCGACGATCTGGAAATGGCCCGGCAAATCCTGCACCGCAACGCCCCCGCGGTATTCCGCATGCACGACGCAATGTGCGAACCCGCCACGCACCGCAACTGGGCGGAGCGCCTGCACCTGGCGGCGTCGCACTACGGGCTTCACCACGACAACAACCCGATCCCCACGGCCTGACGGGCCATACCGAGAGATCGGCGGCGCCCGCGCGCCGGACAGAACGAACGGGATTGCCACGGCGCGGCCGCAAACCGGCCGTCCCCCGTCCCCTGAACCGGTTGCCCGATGGAAAGCATCCGCATATACTCGCGTGAAATTCACACTGGATGGAAAGCCCTCCCCGCCCCATGCGGTACGGCACGGGCAGGAACGTTGGCGGTCGATACAGGAAAGCACGCTCTGCGGTCAGGAAAGCATGCTTTATGGCCAGGAAAGCATGCTTTATGGTCAGGAAAGCATGCTTTATGGTCAGGAAAGCATGCTTTGCGGTCAAGAAAGCATGCTTTATGGCCAGGAAAGCATGCTTCATGGTCAGGAAAGCACGCGATATAACACGCATCGCGTGGAATATTCCCAGCAAAATCAATGCTTTATTCAATAACGCACGCGCTGGCGCGCAAGGAGATGAAAATGCCTCGCAAAACATGGCTCCCCACGCGGGAAGACGCATTGGTCGATCTGATGGCGGTCTGGCAGACGAAGCTGCCGAACGCGAGCC
>JAITLI010000204.1 GCA_031277975.1 Azoarcus sp.
ATAAAAAGGGGAGGAATAAACGAACGCCCTCCCATGCCCCATCGCCGAGAAATCAGCGGCGCTGCGCACCGTTTGGTTGCCCCCCCCTCTTCCCTGGCCCTCTCCCCCCTGCGGGGGGCGGGGGGAATCCTTTGGGGGGAGGCGTCATTGCGAGGCGCGCAGCGCCGTGGCAATCCATGCGGCGGTTCGAATCAGCGGCGCGGCATCGAGACCGCACCGGACAAAAGACGGGCCTGGAAGGGGAAACCCTTCCAGGCCCGCTTTTTGCCGACAAAGAGCGTCGGACGACATAGCAGCCAGCCTTACCCGGCTACTTTGTATTCACCTTTCCTGCCTGGGTCACCGTGACCGTCGCGGTCTTGCCGCCCGCGCTGCACGTGACCGTTCCTGTCCGGGACGCCGTCGCGGTATTCGCCGTCACCTTCAACGTCGCCTGGGCGCCGTTCTTGCCCGAGGCGGGGGATACCGTCAGCCATGACTGGTTCGACGTCGCCGTCCACTGCGACTGGTTCGTCGTGACCGTCAGGACTCCCGATGAGACCACCGCCGTCGGCATCCACAGATTCCCCGACAACTCCAACGTCGCCACTCCGGCCTGCGACACAGGGAACGCCACGGTTTTATCCCCCGCGCTGAACGTGACCGTGCCTGTCCGTTTCGCTGGCGAGGTGTTCTCCGTCATTTGCAACAGCGCCTGGCCGCTCGGGGTGCGCGTTACCGTCAACCACTTCGCGCTCGACACCGCCGTCCATTGCGACTGGTTCGTCGTGACCGTTACGCCCCATGAACCCGCCCTCGATACCGGGTGGTGCCATGACGCGGAGGACAACTCCAACGTCGGTGCGACCGCAAAGGTCGCACCGACAGTCTTATCGTCATCCAGCGTGACTGTGCAAGCTGTCGCGGTTCCCGTGCATGCGCCGCTCCATCTCGTGAAGGCGTGCCCCGCGGCGGGTGTGGCGGCCAGCGTCACTTTTTTGTTGGAAGCGTATTGTCCAGTGCAGACAGTGCCGCAATTGATCCCTTCTCCACTGACGACGCCATTGCCGGTACGCTGCACGGTCAACGTGTATTGTTCCGGCTCGGATGTTCCGAAAACGCTTTTGATTTGCAACAAAAGCGCGTTTTCCTGCCCTACGGTCGGCTCGATGATCGACCCTTCTCCGTATTCGTTCCAGCAGCACAGCATCCCGATTCCCTTGGTCTTTGCCCGGTTTTCCTGGATGCGTTTGCGCGCCGACTCCAGATGCGCCCTGAACTCTTCCGGAGTCGAGCGAGCCTTGATACCTAAACTTGGCTCCGTGCGAAGGCCGTTCTCCCACGCAATTTCCCATGGCCGCCTATCCCATCCGCTCACCATCGGCACGAAATAGGGCTTGCTGTTATTGTCATCATTGAGAAACCACGTCCACTGCCGCTCATAGGTGTTGACGAAAACAGGGTATGTATTGCCAGCCACATAATTGTAGGCGGAAAAAGCATCAAGCCCCGCCTCATGCGCAGTCTTCCGCTTCTCGTCATCCGCGGAAGTACTTGTGGAATGAAAGACGAAATAAATACCTTCCAGCCCCGCCTGGCGTGCGGTTTGATGCGCCTGCTCGATCATTTCCGCGGGTGTGATCCCGATTTTGGCGGCGCCTTGAAGTTTGAGATCGCCAATGATAAAAACCACTGGCTTTCCATCAATTCGCCCGTATTCCGGACGTTTGAAATGCGTCAGCCAATGAGTGACGATATGATCCCAGTCCGCCTGTTCCGCGATCGCACCCTGGCCGATCGCCCATAACAGAACGTAGGGGACTTTCTTTCGCAGCAGCGCGTTTTCTGGGGCAAGATAAGCGTCCAGCACAGTTTCGGCGGGACGCATCTTGGCATATTTTCTCCAATACCAGTCGAAAACCACGAAGTCGATGCCATGATCGGCCATCTCCCGAAGCTGTTCGCCTACGACTCCAGGGTCTCTATTGTCGTACCATCCCCGTTGCGGCATCCACCACCCTTGCGCTTTTCGTTCATTGAGGTCACTGAATTCAAATGCCTTGATCCGCCACCACTGATCCGGGTGCTTGGCACCGACACTTGGCTCTAAATGCGGTTCCTCTTCTTCCCTGTAACTCGCCCAAGCAGGGTAGTAATAGACACCAATGGAAATATCCTCATCCGAGGTAGGCTCCAGATTGGCTTCCAGTCCCAGGGGACTGTTGGATGGTATTTCTTCCGCGGAAACCAAGGGGCAACAAAATGCCGCCACCATGGCACAAATGGCGTGAAGAAACATATAAGAACGCGTAAACATTTCGAGTCCTCCCTGAAAACTCATTGCTCATGACTATTGGTACGACCTTTACCACATCATCCCCGCAAAATTTCCCTTGTCGTCCGTTTTCCGGCCTGCGACACAGGGAACGCCACGGTCCTATCACCCGCGCTGAACGTGACCGCCCGTCCGTCACCGTTCATCGCAAGAACCTTCACTTTTTTGCTCCATCCACATTGAAACGATGTCACGCACGAGAGTATATACGCTTTAATAATTCCAGTATGCAACCCTCTAAAATCTTTTTATTCGTTCGCGGTGTTTCGCTCCGCATTGAACGATGCGACGTGAAGTTGCTGGCGTAATCGCGTGTTCCAGCGGGGAAATCCGTGGAGGAACCTGATGTTCCGTCATCATAAGCCGTTCGCGCTTCCTGGATTTCCGCCGCCGTGGCAAGCAGTTTCCTGTTCGGGCCGCGAGGGTTGAGCCTTTGGATTCCCGCTGTCGCGAGCCGGTGAAGAGCACGGGCGGGCTTTCAGCGCCCGCACAGGCGTAGGGCTAATTGCTGGAATTCGTCCCAGACTTCGCCGCGCGCGATCCCTTTTATCATGCGGTCGATGCGGGCGGCGTGGAGGAGGGCGGCATGCAGGGCCGGGCGGGTGAGGCGGGCGAGCGCGCCGCGGATGGCGCGCTGGCGGCCCGCCTCGAAAATGCGTTCGGCCTTGAAAAGCGCCGCCAGCGGTTGCCCCATGTCGCTGCCGCCGCGCAGCAGGGCGAGGCTGCGGATTTCGTTGGCGAATGCCCATGACACCAGCGGCGGCGGCGCGCCTTCGCCGCGCAGGCCGTCGAGCAGGCGCGCGCAGCGGGCGGGATCGCCGTCGAGCAGCGCCTGGCGCAGCATGTTGATATCGTAGCGGGCGACGTTGAGCACCGCTGTTTCGATGTCGGCCAGCGTCAGTTCGCCTTCGCCGTGCAGCAATCCGAGTTTGCGGATTTCTTGGTGCGCGGCGAGCAGGTTTCCTTCGACATGGTCGGCGATGAAGTCCAGCGCTTCGGCGGGGGCGGATTGGCGTTGCGCGGCCAGGCGCGCGGCGATCCAGGCGGGCAGGCGTTCGCGCGCCGGGGCTTCGAATTCGCAGGCGAGGCCGGCTTCGGAGATGGCCTTGAACCAGGCGGCCTTGCGTGCCTGCCAGTCGAGCGCGGGCAGGGTCATCAGGGTAACGACCCCGGCGGGCGGGGCGGCGGCGTAGCGTTGCAGGACTTCGCCGCCGTCGCGGCCGGGCTTGCCGCCTGGAATGCGCAGATCGACGAGGCGGGCGCCGCCAAAGAGCGACAGGTTGCCTGCGGCCAGCAGCAGTGTTTCCCAGCGGAACGCCGCGTCGGCGACCAGGGTTTCGCGCTCATCGAACCCTTGGCGGCGGGCAGCGGCGCGGATGGCGTCTGCCGCTTCCAGCGCCAGTAATTCGTTGCCATGCACCACCCACAGGGGTGCGAGCGGCTGTTCGAGACGGCGGGCGAACTCGTCCGGGCGCAGGTTCACGGGCGTTGCCAGGCGGCCAGCCGCCGCATGAGCTGGCGCACGAGATCGGCTTCCATGTCGCGGTAAAGCAGAGCCTCTTCCTGCTCCTTGCCAAGGATCTGCTCGTCGCTGAAGGTGTATTCGCGCCGCGCGATGAGATTGGCTGGGGCGATCAGATCGGCGCCGTCGCGGTCGATGAGGCGGAAGCGGATGCGCTGGGTAAGCTCGTATTCGCGCACCTTGCCGGCGGCGGTGAGGCTCAGGATTTCGCGCGTGCGCTCGTTGGCGAGAATCTGGAGGCGGGCCTCGGCGCGCTCCGGATTTTCCTCGATCGCGGTGCTGCCGCTCATCGCCAGTTGCCGGCGCAGCGTGATGCCCAGTTCCGAATAGGGACTGAGGTTGACATGGAGCGTGGAGAAAGCCAGCGCTTGCGGGCCGCGCAGGTGAAAGCCGCAAGCGGCGAGCGCGGCGGTGCAGCCCGCGACGAGGAGCGCGGCGCACAGGCGGCGGGCGGAACGGTACGGGGAAAAGGGAAAAGCCATGGCGTCAGACCACGATATTGACGAGGCGGCCGGGCACGATCACCACCTTCCTGGCGGGATGCCCGTCCATGAATTTGCGCGCCGCTTCCGAATCGAGCGCGGCGGCCTCGATGTCGGCCTTGCCCGCAGCGGCGGCCACGCGCAGGCTGCCGCGCAGCTTGCCGTTGATTTGCAGCATGAGTTCGATTTCATCCTGCGTGAGCGCGGCGGCAAGCGGCTCGGGCCACGGCGCGGCGAGAATGTCGTCGCCATAACCGCACGCCCGCCACAGGACATGCGCGATGTGCGGCGCAATCGGCGAGAGTAGCCGCAGCAGGATGGAAAAACCTTCCGCCGCGACCGCCTCCGCCGCGCTGTCCGCCGCAGCGGCGCGCGGCAGCTTTTCGAGCGTGTTGAGGATTTTCATCGCCGCCGACGCCACGGTATTGAATTGATGCTTGCCGAAATCGTGGTTGGCCTGGCGGAGATGGGTGTGTATTTCGCGGCGGGCGCTGGCGAGTCCGGTGGCGAGCGCGGCGGACACGGCCTGCCGTGCCCCCGCTCCGCCCGCGAGGCCATGGCCGAAAGCCCACACCCGGCGCAGGAAGCGCGACGCGCCCTCGACGCCGGAATCCGACCATTCGAGCTGCTGTTCGGGGGGCGCGGCGAAAATGATGAACAGGCGCGCGGTATCCGCGCCGTATTGTTCGATCAATGCCTGCGGATCGACGCCGTTGTTCTTCGACTTCGACATCTTCTCGGTGCTGACCGTCACGGGGCGGCCATCGGCTTTCAGCGTCGCGCCAATGGGGCGACCGCGCTCGTCGATGGCGACATCGACGTCCGCCGGGTCGAACCAGCGTTCCCTGCCATCCCCGTCCGCGCGGGAATAGCTGTTTGCCACCACCATGCCCTGGGTGAGCAGACGGGTGAATGGTTCGGACAAGCGGGTGAGGCCGCAATCGCGCAGCGCGCGCGTGAAAAAGCGTGAATAGAGCAAATGCAGGATGGCATGCTCGATGCCGCCGATATACTGATCGACCGGCGCCCAATAGTCCGCGCGCGCATCGACCATCGCGTCCCGGCTGTCGTGCGCGGCGTAGCGCAGGAAATACCATGACGATTCGACGAACGTATCCATGGTATCGGTCTCGCGCCGCGCCGTCTGTCCGCACTTCGGGCAGGCGCAGGCGTAAAACGAAGGCATTTTCGCCAGCGGCGAGCTGCGCCCGGTCATCTCGACATCCTCCGGCAACACCACCGGCAATTGCGCGTCGGGAACGGGCATCTCGCCGCAACGTTCGCAATGGATGATCGGAATCGGACAGCCCCAGTAACGCTGGCGCGAAATGCCCCAATCCCGCAAACGGAACTGCACGCGCTTGCGCCCCAGCCCCTTGGCGGCGAGCGCGGCGGCGATGGCATCGACCGCTTCCTGGAAATCCATGCCGTCGTATTCAGCGGAATTCACCAGCCTGCCGTGTTCGGCATAAGCATCGCGCCATGGCGCGACCGCCTCGGTATAAGCATCGCGCGTTGAACACACCACCGTCCTGACCGGCAATCCATATTGTGCCGCGAAAGCGAAATCACGCTCATCGTGGGCGGGCACCGCCATCACCGCGCCTTCGCCATAACCCATCAAGACATAATTGGCGACCCACACCGGCAAATATTCGCCGGAGAGCGGATGCACGACCCGCAGGCCGGTATCCATGCCCCGTTTCTCCACCGCCGCCAGATCGGCCTCGGCGACGCCGCCTTTCCTGCACTCTTCGATGAAAGCGGCCAGCGCCGGATCGCGCGCGGCAGCCTGAGCGGCAAGCGGATGTTCGGCGGCGACGGCCACGTAAGTCGCGCCCATCAGGGTGTCGGCGCGCGTAGTGAACACCTTGAGCACGCCCGCCGCGCCGATGCTCGCCAGCTCGTAGGGGAAATGCACCTCCACCCCCTCGGAGCGGCCAATCCAGTTCTTCTGCATCAGTTTGACCCGCTCCGGCCAGTCGGGCAGATCGTCGAGCGCGGCGAGCAATTCGTCGGCGTAGGCGGTGATGCGCATGTAATACATGGGAATCTCGCGCTTCTCGACGGGCGCGCCCGAGCGCCAGCCGCGCCCGTCGATCACCTGCTCGTTGGCGAGCACGGTCTCATCGACCGGGTCCCAATTCACCGTGCCGAGTTTCTTGTAGATCAGCCCTTTTTCGTACAGGCGGGTGAAAAGCCACTGCTCCCAGCGATAGTATTCGGGGCGGCACGTGGCGATCTCGCGCGACCAGTCGACAGCGAAGCCCAGCCGCTTCAACTGGCCGCGCATGTAGTCGATATTGGCGTAAGTCCATTTCGCCGGAGCGGTGCGGTTCTGGATCGCGGCGTTCTCCGCCGGCATGCCGAAAGCGTCCCACCCCATGGGCTGGAGCACGTTGTAGCCGCGCATGTGGTGATAGCGCGCGAGCACGTCACCGATGGTGTAATTGCGCACATGCCCCATGTGCAGCTTGCCCGAAGGGTAAGGGAACATCGACAGGCAGTAATACTTGGGGCGGGCGCTGTCCTCGACGGCGCAGAAGGCCGAAACGGATTCCCAATATTGCTGGGCGGCGGCCTCGACGGCGGCGGGCAGGTATTTGTCTTGCATGAATTCACGCGCGGCTGCGACTGGAAACGCAAAAGTATATCGCGGCGCGGAGACGCGGGCGGGGCGCGGACGAAAAAACGGGGGCGAATTACCCATCGATCAGGCGCACGGCGGAGACCAGGCATCGGATTCAGTCAACATCGCCGCGCCACCGCTTGCCGCGCTGACGTCATGATAGCGCGAACATATACAGAAATATTGCAGTGATGCGTTGCACGAACCGTTGTCGAGTGCTAGAGCCGTGTCATTTTTCGTCTTGACCATTCTGAGGCTTTCCGGCACAGCGCGGAAGCGTATGAAAAGTGTAAAAAGGCTTGACAAAGTGAAATATTTCAACATCATAGCAAGCAAAACTGCCGGAAGACTGATGACAGAAAACTGTAAACCTTGCGAAGACCGCGCCCGCGCGCGCGCGCGGCAACACTCCGGCGCATATCGCCCGCACGCCATTTCCCGGCGGCTTTTGTTCCCGCGCCCCCGTTTTTCCAATTCCCCGCCGCACGAATACCCAAGCCGCTTCCCGCCATGCGGGAGGTGGCCTGTTTTTTCCGGTATTCCCCGCGCATCGCGTGAAAGCCCCGAAGCAAGCCGACTTGGCGCGGTGCATGAGCACAGCGCGGGAAATACCGCCGGGCGCTGGATTTTCATCAATATGACAGAGAGAATATCGTGGCGACACAAACACAAATACAAACAGATAACGTATTGGATGCGCTTCTTTTCCCAGGCGCACACGGGCCTATCCCGAGCGCTATCATGAACGGACCGGGTTTCGCCATGCAACCACCCCTTGCCATCCATGTATTTAGTCTCTTCCAACCAAGAGGCTAATAATGCTATTATTCTATTTTAGAAAGGTGGAGAACTCTTGAAAGAACTCAATCCTTTCGTGATCTCCGATATTGATTACTCGGCATTCAATGAAAACGGCGGACTCAACCTTTATGACCCGGCCAGCAATCCGGGAGGAATGGCTTCGGAACATATTGAAATGAGGGCGCAAATGCTTTATTGGCGATTGCAATACGACCAGAAGGGACAGGATTTGAACGAATATGTTGTTGCTTCGACGAACTGGTTTCCGCTCACTTTGAAATGGCCGTTCGATTGCATTCTTCGTCCCATTGCGCCGCACTGGTTCCTGAGATTGTGCCCTGGGCGTTAGCCCGTTTCTGTTTCTTTTTCCGACAAGGAGTTTCTCATGCAAACGACGACCGTTTATCACACAGCCGCCACGACTGGAGCGTACAAAGCGGATGTGTTCGGGTTCATAAAAAACCAAAGTAAAATTATCAACAACGTAGCGAATATACTCGGCATTTCCGCTGGCGCCATCGCGGGCGCGATGGCCGAAGAAAACGAAGCCTTCAGTCTGGACGACACGATTTCAGATAGATACGCCAGCCTCAGGGATATCCTCCATTTTGACTGGGCAAACGATTATCAAGCGATCTCCACGGCCATCCAGAACGGTGAGGATGGCTTTGATCCGCCCAGCACAACGAACAAGCTTGCCCATCCGGGATTGATCGATATCGGCCCCTGCAATTTCAGGATCTACCAAGCCATCGATCTGGTCGTAAAATATGCCAATGACCCTCTATATCAGGGTCTCACGCTCAATGTTTACCTGAACGACTACAAAAAGCTGGTCAACGACCTGCTTGATGAAAACGATTCCGAAGGCCTCAACACCAAGCTCTACGGCCTCTACATGAAGGTGGAAGCGGAAAAATTCTTCATCGACAATAGCGCGTATGGCGGGCAATGGAACGATCTGCCGCAGGAATTCCGCGACGCCATGCTGATCACCTATGTCAACCTTGGCAAGAAAACCTTGACGAAGTCCCTCGACGAAGCCTTGGCGGAAGGCCGTCCCTATGAGCCGCAACCCGGAATAACCGACGCCGCAGGCTGCGATCACCTCCTGAACTGCCAGGCCGTCGGCGAGGCGATCGGGCTGGAGGGATATGGAGAGAACGTCGTGGCCGGCTCTCTTATGAGTTTTACCGACAAGGCGCTCGGCAATGACGCCGACGCCCTGGCCTATCGCTATGCGCTGGTGAATCTGCGTCACGTCGTCTTGCCCGAACTGGACTACAGCGCCCAAGCAGCGGATTTGTCCCTATATGATCCGGGCAGCGGGAACACCGCAGGCGTGACACCCGCGTTCCTGGCGGCGCGCGCCGAACTGTTGACATGGAAGCTGACGTTCGACCAGCAGGACATACCTTATAGCGAGCGCTTCGATATGGGCGTGCTCGCGGGCAAGGTGCCGGTCATGGGGCGGTTCGATTGGATTTCGACGCCGGTGGCGGTATGGGGCGATCATGTCTATGAAGACGTGGCGCGGGGAATCACGTTGGAGATAAACGGCGTGAATCCGCTCACGTCTGAAAAACACTATATCCGTTTTGGGAGCGATGAGGCGGATGCCCTTTCGGGGGGCGGGCTGGAGGATCGTCTTTTCGGCGGCGGCGGCAACGACACGCTGACGGGCGGGGCGGGTCAAGATTATCTGGAGGGCGGCGCGGGCGACGATAGCTATATCGAGTCCAGCGACGGCGTTGCCGATACGATACTGGATGCCGATGGACAAGGCGTCATCAGGCTCAATGGCGAAGTTTTGACAGGCGGCGTGGCCACCGACTACGCCATGAGCGCACAGCCTGTTTCCTGGAGCGGCAGCGGCGTCACCTACCGGCGCGACGGCGACGATCTTCTCGTCATTGAAAGCGATCGCGTCGAACTTCGCATCCAGGATTTCGATTTCACGCACGGTGCGCTGGGCATTACGCTGAATATAGGGGTCGTTGCCAATCATGCTCCGATCCAGCTTGCCGCCGGCCTTTACCACAACGTGCAATTGTCGGACGCCGCGCGCTCGGTCAGCACCGGCAGCCATTCCGACAACGTCTCGGGCAGCGGCAAGGACGACTACATCCTGCTGGGCGATGGCGGCGACTATAGCATGGGCTATGGGGGTAATGACACAATATTCGGCCAAGAGGGCAAGGACTACATCCACGCCGGCCCCGTCGCCTCCGGCAATTTCACGGACAACGATTTCGCGGTCGGCGGCGCGGAGCGGGACGTGATCCGCGGCGGCGGCGGCAACGACATCCTGCACGGCGGCGACATCGGCGACCATCTCTTGCCCGCGACCGCCGACAGCGCCGGGTTCGGCGACTGGCTCAACGGCGACGCGGGGCATGACGAACTCTACGGCAGCCGCGACAGCGACGTGCTGCAAGGCGGTGCGGGCAGCGATATCGTCGAGGGCGGCGCGGGCGACGATCTCATCCTGGGCGATGGCGAGTACTGGCAGAACATGCGCTCCATGGCGCTCCCGATCGCGTCATCCGCGCCATTGGATGCCGCGACGATGCTCGCGCTCGGGATAACCTCCTGGTCCCAGATCATCCCCTCTTCCGTACTGGACTGGACAGATTATGCCAATACCGGCGCATTGAAAGGGCGCGACAGTGAAGGCATGGCCATTCCCTTGATGGGCGTCCTCACCAACTGGCGCATCGAATACGCCGCACTACAGGAAGATTTCACCTTTACCCTGGGTAGTGGCCAGCAGTGGGCAAATAATTCCCAGCGCAGCGCCGCCGAAGCGCAGGCGGGCGACGACATCCTGCGCGGCGGTCTCGGCAACGACTGGATCGCCGGGCAATTCGGGAACGATGTCTTGCATGGCGAAGAAGGCGACGACGTGCTCTACGGCGACGATGTCGGCTCCGAGAACGCGGGCAATGACACGCTGTACGCGGGCGAGGGTGCGGATACATTGTATGGCGGGCATGGCAGTGACGACTTGATCGCCAATGACGACGATGGTGATGCGGATTTGCTCCTAAGCGGGGATGGAAACGACAATCTGCTTGGCGGCACGGGCCATGACGTGCTGGCAGGAGGAAGTGGCGATGATTTTCTTCAGATAATTGGCGGAGATGGCGGCGAGCTATATGGCGGCGCGGGCCAGGACACGCTAGCGGGCGACGCGGGGGACGATACGCTCGATGGCGGCGCGGACGATGACGAGTTCAATGGCAGCGCCGGGCATGACGTTTTGAAAGGCGGCGCGGGAGCGGATAAATACTTTTTCGAGGCAGCCATGCTGCAAAGCGCGGACGATATCAGCCGTATTACGGACGCGAGCATCGAAGACCGCGCTTGGTTCGACGGTGTGGCGCTGGAGTTGCTTACGCTGGAACAAACTTCGGACAACACATGGGAAAGCTTCAGCGGCGGCGCTCTCTTCATCTTCACCCTGACAAGCGGCAACTTGGTGATTCAACCATCGAATAACGGTGTTCTCAGTCCCGGCATGGTTGTCGTAAACAATTTCAGCAACGGCATCCTGGGCCTGACCCTGCCCGAGGGCGATTCCGATAATCCCGGCGACCCCGATAACCCCGGAGATCCTGGTAATCCCGGCAAGCCCAACCACGCCCCTTCCGCCACCGGCACAATCCCAGCCCAGAACGCCACGCCGGGCGAAGTCTTCACGTGGGCACTCCCCGCTTCCCTCTTCATCGACCCGGACGGCGACGCGCTGACCTACACCATTACGCAAGCCAACGGCGACCCGTTGCCGCCGTGGCTGACGTTCGATGCCGAAACTTTCACCCTCTCCGGCACGCCGCAAGATGGCGATGCGGGCAGCCTCGCCCTGCAAGTCACCGCCACCGATCCGGCGGGGCTGAGCGCGAGTCTGGATTTCGGCCTGAGCGTCGCCGCCGCGCCGCCGCCAAACCACGCTCCTTCCGCCGTGGACACGATCCCGGCCCAAAACGCCACGTTGGGCGAAGCCTTCACGTGGACACTCCCTGTTTCCCTCTTCACTGACCTGGATGACGATATGCTGACCTACACCATCGCACAAACCAACGGCGAGCCGTTGCCATCGTGGCTGACATTCGATGCCGAAACTTTCACCCTCTCCGGCACGCCGGAGGACGGCGACGCGGGCAGCCTTGCCCTGCAAATCACCGCTACCGACCCGCAAGGCGAGAGCGCGAATGTGGACTTCAATTTGACCGTCGCCTCTGGCTCCGAAGAGCCTTCCCAACCCGAAGACCCCGCGCCCGGCGAGACGATCACCGGCACGAACGGTGCCAATCTGTCGTTGTCGGGCGGCGCGGGCAACGACCATATCCTGGGACTGGGTGGGATAGACATATTGTCCGGCCAGGGCGGAAACGACACGCTGGAAGGCGGCGCGGGGCTGGACATCCTGTATGGCGGCGACGGCGACGACATCCTCTCCGGCGGCGAGGGCGGCGACGTCCTGTTCGGAGGAGAAGGCGACGACGCCTTGTCTGGCGGCGAGGGCGACGACATCCTCTCCGGCGGCGCGGGCAACGATCGCCTGAACGGCGGCGCGGGCGCGGACACGTATTGCTTCCAGGCTCCCGCAATACAGATGCAAGCGGACATCAGCCGCATCGAGGACGCCAGCGCCGAAGATCGCCTCCAGTTCGACAACGTGGCGCTGGAGTCGCTCGCACTGGAAGCGGTATCGGACAATATCTGGCGGAGCGCGGACGGCAGCCTTTATTTCACCTTGGCGGACGGCGATCTGGAAATCCGCGCCCTGCGCGACGACGGCGCGCCCAGCCTCGGCGCGGTCATCGTCGCCAACTTCAGCAACGGCATCCTGGGCCTGACCCTGCCCGAAAACAACGCGAAACCCGTGGCCGACAACACCATCATCGGCACGGACGCTGCCGAACCGGCCCTGTCGGGCACGCCGGGCAACGATCACATCTTGGGGCACGGCGGCAATGATGTGCTGTGGGGATGGGACGGCGACGACACGCTGGAAGGCGGCGCGGGCGACGACATCCTGTTTGCCGGCGCGGGCAACAATCACCTGAGCGGCGGCGCGGGCGCGGACAGGTATTACTTCCAGGCGTCCGGAATACAAACATCGGCGGACATCAACCGCATCGCGGACGCCAGCGCCGAAGACCGCATCCAGTTCGACGGCGTGGCGCTGGAATCGCTCGCGCTGCAAGCGGTGTCGGATAAGGTCTGGCAGAGCGCGGACGGCGGCTTTCTTCTCACCCTGGCGGATGGCGATCTGGAAATCCGCGCCTTGCGCAACGGCGCGCCCAGCCTCGGCGCGGTCATCGTCGCCAACTTCAGCAACGGCATCCTGGGCCTGACCCTGCCCGGGAACGGTTCTCCGGGCGCGGAAGAACCCCCGCCGGAAGAACCCCCGGCGGAAGAACTCCCGGCGGAAGAACCCCCGGCCCCGCCTCCCACAGAGCCTGGCGACGCCCCGGTCTATACATGGCAATACCCCTGGGACACGACGCTGGAAGGCACTGAGAACGATGACGACCTCAAGGGCGGTAACGGCAACGAACGCATCCTGGGGCACGGCGGCAACGATGCCCTCGAAGGCAACTATGGCGACGATATTCTCGAAGGCGGCAAGGGCAACGACAGGCTGGCGGACAACTACGGCGGCAACGACGTTTACCGCTTCGCGCGCGGCGACGGGCAGGACACGATCCGCGACATGTCCGGCGCGAAGGATGCTGTCGAGTTCGCCCAGGGCATCGTCGGCGAGGATGTGAAAGTCACCCGCGACGGCGACAATCTGGTGCTCGCCCTCAAGAATAGCGCCGACAAGATCGCCATCGACGGCTATTTCATCACCACCCGCCACATCGAACAAATCCGCTTCGCGGACGGCGAAACGTGGGAGAAGGCCAAGGTGCTGGAACTCATTGAGCGCTACATCGACGAGGACACGGCGGAGGACGATGCATGGACAGGCACCGGCGCCGACGATTTCTACGATGGCGGACGAGGAAACGACACCCTCCAGGGCAACGGCGGCAACGACACCTTGTATGGCGGGGAAGGCAACGACTCCATCATCGGCAGCGCCTTTGACGACGTGCTCGATGGCGGGCCGGGCGACGACATCATCCAGGGCAATAAAGGCCACGACCATATCCGGGGCGGCGACGGCAACGACACCCTCGACGCCGGCCGTCTGTACGGGGCCAGCGCCCTGCCCCTCCACAGCATGCTGGATCACGGACACGACACCTTCGAAGGCGGCAAGGGCGACGACTACATGCTCACATTCGTGGGCGGCACCGACTTCAGGATCGAATTGGGCGATGGCCATGACACCATCAGCAGCATTCATCACGGCGACGGCGATATCGAATGGGAGGATTGCCCCCTCGCCGAAGGCCGCATCGAAGACATCATCGAATTCGGCGAGGGCATCCGCCCGGAAGATCTGGAATTGTCCCGTCCGGCAAAAAGCGGCCATACCACACCTGTTGATCTCCTGATAAGGATCAAGGGGCAGGATCAGTCGATCTTGGTGGAAAGCCATTTCATCGGCAGAAATGCGCTCGACAGCTACGCAATCGAAGAATTCCACTTCGCCGACGGCACGGTGTGGACAAGACACGAGATCGACGAGGCCGTCACCCGCACCACGGACGGCGACGATGTTGTTTACGCGCGGGGCGATTTCACTGAAATCCACGGTGGCGCAGGCAACGATTACCTGGAGGAAGACTGGTACGGATGGCCCGGCACGCCCGTCGTTCTGTGGAATTACGGTGGCCGTATCGTCTGGGATACGGAACGCGCTTCCGTGATGCTCGACGGCGGAGACGGCAACGACACCCTCATCGGGCACAGCGGTACCAATTACAACGGAATCCCCGTCCACGGCAACGACCACCTGATCGGCGGCGCGGGCGATGACGTGTTGAAAGCCGAAAGCGACGGCAATCTCCTGCAAGGCGGCACGGGCGACGACTCGCTGACCGGCGGCGGTACGCTCCAAGGTGGCGAAGGCAACGACTCGCTGTATGGACTGGATAGCGACGACACCTTTGAAGGCGGCGCGGGCGACGACAGGCTGGAAGGCTATGGAGGCAATGATGTTTATCTTTTCGCTCGTGGTGACGGCAAGGATGTGATCCAGGAAGGGCGTGACGGTCACTACAATGACTACGGTCACGACATTATCCAGTTTGCCGCGGGCATTCTTCCGGAAGACGTTGAAGCGTCTTATTCTGGCAAGGATCTCGTGCTGAGAATCAAAGGCACGGAAGACCAGATCACGGTGATGTACCAATTCGTGACAACTTCGCCCGGAATTCGCGTGGAAGAAATCCGTTTCGCCGACGGCACTACATGGAACACGGAAGACCTCGAACGGATGATCGTCCACGCCACGGACGGCGACGACGAATTGCACGCATTGGGTGTCGTAACCGAAATTTCGGGCGGCGCGGGCAACGACAAGCTGTACGGCGATCCGTCTTCCTCCTACATCAACAGCCCCGGCGTGACGCTCGATGGCGGCGCGGGCAACGATTATCTGGAAGGTTACGCCAGTACTGACAAGTTGATCGGCGGCGAGGGCAACGACACCCTGAAAGCTGTGGGCGGCGGCAATCTTCTCCAGGGCGGCACGGGCGACGACTCACTGACCGGCGGCGGTACGCTCCAGGGTGGCGAAGGCAACGACTCGCTGTATGGACTGGATAGCGACGACACCTTTGAAGGCGGCGCGGGCGACGACAGGCTGGAAGGCTATGGAGGCAATGATGTTTATCTTTTCGC
>JAITLI010000002.1 GCA_031277975.1 Azoarcus sp.
ATACCGCCGCCCGCGATTTCCCCGCTGGTAAGATTTTGTAAGGGTTATCGGGGTGAATAACATTTTTTTGCAAGTCAGGCGTCCAGCGGCGCTCCCGCGCTGGGTGGAACGAAGCCCTCCTCCGGCCCTGCGGGCATTCTCTCGTCCGCCAAGCGGGGTATGTGTATCTACATACTGGTGATGAGAATAGCGGCGCTGCGCGCCGGATGAAACGAACTGGATTGCCACGGCGCTACGCGCCTCGCATCATTGTATAATTAACACTCTGAATTTTTCATCATGCCGGCCCATAATCAGACGAAACACGACAGTGCCGGGTGACCGCCAGCAGGTCGTCCAGGGGCAATTCCAGCAAGCGGCGCAGTTCGACGACGATGAGTTCCTGCGCGGCGGAAAGCGTGGTGTGCAGGGTGCGCGCCCGGTGCGAACGGTCTTCCACATCCTCGCGCTTGTGCCATTTGATGATCGTGGCCTTGCTGACGCTATAGCGTTTCATCAGCTCGCGCTGCGACACGCCAGCCTCACGCAGGGCGCGTATCTCTGCGCGCGTCTTCGGGGTGGTTCGCGCCAGACTGTGGAGGAGGTGACTCATGAGTTGGACTTTTGATGCTGATGTGATTCGATCATTGACCGCGGGATAACTTCTGCACGAAACAAAGGCCAGCTACGGGTCGGGATGTAATCGGACGGGACCAGATAACTCGTCATTGCGAGGCGTTTGTCGCCGCGACAAGCTTCCCACTTCGAATCCGATCCCTGATGGATCAGGACGTCGCGCCGTGCACGCTGTAGACCCCGCCGATCACCAGATATTCGTCCTCGCCCTGCAATATCCCCGGCAGCAACCGATGGTGGAAGAACACTTTGGCGGTGGGGACTCGCAGGGTCAGGATCGTGTCGCCGAATTCGCCGGCGCGTTCGCGTGTGCCGGTGAGGGAGTTGAGGTTATTGAGGAGCAAGATCTGGCTGCCGTCGGGGCGCGGGGCGGGGAATTCGGGCAGGCGCTCGAATTCACCCAGGCGATTGACGCCGCGATACAGGGTGAGATGGCTCGGGGCGGGCGTCTGGCGGAGCAGTTCGTACTGGCAGTAGGTGTAGACGAGATCGAATTGCGCTTCGAGGGCGTTGACGCCGTACAGGCCGCGGGCGCGCATTTCGAGATAGCGGCGATAGGCGGGGCCGGAGAAATCGCGCAGCGGTTCGCCGTGGTAACGCGGCGTGAGTCCGAAGCGTGACTCTACCCAGGACTTCAGCACCGCGCCTTCGCGGCTGTCGGCATCGAAGCTCCAGCCCCGGATCATGCGGATGTAGTTGGCCTTGCTCCGGTTGCCGCGCGGCTTCGCCGCGGCGGTGAGGCCCGCTTCTTCCAGATGTTCGAGACGGAAATGGACGGTGATGTAGTCTTGGAAGATTTCGGCACGGCGCGCGGGCGCGGTGATGGCGTCGAGTTTATCGAACAGGTCGCGGTACAGGGCGCGGACGCCGTCGAGTTCGAGCGGGGTGGGCGTTTCTTGGAAGGTGAGGCTGCCGAGGATGACGGCGGGCAGGTTGCAGCGGTTGATCGGCAGACAGGCCGCGCGCGGCAGGGTCGGCGCTTTTTTGTCGGAAGCCCGACAAATTGACGTGGATTGTCGCGGTTCCAATGTTCGGCCTTTGTCGGATGTTTTTGCTCTTCTTCGTTGAATCAACGGGTTGAACACAGTTTTTCAAAGTGGCACGCAATGTGCGGAAGCCAAGGTGAGCAATCGGTATGTGCGATTGTTTTCATGGACTTACCGAAAGGAGATTACACCATGGCAAAACTTCGTCAATGCGCCATCTACGGCAAGGGCGGCATAGGCAAATCCACCACGACCCAGAACCTCGTCGCTGCGCTGGCCGAGGCGGGCAAGAAAGTGATGATCGTCGGCTGCGACCCCAAGGCCGATTCCACCCGCCTGATCCTGCACTCGAAGGCGCAGACCACGGTCATGCACCTGGCGGCGGAGGCGGGGTCGGTGGAAGACCTCGAACTCGAAGATGTAATGTCGGTCGGCTTCGGCGGCGTCAAGTGCGTCGAATCGGGCGGGCCAGAGCCGGGCGTGGGTTGTGCGGGGCGGGGGGTGATTACCGCTATCAATTTCCTGGAAGAAGAAGGCGCCTACGAGGAAGACCTCGATTTCGTTTTCTACGACGTATTGGGCGACGTGGTGTGTGGCGGTTTCGCCATGCCGATTCGGGAGAACAAGGCGCAGGAGATTTACATCGTTTGCTCGGGCGAGATGATGGCGATGTACGCGGCCAATAATATTTCCAAGGGCATCGTGAAGTACGCCAATTCGGGCAGCGTGCGTCTGGCGGGGTTGATCTGCAATTCGCGCAAGACCGACCGCGAGGATGAATTGATCGAGGCATTGGCGGCGCGCCTGGGGACGCAGATGATTCACTTCGTGCCGCGCGACAACGTGGTGCAGCACGCGGAAATACGCCGCATGACGGTAATCGAATATGACCCGAAAGCCGGACAGGCCGACGAATACCGGGAGCTGGCAAGGAAGGTGATCGACAACAAGAAATTCGTGATTCCGACGCCGCTGGAAATGGAAGACCTGGAAGACCTGTTGATGGAATTCGGCATCATGGAGGCGGAGGACGAATCCATCGTCGGCAAGACCGCCGCTGAACTGGCTGCCTGATATTGCAGTACATCACGCGGCCCGACAACCCGCTTCAACACCGACTCATGATGCGCTGTGCACGGATGGATGCCAGCGCAAGGAGAGAAAAACATGGCGGCACTCACTCGTGAAGAAACCGAGACGCTGATCGCGGAAGTGCTTGAGGTCTACCCCGAAAAGGCACACAAGGATCGCAAGAAACATCTGATGATCAACGACAAAACGTTGGAATCGTCGAAGAAATGCATTACTTCGAACCGCAAGTCCCTGCCCGGCGTGATGACCATGCGCGGTTGCGCCTATGCCGGCTCCAAGGGGGTGGTATGGGGGCCGATCAAGGATATGGTTTCCATTTCGCACGGCCCTGTCGGCTGTGGACAATATGCCCGCGCCGGACGGCGCAATTATTATGTGGGTACTACTGGGGTCGATGTTTTCTGCGAAATCAATTTCACTTCCGATTTCCAGGAAAAGGATGTCGTTTTCGGCGGAGACAAGAAGCTCGCCAAGCTGATCGCGGAGATCGAGGCGCTTTTCCCGCTCAATAAAGGCATCTCCGTGCAGTCCGAATGTCCGATCGGCCTGATCGGCGACGACATCGAAGCGGTTTCCAAGAAAGCCGCCGTGGAGATCGGCAAACCCGTGGTACCGGTGCGCTGCGAGGGTTTTCGCGGCGTGTCGCAATCGCTGGGGCACCATATCGCCAACGATTCGGTGCGCGACTGGATTCTTTCCAACCGCGACGGGCGGCCGTTCGAGAAGACGCCTTACGATGTGGCGATTCTTGGCGATTACAATATTGGCGGCGACGCTTGGGCTTCGCGCATTCTTCTCGAAGAAATGGGCCTGCAGGTGGTGGCGCAATGGTCGGGCGACGGCACGCTGGCGGAGATGGAGAACACGCCCAACGTGAAGTTGAATCTCCTGCACTGTTATCGTTCGATGAATTACATCAGCCGCCATATGGAGGAAAAATACGGCATTCCCTGGCTGGAATACAATTTCTTCGGTCCGACCAAGATCAAGGAATCCTTGCGCAGGATCGCGTCCTTCTTCGACGACAGGATCAAGGAAGGCGCCGAGCGCGTGATCGAGAAATACACGCCGATGATGGACGCAGTGATCGCCAAATACCGCCCGCGCCTCGAAGGCAGGAAAGTGATGCTTTATGTCGGCGGGCTACGCCCGCGCCACGTCGTGGGCGCGTATGAAGACTTGGGCATGGAAGTGATCGGCACCGGCTATGAGTTCGCCCATAACGACGATTACGACCGCACCATCAAGGACATGGGTGACGCCACGCTGATCTACGACGACGTGACCGGCTACGAGTTCGAGCAATTCGTGGAACGGATGAAACCCGATCTCATCGGCTCCGGCATCAAGGAGAAATACGTCTTCCACAAATTGGGCGTGCCGTTCCGGCAATTGCATTCCTGGGATTATTCCGGCCCTTATCACGGCGTCGACGGTTTCGCCATTTTCGCGCGCGACATGGACATGACGCTCAACAATCCCTGCTGGAAGAAAATGACGCCGCCCTGGATCAAGAAAGCGGACGAGACATTGAAACAGGCGGCCTGATCGCCCACGGGGGCGGCAGACTCCGCGCCCGCGTTCCTTTTCCAAACAACTTTCGCGGCTGTCCACGGATTAGATGGCGGCGCGAAGGAGACGGTCATGCAAGACGTAGAGAACATCAAGCCCTGTTATCCCTTGTTCCGCAATGACGATTACAAGGAACTTCTCAAGAACAAACGCGCGCGGTTTGAGGAAAACCACGATGCCGGCAAGGTGCGCAAAACCTTTGAATGGACGACCACAAAGGAATATCAGGAACTCAATTTTCAGCGCGAGGCGCTGACGATCAACCCGGCCAAGGCGTGCCAGCCGCTCGGCTCGGCGCTGTGCGGCCTGGGTTTCCACAAGAGCCTCGTCTATATCCATGGTTCGCAGGGGTGCGTGGCGTATTTCCGCACCTATTTCAACCGCCATTTCAAGGAGCCGATCGCCTTCATCGCCGATTCGATGACCGAGGACGCCGCTGTATTCGGCGGACAAAAGAACGTCCATGAAGGTCTGGCCAACGCCACCCGTCTCTATGGAGCGGAAATGATCACCATGTCCACCACCTGCATCGCCGAAGTCATTGGCGACGACCTGAACGCCTTCGTCAACAACGCCAAGAACGAAGGCTATCTCGACAAGGATTTTCCGGTGCCTTTCGCGCATACCCCGTCTTTCGTCGGTTCCCACGTCACCGGTTGGGACAATATGGAAGAAGGCATCCTGCGCTATTTCACTTTCAACGAAATGGAAGGCAAGGCGCCCGGCAAGAACGGCAGGATCAATATCGTCCCCGGCTTCGAGACCTATCTCGGTAATTATCGCGTCATCAAGCGCATGTTGCGTGAAATGGACGTCGATTACACCTTCCTCTGCGATCCCGAAGAGATTCTTGACACCCCGGCGGACGGCGAATTTCGCATGTACGCGGGCGGCACCACGATTCCCGAAATAAAGGACGCGCCCAACGCCATCACCACTTTCCTGCTGCAACCCCAAGGTCTGGAGAAAACAAGGAAATTCGTCGAGGGTACCTGGAACCACGAAGTCCCGAAAATCACGATTCCCGTCGGGGTGGATGGCACCGACGAATTCCTGATGGCCGTCTCCGAAGCCACCGGCAAGCCGATTCCCGAATCGCTCGCCAAGGAACGCGGACGTCTCATCGACATGATGACCGATTCGCACGCCTGGCTGCACGGCAAGAAGATGGCGATCTACGGCGACCCCGATTTCACTTACGGCATGGTGAGATTCCTGCTGGAACTCGGCGTCGAACCCACGCATATCCTTTGCCACAACGGCAGCAAACGCTGGGCGAAAGCGGTCAACAAACTGCTGGAGACTTCGCCCTATGGCGTGCATGCCAAAACCTGGCCCGGCGCCGATCTCTGGCATTTGCGCAGCCTGTGCTTCACCGACAAACCGGATTTCCTCATCGGCAACAGCTACGGCAAATACATCCAGCGCGACACCCTGCACAAAGGCCCGGAATTTGAAGTGCCACTCATCCGCATCGGTTTCCCGATCTTCGACCGCCACCATTTGCACCGCATGACCACGCTGGGTTATGAGGGCGCGATGTATATCCTCACCACATTGGTCAATGCCGTATTGGAACGCCTCGACGACGAAACCCGCCAGATGGGCATCACCGATTACAACCACGATCTGGTGCGCTGAGGATCGGGAAAAATGGCCAATATCATGATTCGGGAAAACCTCGCGGGCGGATTGGTGTTCTATCTGCCCAAGCGCGATCTGGAAGCCGATATCCAGTCGATCGAGTACGACACCCGGGAGAAATGGGGCGGCGAATTGAAACTGGAAAACGGCGGCAGCTATTACATCGACCCCATTCCCAAACCGGAGCGCCTGCCCGTCTCGGTGCGCGCCCGGCGCCTGGGCGCGGCGGAGGATTGATAACGAGCGAGGAGTTCCATCATGGCGGTAACCATCAATGTCGATGAATGTACGCGTTGCGACGACTGTATTCCCGTCTGCCCCACCAAGTCCATCAGCGTCAAGAAAGGCAATCTTGTCGTCAACGCCGATACCTGTACCGAATGCGAGGACAAGGATTCGCCCGCGTGCATGGATACGTGCCCGTCCGGAAGCATCGTATACGCATAACAGGCGAGAGGAGACGAAGATGCCGGAAACGCCCACCGCTTCGCGCGAAGCCGCGCTGCGTATCGCCCATGCCGCCCGGCTGCTGGCGGTGGGCGTAAAGGCGCTCGTGACCGCCCTGGCCGAGCGCCATGCCTTGCCGCTGACCGAGGCGAAACTCAATCTTGTCACCGTCGACGATCTGCGCGAAATGCTCGCCGGCGGGCATGCCGGCGAAAACCGTACCGCCGGCGCGCCGCTCGAAAACCTGAAAGCGGCCGTCAAGCTCTTCAAGGGCGAGAATGTCGCCGGCAGCGATCTGCCGCCGGTGGAGCCTTATGCCGACGGCGAAATGCCGCGCTCCATCCGCGTTGCCGTCGCCTCCAATCATGGCGAGGAACTGGATGGGCATTTCGGCTCCTGCGAGCGCTTCCTGATCTATCAGGTCGCTCCCGCGGCCATGAAACTCATCGCCGTGCGCGGCGCGCTCGACGCCGATGAAGCCGAGGATAAGAACGCCGCCCGCGCCGCGCTGCTCGCCGACTGCCAGATTCTCTACCTGCAATCCATCGGCGGTCCTGCCGCGGCCAAGGTGGTGCGCGCCGGCGTGCATCCGGTCAAATACCCGAAGGGCGGCTCTGCCCGCGAGGCGATCGCCCGCCTCCAGCGGCATCTGCATCAACCGCCGCCCTGGCTCGCCCGCATCATGGGCGTTCCCGCCGCTTCCCTGCAAAAATACGGGAAAAGCGCGCTGGCCGGGGAAGAGGCATCGGCATGAACACGATCCTGGCCTGGCAGGAATACTGCAAGACGCTCGCCCCCCGCTTGCAGGCGGCCTGTAGACGCATGTCCGCCGCCGCCGATCCCGCCGCGATGGTGAAAACCCTTGAAGATGAAGAACCGGAATGGCCGTTTCATTACCGCATGCACCGTGGCGGCTGGTACCGCCTGGGTGGCGTGATGGACGGCGCGGGCGCGAAAGTCGCGGACAGCCTCGAAGCCTGGGGCGAGGCGGCGCTGGCGGCGTATGGCGGCGATCTGGACGCCCTCCGCGAAGAACTGGAAGACGCGCCGCTCCATGCCACCCGTTTCACCGGCAATACGCATTATCTCGTTGCGCCCACCGGCGACGGCCCGAGCGATTACTTGCAACTGGAAATCGAGGAATTACAGGAAGTCCGCGCCCATCGCCTCGGCAAGAACGCGGGCGCGCGCACACAGGGCACGCTTGCCGAACTCATCGACCCGCCCGTCTCCCCGGCGTGCTACGAAACGGTGGGCGAGCGCTTTTTCCGCTTCCGCCGCCTGGCGCATGTCGGCTCGATCCTCGCGTGCATCTCGGCGCAAAAAGCGGACGCGCCGCCCCTGCAATGTTTCCTGGACGATTGGCGGGAAAGCAGCGCCGGAGCGCGGTCGGCCTTCAGCCAGCATTGGGTGATCGCTTTCCGCGAATACTTCGACCGCTACCGGCAGACCCGGTACAGCGCCCAGCCCATCGCCGTCCTCTCCGGCAAGCCCGCCGCCTTTGGATTGGCCCCGGGCGCGGGCGGCCTCGAACTCCACAACGCCCTGAACGCCTTCGACCGCGAAACCGGCTACCCGTTTGCATGGTTCTTCCACATGCTCACCACCAAGGCCATACCGCACCGGGTGGCGCAAACAGTGGTGGAAGACGCGCTGAACGGCTTTGCCTATCTGCCGCGGCGGGATGTGAATGTGGTCAGGAACTGGCTGCACCGGCCATATGCGGTGTGAGCCGGAAGCGGGAGTTCCGGGTCCGGAAATAGAAAGAACTTGTCGAACGATCCACTGGGGCCGCGATGAAAACCAGCGAAATCAGAGCATTTTTGGACGAACCCGCCTGTAGCCACAACAGCGGGGAAAAATCCGGCTGTGCCCGCCCCAAACCGGGCGCGACGGCGGGCGGATGCGCCTTCGATGGCGCACAGATCGCGCTCCTGCCGATTGCCGACGTAGCGCACATCGTGCATGGGCCGATCGCCTGCGCGGGGAATTCGTGGGACAACCGGGGGGCACGCTCCTCCGGCCCCGCCCTCTACCGCATCGGCATGACCACTGACTTGTCGGAAACCGACGTGGCGATGGGGCGCTCGGAAAAGCGGCTGTTCCACGCCATCAAGGAAGCCATCGGCAAACATCATCCCGCCGCCGTATTCGTCTACGCGACCTGCGTGACCTCGCTGATCGGCGACGATCTGGAAGCCGTATGCAAGGCGGCTTCGGCGCGCTGGGGCGTGCCGGTGATCCCGGTCGATGCCGCCGGCTTCTACGGCTCCAAGAACCTTGGCAACCGGCTCGCCGGCGAAGCGATGCTGAAATACGTCATCGGCGCCGCCGAGCCGGAACCGCCGCCGCCCCATCCGTCCGGCATTCCCACCCACGACGTCGCCCTGGTCGGCGAGTACAACATCGCCGGAGAATTCTGGAGCGTGGCACCGCTCTTCGATGAACTGGGGCTGCGCATCCTCGGCGCGCTGTCGGGCGATGCGCGTTTCCGCGAAGTGCAGACCATGCACCGCGCCAGGGCGATCATGGTGGTGTGCGCCAAGGCGCTTCTCAACGTGGCGCGCAAACTGCAAGAAAACTACGGCGTTCCTTTTTTCGAGGGCAGCTTCTACGGCATCGCGGACACCTCCGCCGCCCTGCGCGGTTTCGCCCGCCTCATCGGCGACGCCGGCCTCGCGCGCCGCACCGAAGCGCTCATCGCCCGCGAAGAAGCAAAAGCGCATGCGGCGCTGCAACCCTGGCGGGCACGCCTCGCGGGCAAGCGGGTACTGCTCTACACGGGCGGCGTCAAATCCTGGTCGATCGTCTCGGCCTTGCAGGATCTGGGGATGACGGTCGTGGCGACCGGCACCAAAAAATCCACCATGGAAGACAAGGCGCGCATCCGCGAACTGATGGGGGCGGATGCCAGAATGATCGACGACGGCAGTCCCGGAACCCTGCTCTCCATCTTCCACGATTACCGGGCCGACATCCTGATCGCGGGCGGACGCAACCTCTACACGGCGCTGAAAGCCAGGATTCCGTTTCTCGACATCAACCAGGAGCGCGAATTCGGCTACGCCGGATACGGCGGCATGACGGAACTCGCCCGGCAACTGGCGCTGTCCATCGAAAGTCCGGTATGGGAAGCCGTGCGCGCCCCCGCGCCCTGGGCGGGCGAAGGAAAAAGAAAGAAGGAAAAGGAAAACTCCGGCATTGCGAGGCGCGC
>JAITLI010000068.1 GCA_031277975.1 Azoarcus sp.
TTCAACCCGAAGGAACTCTCATCCCACGCAAAGGGGGCGTCGGGGGCATGGGGGCCGATCTTTTTGGCGGTGATTTCGTGAGGGTCCAGGAAATGAACCGCGCGGCCACGCCCCGCCGCAAAGAATCCGGTCAGCACATTTCCTCTATGCCCCCACTTTTCCGGAGTCCGCGTCAAAAACGCCCGAACCGGATATGTAGATACCTATGCTTCGGGGGGCGAGGGGAATCCATTGGGAGAACGCGTCATTGTGAGGCGCGCGCGCGACGTGGCAATCCAGCGTGTTCCATCCGGCGCGAACAGAGATCGTGTCAATGATCGGCCCGCGATCATATGATCGCTGTGTGATAATCGGCCGGCAGGCGGGCAGCCTTTCCCGGATCGTCCGCCACGGGTATTCGCCGCGCCCGGGCAGGAAATCCGTTTCCCGCGGCACATGGGCGGATCGACGCGACCATGGCAGGGCGGGCCGCGCCGGAGCCGCCCGCTCGCATGATGTATTTCTTTCGTTTTTGTTTTCCTGGAGAAGCTGGTGGAAAAACTGCTTGCCCGCATCGAGGCCGCCGATCCGCTCACCGACCGGGTCGACATCCTGGTCGCGCTGATTGATGCCGTGCGCCCGTCCCGCCCGGGCCGGACCGCGCAAGCCGTCGACGCGATGGGCGCCCTTGCCGGGACGCTCGCCGGGCGCCCCGCCCTCCGGCGTGCGGTGCGCACGGCGTTCATGCGCCTCTTCGTCGATCACAAGCAGGTTTCGCTCTACGTCGTCTCCGGCATGCTGCCGCAGCGCGATTTTTTCTCCGAGATGCTCCGCCGCGTCACGCACCGCCTGCTGCCCGATGTCGTCGACACCAGCTATCTGAAGGATCTGCTCTCCGTGATCTTCCATCGCAAGGATGATGAAATCTGGGTCGATGCGCTCGCCGATGAAGTCTGGATCGGGTTTTTCCGCGCTCTGCTGGCGGAAGGTGAAGACGGAGAAAGCGGCGGCGCGCCGGAGGCCGCGGCGATCGTTCCCGGCAATGCCCTGCCTTTCGCCGTCTCCGAAATGCTCGAAGCCCTGCGGATGCTCTCCTATCACGTTTCGGCCATCGGACTGGACCCGGAACTGGTGCGCGTCGAACCCCAGCTCGAAGAACTGGAATCCCCCTTTCTCGCCCAGAATGCCGAAGTCGTGGAATATCTGCGCGCCTACCGCGAGTGGTGGAGCCATCCCGAGAACACGCTCGAAGGCGAGGCGCACCTCGCTGTCATGCTCGATCAGTGCAACGAGGTCCTCCAGCGCGTGCGGCGGCGCGCGACCCGGCGCGGCACCAGCCTGACGCTCACCCTGACGCTCGAACGCCTGCGCCAGCATATCGGCCGCATCCACGAACTGCTCGGGTTGCTGCGCGAACTGCACGAATCCCGCGCCATCGTGCCGCTCTTGCCGCGCGCGGTCGCGCTCTTCAAGCAGGCGGTGCGGGCCGAGCGCCGCAGGAACCGGCTCTCCGACTACTGGAGCACCAACGTCGGCCTGCTGTCGCAACGCATGACCGAGAGTGCGAGCAAAACGGGCGAGCACTACATCACCGCTAGCCGACGCGAGTACTTCGGCATGCTGGGTTCAGCCGCGCTTGGCGGCGTCGTCATCGCCTTCATGGCGGCGCTCAAGATCATCCTGGGCAGCCAGGATCTGGCCCCGCTCAACGAGGCGCTGTGCATCTGCCTGAACTACGGCCTCGGCTTCGCCTTCATTCATGTCCTTGGCGGCACGGTCGCCACCAAACAACCGGCGATGACCGCCAACGCCATCGCCGCCTCGATCGAAGAGACGCGCGGCAAGACGCGCAATCTCGATAAACTCGCCGACATCGCCGTGCGCACCCTGCGCAGCCAGTTCGCCGCCATCGTCGGCAATCTCATGTTGTCCGTGTCGGTGTCGATTCTGCTCTCGTTCGCCTTCCTGCATTTCAGCGGCCACCATTTCGTTGGCAAGGACAAGGCGGACATCCTGCTTGCCAGCGCCGACCCCCTGAGCGGGGCGCCCTTCTACGCCGCGGTCGCGGGCGTGTGCCTGTTCCTCTCCGGCCTCATCGCCGCCTACTACGACAATCTGTCGGCCTACAACCGCATCCCCGAGCGGTTGGCGCAACTGCGCTGGCCCCGGCGCATTCTCGGGCGGATGCGCATGCAGCGTTTCACCGGCTATGTCGAAAACAACCTCGGCGCGCTCGCGGGCAACTTCTTTTTCGGCTTCTTGCTCGGCGGCGCCACCGCCATCGGCGTGCTGTTCGGCCTGCCCCTGGACATCCGCCACATTGCCTTTTCCGCCGCCCACGTCGGCTACGCCGTCGCGGCCTACAACTTCATCCTGCCCCTTTCCGCCATCGCCGTCGCGTTCGCGGGCGTCCTCCTGATCGGCATGGTCAACCTCCTCGTCAGTTTCACGCTCGCCCTCTACGTCGCCATGCGCTCGCGCAACATCACCTTCGCCCAGGGGCGTACCTTCAGCGTGCTCGTCCTGCGCCGCCTCTTTACCCGCCCGCTGGATTTCATCTTCCCGCCCGACGATACCGACACGCCCGCGCCCGAAAGCAACAGCGGCGGCACCCCCCCCGCCCCTTCCGGCAGCGAACAACCGCCGCCGCCGCAGCCCTGAGCAGGGATCAGAACAATCGGCGGCGCTGCGCGCCGGATGGAACGAACCGGATTGCCATGCCGCCATGCTCCTCGCAATGACGGAGCGGGGGGACAGGCTTTCGTAATGGCGCGTTCAGAGGACTTCAGAGAACAGAGGGCAGTCATTCCGCCATCCGGTATGCGGCGGGACAGGCTCTTTACAAACAGTCACGCTTTCATTAAGGTCAGCGGCTTGTGTGAATTACGAATCATTATTTCGCCAAGCGGAACAATCATCATGGACAATGAAGTCATTCTCACCGGCCCCGAAGCGGGCGTCGCCACCTTGCGCGTCAATCGCCCCGATGCCCGCAATGCGCTCAACCAAAATGTCCGGCATCTGCTGGCGGCGCATTTCACCGCGCTTGGGCAGGATGAAGAAACCCGTTGCATTGTGCTGACCGGCGGCGACAAGTATTTCGTCGCGGGCGCGGATTTGCGCGACCTGGCCGAATGCTCGGCCATCGACATGCACCTGCGCAATGTGCATCTGCTGTGGCGGGCCATCGCGGCGTGCCCCAAGCCGGTGATCGCGGCGGTCAACGGCTACGCGCTCGGCGGCGGCTGCGAATTGGCCATGCACGCGGACATCATTATCGCGGGCGAGAGCGCTTCTTTCGGCCAGCCCGAAATCCGCGTCGGCATCATGCCCGGCGCGGGCGGCACGCAGCGCTTGACGCGCGCGATCGGCAAGTTCCAGGCGATGAAGATGTTGCTCACCGGGCTGCCGGTCTCCGGCAAGGAAGCCTTTGCGATGGGCCTGGTCAGCGAAGTGGTCGAGGACGGCAAGGTGCAGGAGCGCGCCGCCGAACTGGCCGGAATCATTGCCGGCATGCCGCCGCTGGCCGCGAGGCAGATCAAGGAAGTGCTGCTTGCCGGGCAGGATGCATCGCTGGAGACCGCCTTGATGCTGGAAAGAAAGGCTTTCCATCTGCTCTTCGGCGGCCACGATCAACAAGAGGGCATGCGCGCTTTCTTCGAGAAGCGCAAGCCCGTTTATACAGGACGTTAACGCTCATGAATTCGACTGCGACAAACGCGCCATTGGGTATCATCGGCGTCGGGCTGATGGGACGCGGCATCGCCCAGATCGCCGCGCAGGGCGGCATTCCGGTCGTGATGTACGACAGCCGTCCCGAGGGCGGCGAGGAAGCGCGCAAGGCGATCCTCGCCACGCTGCGGAAGCTTGCCGAAAAAGGCAAGATCAGCGACAAGGATGTGGCGGAGGCCGCTTCCCGCCTGACGGTCGCCGCCTCCCTGGCGGAACTCGCCCCCTGTGCCGCCGTCATCGAGGCCATCGTCGAGAATCTCGACGTCAAGCGCGCGCTTTTCGTGGAGCTCGAAGCCATCGTCGACCCGGCGTGCATCCTGGCGACGAATACCTCGTCGCTTTCCGTGACCGCGATCGCCGCCGCCTGCAAGCGGCCGGAGCGCGTCGCCGGTTTCCATTTCTTCAGTCCGGTGCCGCTCATGAAGATCGTCGAAGTGGTTTCCGGCCCGCTCACCGACGCCGCCGTCGCCGACCGATTGACCGCCATGGCGAGGCAAATGGGGCATACGCCGGTGAGAGCGAGCGATACGCCGGGCTTCATCGTCAATCACGCCGGGCGCGGCTACTTGACCGAATCCCTGCGCATCCTGGGCGAGAGCATCGCGCCCTACCCCGAAATCGACCGCATTCTGCGGCAAGCGGCGGGTTTTCGCATGGGGCCGTTCGAGCTGCTCGATCTCACCGGCCTGGATGTCTCGCAGCCGGTCATGGAATCCATCTACAACCAGTATTACCAGGAACCGCGTTTCCGGCCTTCGCCGATTGCCCGGCAACGGCTGGCGGCGGGGCTGCTGGGCAGGAAAAGCCAACGCGGCTTCTACCGTTACGAGGACGGCAAGAAAGAAGAAGCGCCCGAAGCGCCCGTGCCGCCCCGGACCGGGCAGCCGATATGGGTCAGCCACAAGGATCTCGCGGATTTTCCGGCGGTCGCTGCGTTACTGGAAAAACTCGCCGCGCCGCGCGACGCCAACGAGCGCCCCGGCGAACAATCGCTTTGTCTCGTCTTGCCGCTCGGGCAGGACGCCACCACCGCGGCGGTTGCCGCCGGGCTCGATCCCACGCGCGTTCTCGGACTGGAGCCCATCTTCCTCGACGGGCGGCGCACCCTGATGACGACGCCGCTCACCGATCCCGCGGCGCGCGACGCCGCTCACGCGCTCCTTGCCGCGGACGGCACCCCCGTTTCGGTCATCCATGACAGCCCCGGCTTCATCTGCCAGCGCGTCGTGGCAACCATCGTCAATATCGGCAGCGACATCGCCCAACAGGGCATCGCCAGCCCGCAGGACATCGACCGCGCCGTCGCGCTCGGCCTGGGATACCCGAAAGGGCCGCTGGCGATGGGAGACGCGCTGGGCGCGGCAACAGTGCTGGCGATCCTCGACAGGCTGTACGAGTTCTACCGCGACCCGCGCTACCGTCCCAGCCCGTGGCTGAAGCGCCGCGCACTCCTGGGTGTATCCCTGCTCACACCGGATCGTTGATTTCCCCCTCCCTCTTTTTTACAGCAAAGGACAGGCCGCAATGTTAGACGCCTATATCTATTCCGGTTTGAGAACCCCGTTCGGCCGCCAGGCCGGCAGCCTCGCGCCGGTACGTCCGGACGACCTGGTCGCCGCCGTGATCCGGCAACTCCTCGCCGATGGCCCCTTTACCGCCGACCAGGTTGAAGATGTCGTATTGGGCTGCGCCTGCCAGGCGGGCGAAGACAGCCGCAACATCGCCCGCCATGCGGCGCTGCTCTCCGGTCTGCCCGTGACGACCCCGGGCCAGACGGTCAATCGCCTGTGTTCGAGCGGCCTGGCGGCGGTACTGGATGCCGCGCGCGCCATCACCTGCAAGGAGGGCGATCTCTATATCGCAGGCGGCGTTGAAAACATGAGCCGTGCGCCGTTCGTGGTCGCCAAGAGCGAGAGCGCCTACGGACGCGATTTCAAAGTGTTCGATTCGGCCATTGGCGCGCGTTTCCCGAATCCGAAGATCATCCGGCAATACGGCGGCGACACCATGCCGGAGACCGCCGACAACGTCGCCAAGGAACTGGGACTGTCGCGCGAAGATAGCGATATCTTCGCCGCCGCTTCACAAGCCAGATTCGCCGCCGCGCAAAAAAGCGGCTTCTTCGCGGGCGAAATCCTGCCGGTGGAAGTACCGACCGGCAAGAAAACACCGCCCAGGACCGTGAGCGTCGATGAACATCCGCGCCCGGAGAGCAACCTCGAATCCCTGGCAAAACTGAGGCCGCTCTTCGAAGGCGGCGTGGTGACGGCGGGCAACGCTTCCGGCGTCAATGATGGCGCCGTGGCCATGTGGGTGGGAAACCGCGCCATCGGCGAGAGAGCCGGCGTCAAACCCGCCGCGCGCATCCTTGCCGGCGCGGCCTGCGGGGTCGAGCCGCGCGTCATGGGCATCGGGCCGGCCCATGCCATTCCGAAAGCCCTGGCGCGCGCCGGACTGACGCTCGACGACATGGACATCATCGAAATCAACGAAGCCTTCGCCTCGCAAGTGCTCGGCTGCCTCAAGCTGCTCGGCATCGCCTTCGACGATGCGCGCGTCAATCCCAATGGCGGCGCGATTGCCGTCGGGCACCCGCTGGGCGCTTCCGGCGCGCGCCTGGCCTTGACCGCGGTGCGCGAACTCGAACGCCGCAATGGCCGCTACGCCGTGTTGAGCCTGTGCATCGGCATGGGCCAGGGCCTGGCCGTCGTCATCGAGCGCATCTAAACCGTCCTCCCGAGGAAATCATGCCTGCAGCACTCTCCAATATCCGCGTCCTCGACCTCTCCCGAGTGCTTGCCGGCCCTTGGGCGACCCAGATCCTCGCCGATCTCGGCGCGGAAGTCATCAAGATCGAACGCCCCGGCAGCGGCGACGACACACGGGGCTGGGGGCCGCCGTATCTGAAAAACAAGGACGGCCAGGACACCCGCGAAGCCGCCTACTTCCTTGCCGCCAATCGCAACAAAAAATCAGTGACGGTCAACGTCTCCACGCCGGAAGGCCAGGAAATCATCCGCCAGCTTGCCGCGCAAAGCGATGTGTTCATCGAAAACTACAAGGTGGGCGACATGGCGCGCTACCACCTCTCCTACGACGACCTGAAGAAGATCAACCCCGGGCTGATCTACTGCTCGATCACGGGCTTCGGCCAGAACGGCCCGCTCGCCAATCTGGCGGGCTACGATTTCATCATCCAGGGCATGGGCGGATTGATGAGCATCACCGGCGAGCGCGACGACCTTCCCGGCGGCGGGCCGCAAAAGCTGGGCGTCGCCTTTGCCGACCTGATGACCGGCGTCTATTCGGCGATCGCCATCCTCGCCGCCCTCAATCATCGCAACGCCTCCGGGGAAGGGCAATACATCGACATGGCGCTCCTGGACGTGCAAGTAGCGACGATGGCCAACATGAACATGAATTACCTGACTTCCGGCATCATCCCCAAGCGGCAAGGCAACGCCCACGCCAACATCGTTCCCTACCAGGTATTCCGCTGCAAGGACGGCTACATGGTGCTTGCCGTCGGCAATGACAGCCAGTTCGTCAAATTCTGCGAAATCATCGGCCACCCGGAACTGGCGCAAGACGAGCGTTTCATCAAGAACGCCGGCCGCGTGCGCAACCGCGAGACGCTGATCCCGATCCTGCGGGACATCCTCGCCGAACGCAATGTCGGGGACTGGGTAGCGCCGCTCGAATCCTCCGGCGTGCCGGCGGGGCCGATCAACGACATCGCACAGACCTTCGCGCATCCGCAGGTCAAGCACCGCAAGATGAAAGTCGAGCTCCCGCACCCCTTGTCGGGCACCGTGCCGCTGGTCGCCAACCCGATCCATTTCTCGAAAACGCCGGTCTCCTACCGCGCCGCGCCGCCCACGCTGGGGCAGCACACGAAGGAAGTGCTCTCGACGCTGGCCGGCATGACGGAAGCGGACATCCAGGCCTTGTCGGCCAAGGGCGCGATCTGAAAATACCTGTGTGGCTGCGCCATGTCATGGCCCGCCTGCTGCGGGCGAGAGCCGTTGCAGACTTTGAGGCGCTGCCGTCGTAGAAAATTCATGACAGCGATTTACTCACCAGCCCGCCTTCGCACACTTGTTACCTATGTCACCGGTCTGTACACGGGGGGAAAAGACCAGGGAGAGGGGGTTCAACCAAACGGCGCGCAGCGCCGCTGATATGAAATGCAATAATGGACAGGCTCTTTTCAGGGCCTGTTCCCGTTTTCCCGCCGCTGGCGGGTTTGTTCGAACAGGCATATCGCCGCCGCCGCGCCGACGTTGAGCGATTCGATGCCCGCCGCCATCGGGATGGCGAGGATTTCGTCGGCGCGCGCCCGCAGCGCGGCCGAGACGCCCTGCCCTTCCGCACCGAAAAGCCATGCCAGCGGGGGGCGCAGGTCGGCGTCGAAAAGTGTGCGCGCGCCCGCACCCATGCCGGTCGCTATGACTTTGCCGTCATAGCCGGCGAGTTTCGCCAGCGCGTCGACCCGCTCGCTGATGCGCAGGCGGAAATGCGCGCCCATTCCGGCACGCAGTGTCTTCGGCGACCAGGCCTGGGCGCAGCCGGGCGTGAGCCAGGCGGAGGCGATGCCCGCAGCGGCGGCGGTGCGCAGGATGCCGCCGAGGTTGCCGGGGTCCTGGATCGCGTCGAGGATCACGAATGATGATTCTTGCTCCGCCGCTGGGGCGGCTGCCGGCGCCGCGATGCGAGCAAGGATGCCTGCGGGCGTGTCGACCGGACTCAGGCGGGAGAAGAGCGCGTCGGGGACGCGGACGGGCACCGCTCCGGCGGGCAGGCGATCGAGCAGGGCGGCGATTTCGGGGTTGCCGCAGCCGCTTTCGGAGACGCAGACATCGAGCAGCGCCACACCGGCGTCCAGCGCGCATTCGAGGAGATGGACGCCATCGAGCAGAGTCTGTCCGTGTTCGCGCCGCGCCGCCGCGTTGCCGGCCAGCGCCGCGAGTAGCTTGAGGCGGGGGTTGTCGCGCGAGGCGAGGACGGTCATGCGCTCCGCCATGTTGCAGTGCCTGTCCTGTCACAACCCCAGGCCGAACGTGGCCGCCGTGGCGGTCAGCGCGGCCAGGGCGAGGACGCTGTCCAGATATCTGCCGATGTTTTGCAGCGCGATCTCTTCCCGCGCCCGCGCGCGTTCGCCTGCCGCCAACGCCGCGCGCAGGTCGCGCCATGGGCCGAGCCGCAGCGAGACGAATACCGCGATCATGAGCGAACCTGTCACCGCCATCAGCAGCCAGCCCAGGGGCGCGCGGGCGTGGCCGGTATCGAGCAGCGCGAAGACGCCGGAAAGCGTGATGAAGGCGATCGAGACCCACGCCAGCGGGAAAAAGCGCGCCAGCGCTCGCGCCCATTGCGCGCCCGTGAGCGCGGATGAATTCAGGCAGGCGCGCATGAACACCATGCCGCCGACCCAGAACACGACGCCGGTGAGGTGCAGGAAAAGCGCCAGATGACGCAGCCCCACGGCGCGCTTCCTTCAGGGGGCCTCGCCCGCCCACGGCGCCGGGCGGGCAAGCGCTTGGCGGACGGGCGCGAAGCTTTTGCGGTAGAAGTCCGGCACGCCATGACGGCGGATCGCTTCCAGGTGGGCCGCGGTCGGGTAGCCTTTGTGGCGGGCAAGGCCGAATTGGGGGTAAAGCCGATCGAGTTCGAGCATTTGCGCGTCGCGCGTGGTCTTGGCGAGGATGGAGGCCGCCGAGATGGCCGGTTCCAGGGCATCGCCGCCGACGATGGCCCGTGCCGGCAGGGTCAGTTCGGGACAGCGGTTGCCGTCGATCAGGACCTTATCCGGTTCTGTCTTCAGCGCCTCGACGGCGCGCCGCATCGCCAGCAAACTGGCGTGCAGGATATTGAGGCGGTCGATTTCTTCCACCGTGGCTTCGGCGACGCTCCAGGCCAGTGCGCGCTCCACGATGAGCGCGGCGAGGCGTTCGCGCGTGCGGGCGGAGAGTTTTTTGGAATCGGCCAGCCCCGCGATCGGGTGCGCCGGATCGAGAATGACTGCGGCCGCCACGACGGGCCCGCACAAGGGGCCGCGCCCGGCTTCGTCGACGCCGCATATCCGGGGTTCAGCCATGTTCGCCACCGCGCAGACAGGAGAGGATGACTTTCGCCGCCCGCTCCGAAGTGCCCTGCCGCAGTTCCTGGTGTATGGCGGTGAAGCGTTCGGCCAGCGCCGCGCAGGCGGCGGGATCGTCCAGCCAGCGTTCGAGCGCGCTGGCCAGCGCTTCCGGGGTGGCGTCGTCCTGGAGCAATTCGGGCACCAGGCATTCATTGGCCAGGATATTGGGCAGCCCGACCCAGGGCAGGTAAGCCATGCGTTTGAGCAGGCGGTATTGCCATTTGCCCATGCGGTAGCTGATGACCATGGGCCGTTTGAGCAGCGCCGCTTCGAGACAGGCGGTGCCGCTGGCGACGAGCGCCGCGTCGGCGGCGGTCAACGCATCGACCGCGTGGCCGAAAAGCAGCCGGATCGGCAGTTCGTCGGCGTTGTTGCGATGCAGGGCTTCAATGAAGATTTCGCGCGTTTCGCGGGTCGCCAGCGGGACGAGAAACGAGATGCCGGGGCGGCGCTGGGCGAGGATTTCCGCCACCTTGATGAAACTGTCGGCCAGGTGCAGGACTTCGGACTGCCGGCTGCCGGGCAGGAGCGCCACGATCCGCGCATCGGGCGGCAGTTCCAGGCGTTCGCGCACCGCGTTCCGGTCGGGTTGCAGCGGCAGGATGTCGGCGAGCGGATGGCCGACGTAGGTCGCCGGAATGCCGGCGCGCGCGTAAATCGGTATTTCGAACGGAAACAAGCACAGCATGTGCGTGACCGCGCGCGCGATCGTTTTGATCCGCCTGCCGCGCCATGCCCAGATCGACGGGCTGACGAAATGGATGGCGGCAATGCCTTCTGATTTGATTTTCCCTTCCAGCCACAGGTTGAAGTCGGGCGCATCGACGCCGATGAAGGCCGCCGGTTTCTCGCGCCGGATGTCGTTGAGCAGCTTGCGGCGGATGGCGGAGAGCGCGCGGTAGCGCCCGATCGCGTCCGTATAGCCGTGCACTGCGAGTAGTTCGGCGGGCCAGCGCGCCTCGAACCCTTCCGCCTGCATTTTCGGGCCGCCGATGCCATAGAAACGCGCTTCGGGAAGGTGCGCGCGAATGGCGCGGATCAAGTGCGCGGCCAAAAGATCGCTGGACGCTTCCCCGGCGACCATGGCAAGCGTGGTCGCTTCGCCGGCAGCCATCATTCTTCGCCGCCGGTGTCCGGCAGTTTCAGCCGCGGCCGTGCCAGGCCGCGCCCCTGGATGCCGATGAAATCGGCGAAAGGCCGGACTTCGGCATGGGCGGCAGCGAGGGCGGCGATTCTTTCCCGCGCTTCGGCCAGCGCGAGGCCGCTGCGGTAAAGGGTGCGGTAAGCTTCCTTGATCGCGGAGATGGCCGCGGCGGTGAATGCCCTGCGGCGCAGCCCTTCGCTGTTGATGCCGTGCGGCGTGGCCGGGTTGCCGGCCACGGTGACGTAGGGCGGCAAGTCTTGGAGGAGCACACTGTTTACGCCGCAAAAGCTGTGCGCGCCGACGCGCACGAACTGGTGCACTCCGGTAAAGCCGCCGAGAATGGCCCAGTCGCCCACTTGGACATGACCGGCGATCGTGGCGTTGTTGGCGAAAATGGTGTGGCTGCCGACTTGGCAATCGTGCGCGATGTGTACATAGGCCATGATCCAGTTGTCGTCGCCGATGCGGGTGACGCCGGCATCCTGGCTGGTGCCGATGCTGAAACAGCAATATTCGCGGATCGTGTTGCGGTCGCCGATTTCGAGGCGGGTCGGCTCGCCATTGTATTTTTTGTCCTGCGGCGCGCCGCCGAGCGAACAGAACTGGAAGATTTCGTTATCGCATCCGATGCGGGTGCGGCCTTCGATCACGACATGCGGGCCGATGCGGGTACCGGTGCCGATTTCGACGTGCTCGCCGATGATCGAGTATGGGCCGATAGCGACGTCCCCGCCGATTTTCGCGCCGGGGTGGACAATAGCGCTCGCATGGATCATGGCTTGATCCTGAGCGCGCACATCAGTTCGGCTTCCACCGCGATCGCGCCATCGACCCGGGCAATGCCTTTGTACTTGTATATGCCGCGCTTGCTTTGCAGCACTTCGACATCGAACATGATCTGGTCGCCAGGCGCGATCTGGCGCTTGAAACGCGCGCCGTCTATGCCGGCGAAAAGCACCACCGAGTTTTCGTCGGGCACGACGCCCTGGCTCTTGCACGACAGCAACGCGGCGACCTGGGCCATGGCTTCGAGGACGAGCACGCCCGGCATAACGGGATGGTGGGGGAAATGCCCCGGAAAGAACGGTTCGTTGATGGTTACATTCTTGACCGCGAGGATGCGGCGGTTGTCCTCGATCTCCAGCACCCGGTCAACCAGCAGGAAAGGGTAGCGATGCGGCAAATACCGGAGGATTTCATTGATGTCCATGAGCATGGCTTTTCAGTGCTGTTCTTCAAGGCGTTGTTCAAGGATGCGTATTCTATCGGCGAGCGCGTCGAGATGGCGCAGGTGCGCGAAGTTTCTTGCCCAATCGGCATGGGTTTGCTGTGGCAGGCTGCCGGTATAGACTCCGGCCTTCCGGATCGACTTGGCCACCAAGGTGCAGGCGGAGATTATCACGTCATCGGCGATGGAGATGTGGCCCGAGATGCCGGACTGCCCGCCGATCATGCAGCGCGCGCCGATCCGGGCGCTGCCGGCGACGCCGGCGCTGCCGGCGATTATGGTGTGCTCGCCGATCCGCACGTTGTGAGCGATCTGGATCTGGTTATCGAGCTTGACTCCGTCGCCGATCACGGTGTCGTCGAGGACGCCCCGGTCTATCGTGGTATTGGCGCCGATTTCGACCTCGTTGCCGATCACGACGCGCCCGATCTGCGGAATCTTGACCCAGGCACCGGAAGGCTCGCGCGCGAAGCCGAAACCGTCCGCGCCAATCACCGCGCCCGCATGGACGATGCAGTTTTCGCCGATCACGCAGTCCGCATAGATGGTGACGTTCGGCGCGATGCGGGTTCCCCGCCCGACGCGCGCACCCTTGCCGACATAACTGTTTGCGCCGATCAGCACGTCGTCGCCGATCGAAGCGCCCTCCTCCACCACGGCGCCGGCGTCGATCGCCGCCGTGGCGGGCACCGGGCAGCGCACCGAGGCGCGCGCATGCGCGCCGGGCGCGAGCGGCGGCGCGGGATTGAAGAATTGGGAGGCGCGGGCGAAATAGAGATAAGGGTCGTCCGTGACGATGCACGGCCTGCCGGCCACCACGCTGCGGTGCGCCGGCCCGACGATGAAGGCCGCCGCGCGGCTGGATTTCAGGCGCGCGAGATATTTCGGATTGGCGAGAAACGCCAGGTCGCCCTCGCCCGCCTGCTCCAGCGTCGCCACGCGGCGCAGCGGCACGCCACCATCGCCGACCAGTTCGCCGCCCAGCGCGGCGACGAGCGCGTCGATCCGCAGCACTACCGGCGCCCTTATTTGGCGTCCGTCAAGGCTTTGACCACCTTGTCGGTGATGTCGATGCGCGGGCTGGCGTAGACCGTGTCCTGGAGAATGATGTCGTAATTCTCGCTTTCGGCGATCTGCTTGATGGCGCGGTTGGCTTTTTCGAGCACCGAGGCCAGCTCCTCATTGCGGCGCTGGTTGAGATCCTCGCGGAACTCGCGCTGCTTGCGCTGGAAATCGCGGTTGAGATCGTTGAAGGCGCGCTCCTTGTTGCGGCGGTCGGCCTCGGATGCCTTCGCCCCGCTGCGCTCCAGATCGGACTGAAGCGCTTGCAGGTCCTTGGCCATGCGCTGCAATTCCTGGTCGCGCTTCTCGAACTCCTTCTCGATCCGCTGCTGGGCGCGCACTGCGGGCGCGGCCTCGCGCATCACCCGGTCGGAGTTGACAAAGCCAATCTTGGCATCCGCGAATGCCGGTTGCGCGATTCCCATCAAAGCCAGGACAAGCACGGAAGAAAGGGTACAAACTTTCACACGTATCTCCAAAGGTCGTTTCTGATTCCCGCGGCGCACATTCAGAACGTCGCGCCAAGCTGGAACTGGAAGGGCTCCGCCTCGTCGCCTTCTTTTTTCCGCAAGGGAAAACCCAGGCTGAACTTGAGCGGAGCGATTGGCGAATTCCACGACAACGCCAGTCCGGCACTATAACGCAAATCGCCGAACCGGATGCGCGCATCATCGCCCGTGTCCGGGTCCTTGCCCCAGACGTAACCGGCATCGACGAAAGTCGAGATGCGGAACGAACGGTCATGCCCCGATCCCGGCATCGGGAAGAAGAATTCAGCGGTACCGACGATCTTGCGCGTGCCGCCGGTCGCATCGCCCTCGGAGTCTTTCGGACCCAGCGAGCTTTGCTCATAACCGCGCACCGAACCGATGCCGCCGACGAAGAAATTCTTGTAGAACGGTACGGGCTTGCCGTCGTAACCCCTGGCCCAACCCAGTTCGCTGTTGAGCATCAACGCATAATCGCGTCCGAACGGGAACCAGCGCTGGTACTGATAATTGAGCTTGCCGTAGCGCAGTTCCGCCGGCGGCGCCGCGATTTCGCCGTAGATGCGCTGATAGACGCCCCTGGTCGGATAGAGGAAGCTGTCCCGGCTGTCGCGTCCCCAGCCCGCGGTCAACAGCAGGCTGCTCACGGTAACCGTGCCGATGCCGCTTTCGTCGCTGCAATCGAAGTCGCGGCAGAACTGTAGATATTGTTCCGGGCTGTCCGCGTAGGTGTTGATCTTGGTGCGGTCGACGCCCACGCCGAAACTGATGCTGTCGTCCTCGGCGATCGGGTAGCCCACGCGCAGGCCGACGCCGTTCGATACGGTCTTGTAGCGCGAGACCGAGTAGGTCTGCGAGGGATCGTAGGTGCGATGGTAAAGGTCCCACCCCAGGCTCACGCCATCGACGGTGTAATATGGATTGGTGAAGGAAAGCGAAATGGTGCGGCTCGACTTGCTGGTGTCGACCCCCAGCACCACGTTGTTGCCGGAGCCGAAAAGATTGCGCTCCGAGACCGAGGCCGACAGCACGATCTTTTCGGAACTGGAATAACCCGCCCCGAGCATCAGGTTGCCGGTTCGCCGCTCCTTGACCGCGAAATCGACATCGACCTGATCGGTCGTGCCCGCCACCGGCGGCGTCTCGACCGTGACTTCATCGAAAAACCCGAGCCGGTCGATGCGCGTGCGCGAGCGGTTGATCGCCGACGCGTCATACCAGGCGCTTTCCATCTGCCGCATTTCGCGGCGGATGATCTCATCGCGCGTTTTGGTGTTGCCGCTCACGTTGATGCGGCGCACGTACACGCGGCGGCCGGGATCGACAAAAATGGTAAACGCGACTTCGCGCTTTTCCTTGTCGACCTCGGGCGAGGCATTGACGTTGGCGAAGGCATAGCCTTCATTGCCCAGGCGGTCGGTAATCGCCTTGGTCGTCTCGGTCAGGCGCTCACGCGAAAAAATCTCGCCCGGATGGATGAAGGTCAGCTTCAGGTACTCGGATTCGGGCAGCACCAGATCGCCGGTATAGCGCACGCCCGTGACGGTATAGCGCTCGCCTTCATGGATATTGATCGTGATGTAGATGCTTTTCTTGTCCGGCGTGATGGAGACCTGGGTGGATTCGATATTGAAATCGAGATAGCCGCGATCAAGATAGTGCGAGCGCAGGCGTTCGAGATCGGCGGCCAGCTTCTGGCGCGAATACTGGTCGTTCTTGGTGTACCAAGTCAGCCAGCCCGGCGTGGAAAGCTCGAAGAGATCGAGCAGATCGCCGGTCTTGAACACCTTGGCGCCGACGATCTTGATCTGGCCGATACGGGCGATGTCGCCCTCGTCGACACTGAACGTGATGCCGACGCGGTTGCGTTCGAGCGGCGTCACCGTGGTGGTGACGGTCGCGCCGTACTTGCCCCGTCCGAGGTATTGGCGCTTGATCTCCTGCTCGGCGCGGTCGAGAAGGGCGCGGTCGAAGGTGCGCGACTCTGCCAGTTCGATCTCGCGCAATCCTTTCTTGAGCGCGTCGCCGTCGAACTCCTTGACGCCGACGAAGTCGATGCGGGCAATGGCCGGGCGTTCATCGACGACCACGACCAGCACGCCATCGTCGGTCTCGATGCGCACATCGCGGAAAAACCCCGTGCCGAACAGGGCGCGGATCGCCTCGGCGGCCCGCTCCTCGTCGAAAACGTCGCCAACCTTCACCGGCAGGTAGTTGAACACCGTCCCCGCCTCGGTTCGTTGCAAGCCCTCCACGCGAATATCCTTGACCGTGAAAGGATCGAAAGCCAAGGCCGGGGCGGAAACGAAAAGGGCCGCGATCAGCCCGGGTAGGCGCGTGTAATTCATGCGGGTATGAGACGGTTGATGTCGTTGTAAAGGGCAAACGCCATGAGCGTGAGCAGGAGCGTCAGGCCGATGCGCTGGCCAAGCTCCACGACACGCGCGGAAAGCGGCCTGCCCCGGATAAATTCCAGTGCATAGTACAGTAAATGTCCGCCGTCCAGCACAGGCACCGGCAGCAAATTGAGCACGCCAAGGCTGATGCTGATGAACGCCAGCAAACGGATGAAGGGTGACAGCCCGTGCTGCGACGACTTCCCGGCGATATCGGCGATCGTGATGGGGCCGGAAATATTTTTCAGCGAAATATCGCCGGTAATCATCTGCCCGATGGTCTTCAGGCTCAGGACGCATGTTTCCCCGGTCAGGCGCATCGCCTGCGCCAAGGCGTCGAGCGGCCCATGGCGCACCGTGACGAACAGATCGAAATGCGCGGCGATGAAGCCGATGCCCTTGCCGCCCTCCTCCTTCGCATCCGGCGTGACGGCAAGATCGCGCGTCTCCCCGCCGCGCCGCACGGTAAACACCAGCGCCCGCCCGGGCGAAGCGCGCACGGCCTCTATGACTTCCTGGCTCGTCGGCGTCGCCTTGCCATCGATGGCGGCGATCACATCGCCCTCGCGCAGACCGCCCCTGTCGGCCGCCGCGCCTTCCTCCACCCGGGCAACGCGCGCGAGAGGAAGCCGCGCTTGCAGGCCCATGAGCGCGATCGGATTCTTCTTGCCCGCGTCATCGAGAGAGAATCCGCGCAGATCGAGCGTCCGCTCGGCCTCATCCCCCGCCGCCGTGCGCACCCGCAGGATCGTCTCCTTGCGGTCGACCGCGCGGTTCAACAACTTCCAGCTCAAATCCCGCCAGCTTTCCACCGCCTCGCCATCGACGCTCAACACCAGATCGCCCTCCTCCACCCCGGCGGCGCGCGCCACGCTGGCGGGCGCCTCGGTCAGCGCGGCGATCGGGCGCAGTTCATCGCTGCCGACCACATACAAGCCCCAATAAAGAACAACGGCCAGAAGCAGATTGAAAAGCGGTCCGGCGGCGGTAATGGCGAAGCGCCGCCCCACCGTCTGGCGGTTGAAGCTGCGGTGCGCCTCATGCCCGGCCACCTCGCCCTCGCCCTCATCGAGCATCTTGACGTAACCGCCGATCGGAAAAACTGCCAACACCCATTCCGTGCCGTCCGCCCCGGCGCGGTATTTGAACAATGGACGGCCAAAGCCGATGGCGAAGCGCAACACCTTGACCCCGCACCAGCGCGCGACCAGATAGTGCCCCAACTCGTGGATCAGGATCAGCGGCCCCAGGGCGACGAGAAAAGGAACGACATAGCCGGTGAGAATATTCATGAAGGACCTCGTTTGCCGATCTCGCCGCGAGCGACTTCCCGCGCGCGCGCGTCGGCTTCCAATACAGCTTCGAGTGTACTCGCTTCATTGTGTTCCGCCCGCTCCAGCGTGGCGGCAATCACTTCGCTGATACGGTGGAAACCCAGACGGCGGTCGAGGAACGCCTCCACCGCCTCTTCATTGGCGGCATTGAGCACGGCGGGAATCGTTCCCCCGGCTTCGATCGCCTGGTAAGCCAGAGCGAGACACGGAAAGCGCTCGAACGCCGGGCGCTCGAAACTCAGGGTGGCAATGCTGAAAAGATCGAGCGCGCTCACCCCCGAATGAACCCGCTCCGGCCAGGCCAGGGCATGCGCGATCGGAATGCGCATATCGGGATTACCCAACTGGGCGATGACCGAACCATCGACATAATCGACCAGCGAATGCACCACGCTCTGCGGATGGATGACAACCTCGATCCTGTTGGCCGGCGTGCCGAACAACCAGCGCGCCTCGATCACCTCCAGCCCCTTGTTCATCATGGTCGCGGAATCGACCGAAATCTTGCGCCCCATATTCCATACCGGATGAGCGCAGGCATCCTCCGGCGTCACCGTCTCCAGCGCCTGGAGCGGCGTATTGCGGAACGGCCCCCCCGAAGCGGTGAGCAGGATACGGCGCACCCCCGCCGCCTCCGGACTGCGCTGATAATGCGCGGGCAAGGACTGGAAAATCGCATTGTGCTCACTGTCGACAGGCAACAAGCATGCGCCGGAGGACTCCACCGCATCCATGAAAAGCCGCCCCGACATCACCAGCGCCTCTTTGTTGGCGAGCAACACCTTCTTGCCGGCGCGCACGGCGGCCAGCGCCGGTTCGAGACCGGCCGCGCCGACAATCGCCGCCAATACCGTATCGGCGCCGGGCGCGCGCGCCACCTCGCACAGGCCCCGCGCGCCGCAGAGCACCTCCGTCGTACTGAAAGCGGCCTTCAACAAACGCCGCAAATGATTGGCCGCGGCCTCATCGGCCATCACCGCATAGCGCGGAGAATGACGCAGGCACAACCGCGCCAGACGCTCGGCCTGATGATGAGCGGTGAGCGCGAATATCGAATAGCGCTCCGAATTGCGGGAAATGACATCGAGCGCGCTCGCGCCGACCGAACCCGTGGCGCCGAGAATGACAATATTTTGAATCGCGGGAGTAGACATATCAAGAGAATCTGTATCAATGAACTTCGAGAAAAGGCGCGGCGGCGCCCGACCAGATGAAGATACCGCCATGCCCGGGCAGGAAGATACAGGTGTTTTCCGTCTATCCGGAACTGCTTTTGTGCATTAGTTCAGGGATCGGATCGGATAAGAACAGCGGCGTGGCAATCCCCCTGCCCCGTCATTGCGAGGCGAGCAGCGCAGCGCGGAAGTCGTCAATGGCAACCAAAATAACCCCCCTACCACGTCATTGCGAGGCGCGAAGCGCCGTAGACTTCATCGTTACCCGCGCCGCAGTGATCACCCTGCCCCGTCATTGCGAGGCGCGCAGCGCCGTGGCAATCCAGTGCGTTCCATCCGGCGCGCGAGCGCCGCTGATTGAATCCGCCCCTCGATCGCCGCGACCGCGAAAATATTTCCAAAGCTGTTGCACATCCATATTTTTGCC
>JAITLI010000091.1 GCA_031277975.1 Azoarcus sp.
ACGGTTGGAAAAAATGACCGAAAACATGGAAAGGCATGCGATTCAGGCGAGCGGATCATGATGGCCGCGCACACGGCAAATGTCACTGCCCGCCGGGCCGGTTTCGGCGCGAGTGTGAAAGTGTCCGCGCGCCGCCGGGCAGGTAGCAAACAGCGGCGCTTTCGCGCCGGATGGAACGAACTGGATTGCCACGGCGCTGCGCGCCTCGCAATGACTGTACACCGCTTGCGGGAGAGGGTGGCCGAAGGGCGGGATAGGGCTTCGTTCCAAACGGCGCGAAAGCGCCGCTGTTTTCTCCGCAGTGGAGAGTGAACAGGCGTCCCGTTTCTTTTTCCCCTTTTTCAAATCGGCGTTGCTGATTTTTCTGATCCCCGATTGATTCATTGTCCGCGCAAGAAGAAGCGGTCGAGTTCGTCCAATGTGAGTTGCGTCCATGTCGGGCGGCCATGGTTGCATTGATCGGCGCGTTCGGTGGTTTCCATGTCGCGCAGGAGGGCGTTCATTTCCGGGATGGTGAGCTGGCGGTGGGCGCGTACCGCGCCGTGGCAGGCCATGGTAGCGAGCAGTTCGTTGCGGCGCAGGGTGGTGACTTCCGAGGCCGGGAATTCGTGCAATTCTTGCAATAGTTCGTGCAGCAAGTCCGCGACCGCCGCGTTGGCGAGCAGTGCGGGCACGCTGCGCGCGGCCAGTTCGCACGGCCCGGCGGCGGAGACCTCGAAGCCCATGCGCAGCAGGACTTCGGCACAGGATTCCGCCGTCGCCATTTCCGTCGGGCTGGCTGCGAATATTGCCGGGATCAGCAGGCGCTGTACCGATGGCGCGCCGTCGAGCACGGTCTTGAGCTTTTCATAAAGGATGCGTTCGTGGGCGGCGTGCATGTCCACCAGCACGAGGCCGCGCGCGTTCTGCGCCAGGATGTAGATGCCATGCAATTGGGCGAGCGCGTAGCCGAGCGGCGCGTCGCCGCCGCCGCAGGTCTGGGGCGGCGGGAAGGGTTCCGGCGCGCCGCCGCTGGGCGGGCGCATGGCGGCGGATTGGGCGCGGGCGGCGAAATCGAAATATGCCTGGCTGGCCGAATCCATGACGGCCCGCCCCGGCGCGGCTGGCGAATGGCGGTAGGACAGGGGAAGGCGGCTCGCGGCGGCGGGCGCTTGCGCCACCACGGGCGTTGCTTGCGTTTGCGCGTCGATGGGCGCCCGCTCCGCCGCCTCCGGCGCCAGCCCCGCGCCCGATTCGGCGAGGGCGCGCCTGAGGGCGTGGAAGATGAATTGATGCACGGCATGCGCATCGCGGAAGCGGACTTCGGTCTTGGCCGGATGCACGTTGACGTCGACGCTCGCCGGGTCGAGTGCGAGGAAGAGCGCATAGGCCGGATGGCGGCTGCCGTGCAGGATGTCGGCGTAAGCCTGCGCGACGGCGTGGGTAAGCAGCTTGTCGCGCACATGGCGGCCATTGACGAAAAAGTATTGCGCGTCGCGCCGGTTGCGGGAATAGGCGGGCAGGCTGGCGAAGCCGGTGAGGCGCAATGCGCCTTCGGCGCGAATTTCGCGCGCCTGGGTGAGGAAATCGTCGCCCATCAGCGCGGCGATGCGCGTCCGCGTTTCGCCCGCGGGCAGGCGATGGATGACGCGCCCGTTATGGGCGAGCTGCATGCCGACATCGGGCCGGGCGAGCGCGATGCGGCGGAAGGTCTCGTCGCAATGGGCGTATTCGGTCGCCTCGCTCTTGAGGAATTTGCGGCGCGCCGGGGTGTTGTAATAGAGATCGGCGACGTCGACCACAGTGCCGCGATTCAGGGCGGCGGGGGCCGTTTCGCGGTGCGCGCTGTCGATCCGCCAGGCGTGGGCCTCGCTTTCGGCGCGGCTGGTGAGCACGGTGCGGGCCACGGCGGCGATCGCCGCCAGCGCTTCGCCGCGAAAGCCCATGGTGCCGACCCGTTCGAGATCGTCGAGACTGGCGATCTTGCTGGTGGCGTGGCGTTCCAGCGCCAGCGCGAGTTCGTCGCGCGCGATGCCGCAGCCATCGTCGGCGACGCGGATGCGGCGCACGCCGCCTTCTTCCAGTTGTACTTCGATGGCGCATGCGCCGGCGTCGAGCGCGTTTTCCAGTACTTCCTTGAGCACCGAGGCCGGGCGTTCGACCACTTCACCCGCGGCGATCTGGTTGATGAGCAGTTCGGGCAGGCGGTGGATGCTGGCCATGGCGCGGCGGTTCCGGCTCGATCGCGCGAATCAGAGCGCTTCGGCGGCGTAATCGGCCAGCCGCGAGCGTTCGCCGCGTTGCAGGGTGATGTGGCCGGAATGCGCCCAGCCCTTGAAACGGTCGACGACGAAGGACAGCCCTGACGAACCTTCGGTGAGATAGGGAGTGTCGATCTGGGCGATGTTGCCGAGGCACACGACCTTGGTACCGGGGCCGGCGCGGGTGATGAGCGTCTTCATCTGCTTCGGCGTGAGATTCTGCGCCTCGTCGATGATGAGGAATTTCTGGATGAAGGTGCGCCCGCGCATGAAATTCAGGCTCTTGATCTTGATGCGGCTGCGCACGAGATCGACAGCGGCGGCGCGTCCCCATTGCCCGCCTTCGCCGCCCGCGCCGTTGAGCACGTCGAGATTGTCTTCGAGCGCCCCCATCCAGGGGGCCATCTTTTCTTCCTCGGAGCCGGGCAGGAAGCCGATGTCCTCGCCCACGGGCACGGTGACGCGGGTCATGATGATTTCGGAATAGCGCCGCGTCTCCAGCGCCTGCGCGAGTCCGGCAGCGAGCGCGAGCAGCGTCTTGCCGGTACCGGCCTGCCCGAGCAGGGTGACGAAGTCGATTTCCGGATTCATCAAGAGGTTGAGGGCGAAATTCTGTTCGCGGTTGCGTGCCGTGATGCTCCACACGCTGTTTCTGTTGTGGCGGTAGTCGATCAGGGTTTCGAGCACCGCGGTGCGCCCGGACTGTTCGCGCACCCAGGCTTCAAAGGGGCGTTCGCCGTCCTGATAGACGAATTCGTTGAGCAGCAGCCTGCCCGGCAGCGGCCCGGTGACGCGGTAGGCGGTGCGGCCGTCGATTTTCCACGATTCCATGCCGGCCGCGTGGGTCTCCCAGAAATCGGCGGGCAGTTCGCTGGCGCCGGTATAGAGGAGATCGCTGTCTTCCAGCACCTTGTCGTTGAAATAGTCCTGCGCCGCCAGGCCCAGGGCGCGCGCCTTGATCCGCATGTTGATGTCCTTGGACACCAGGATGACCATGCGTTCCGGCTCGCGGCGGGCGAGGAACATCAGCACCGAGAGAATCTGGTTGTCACCCTTGGCGGTGGGCATCGCTGCCGGCAGCTCGACATTGATCGCCTCGGTCTGCAAGAACAGCCGCCCGCTGGCGAGGCCGTGCGAAGGCGCATCGAGCGCGATGCCCGCGTCGATGCGCTCGGGCGCGGCGGAAACGATCCCGTCGAGTGTGCGGCTGGCCTGGCGCGCGTTGCGCGCGACTTCCGACAAACCTTTCTTGTGATCGTCGAGTTCCTCCAGCGTCATGATCGGCACGAAAACGTCATGTTCCTCGAAGCGGAACAGGCTCGCGGGATCGTGCATGAGCACGTTGGTATCGAGCACGAACAGCTTGCTTCCGGCGGCCGGGGAGGACGGGACGGATTTTTTCGCCTTGCGGGTGGCGGGCATGCGGGAATCTCCTGCGTCAAGCAAAACCGGCGCACTGGCCGGGGTGATGGATGTTGCCGGGCATCTCCCGGCTTCTCAAAGTCCACGCACGAAGGCCAGCACTTCTTCTGCGTGGCCGGGCACTTTCACACCGCGCCACGCGCGCACGAGCGCGCCATTGGCATCGAAGACGAAGGTGCTGCGTTCGATGCCGCGTACCTGCCTGCCGCACATGTTCTTGAGCTTGATGACATCGAAAGCCTTGCACGCCGCTTCATCGGCGTCGGAGAGCAGATCGAAGGGGAGGGCGAGCCTGGCCTTGAAGTTCTCGTGCGATTTGAGGCTGTCGCGCGAGATACCGAAAACGGCATGACCAGCGGCGGCGAAATCGGCGTGCAGCGCGGCAAAATCGCGCGCTTCGCTGGCGCAACCGGGCGTGTTGTCCTTGGGATAGAAATAAAGGACGCACCTCGTGCCGCGCAGATCGGCGAGCTTCACGTCCTTGCCGCCAGTCGCGGGCAAGTCGAGGCCGGGGAGTGTCGGGGTGGTCATGCGGGTTTTCCGTCAAGGTTGAAAAGGTCTGAAGCGTAGCGGAGGTCGCCGGGGAGGGCAATCACCGCGCCCGATACGGATTTGCGATTCGGCGCGCGTAACCACGAAACAGGCGCGCGGCAAGGCCGGGCATGTCCGCGCCGCACCCTCCTCCGCTTTTGTTCCGTCTTGTCGCGCTTGCGACAAAATCGTGCGCGCCTTGTCTGGCGGCGTGTGTCGAATGATCGGCAAGGCATTGTTTCAAACGGGTTTATTTCATGGCACGGCGATTGCTTATTCTCCGGCGCGCACGATATGAACACAGAGGAGTCCCCGCCATGGAGTTGCCCGTCATCAGCGCCGCCCCCGCGACTTCCGGCGGCTGTTCCGCCGGAAGTCGCGGTTCCACCCCCGATGCGTTCGCGCATCTGCCGGATCACATTCGCGCCAGGGTGCGGGATCACCCCTGCTATTCGGAACAAGCACACCATTACTTCGCCCGCATGCACGCAGCGGTCGCGCCGGCCTGCAATATCCAGTGCAATTACTGCAACCGCAAGTACGACTGCGCCAATGAATCGCGCCCCGGCGTAGCTTCCGAAGTGCTCACGCCCGAGCAGGCGGTCAGGAAGGCGCTGGCGGTCGCGGCGGCCATTCCGCAGATGACGGTGCTGGGCATCGCCGGGCCGGGCGATGCGCTCGCCAATCCGGCGCGCACGTTCGAGACGTTCCGGCTGTTCGCCGAAAAAGCGCCCGACATCAGGCTGTGCCTGTCGACCAACGGGCTGGCACTTCCCGCCTACGCCGATGAGATCGCGCGCCACAACATCGACCATGTGACGATCACCATCAATTGTCTCGATCCTGGAATCGGCGCGCGCATCTATCCATGGATTTACTGGAACCGCCGCCGCATACATGGGCCGGAGGCGGCGGCGATCCTGATCGGGCAGCAGCAGAAAGGACTGGAAATGCTGGTCGAGCGCGGCATCTTGGTGAAAGTGAATTCAGTGATGATTCCGGGCATCAACGACGCGCACCTGCGGGAAGTCTCCAGGACGGTCAGGGCGAAGGGCGCTTTCCTGCACAATGTCATGCCGCTCATCGCCGATGCCGGACACGGCACTTACTTCGGCCTCGCGGGGCGGCGCGGCCCGACGGCGGCGGAATTGCGGGCCTTGCGGGACGAATGCGCCGGAGACATGGCGATGATGCGGCATTGCCGGCAATGCCGCGCCGACGCGGTGGGCATGCTGGGCGAAGATCGCGGCGCCGAATTCGCCATGGACAAGGTCGATGCGATGGAGATCGACTACGAAGCCGCGATGGCAAAGCGGCTGGAGGTGCGCGCCGGCATCGTCGATCAACTGCAAGCGGGCCACGCCATGCGTTCCGGCGCGAAAGCGGCGCCCGCTCCCCCCAGCCGTCCGGTATTGATGGCGGTCGCGTCCACCGGGCAAAACCTGGTCAACCAGCATTTCGGCCATGCCCGCGAATTCCTGCTCTATGAAGTATCCGCCGCGGGCGCGCGTTTCGTCGGCCACCGCAAGACCGATCTCTATTGCATGGGCGCGGATGCCTGTGGCGATAAGGGCGGGGGGCAAGGCAAAAGCAAAAGCGAAAGCGCGGCGGGGCATTCCGCCGAATCCGTCCTGGCGCGCACGATCGCCGCCCTGGAAGGCTGCGCGGCGGTGCTTTGTTCGCGGATCGGCTTCGAGCCGTGGGGGCGGCTGGAAGCGGCGGGCATCGCCCCGAACGGCGAACACGCCATGGAGCCGATCGAGGATGCGCTCATGGCCGTCTACCGCGAAATGCAAAGGGCGGACGCCGCGATCGCCGCCCCCGCGCGCGAGTGGGAACAGGAACAAAAACGCGCCTGAAGAACCGGGCGCAAGCCCTCGAACCCGCGGCCATCATGGGGATTGACCGGCGATCATGGACATTGCGAACACCTCTTCGCATCACGCGCTGATCCAGGCCCGGCTGCTCGACCGCCCGGCGGCGGCCAGCGCCGCGCGCGATCCCAATCGTCCAGTCCTGGCGAGCCTGCTGGCAGGCCGTTTCGGCGGCGAAGGCATCTTGCCCGCCCGCCTCGGACTCGCGCCGGATGAATATGCCCGGCTCTGGTGCGATTACTTCCCCGGCCCCGTATTTCCCCTGCCCGGACGGGAAGAAGAACTGCTGCCGGAAGGCGCGGATCTGATCGCACTCCTGCTCGCGGAGCGCGCCGGATATTTCATCTCCGAAGTCTGGCTCGCCAAGATCGTCGTCAGCGCCTGCGCCGGGAAAGAACACTTATGGCGCGACCTGGGTCTCGCCAGCCGGGACGAGCTTTCCAGACTTCTGCTCAACGCTTTTCCCGTCTTTGCCCGGACGAACATCGGCGACATGAAATGGAAGAAATTCCTTTATCGCAGCTATTGCGCCCGTGAAAACATCTACGTCTGCCCGGCGCCATCCTGCGGCGAATGCACGGACTACCCGAAATGCTTTGCACCGGAACATTGACGGGCACGCACGCCGGGCGCTCCGGCGGATGCCCGCCGTTGCCGGAAATCGTCCCCGCCACCTCACCGGCCCGCGCCCTGGAAGACCGGGCGATCGGCGCCTATCTGGGACTCGCCATCGGCGACGCGCTGGGCGCGACAGTGGAATTCCTGACACCCCGCGAAATCCGCCATGCGTTTGCCCGTCACGGCGGCGCGCACACGGAAATCACCGGCGGCGGCTGGCTCCGCCTGAAGCGCGGACAAGTCACCGACGATACCGGCATGGCGCTCGCGCTGGGAGAAGCCCTCCTCACGGGCGGAGGCAAACTCGAAGCCCTGGCCGCCGCGCACGCCTTCGACGCCTGGATGCGCAGCAAGCCCATCGACATCGGCAACACCGTGCGCCGCAATCTGCTGCGCTTTCGCGCCACCGGTGAAACAGCCGCCCCACCGTCGGAACACGACGCCGGCAATGGCGCCGTGATGCGCACCCTCCCGGTAGCGCTCGCCACGCTGGGCCACGGCGACGCCGGCGCCGCCGCCTTCAAGGCACAAGCACACGTCACCCACAACAACCCCCTCTCCGATGCCGGCGGCCTCTGCCTGCTCGACCTGCTGCACGCCGCCCTGGCGCGCAGACCGTGGCCGGAACTCCTGGCACGCGCCCGCGCGCTGGAAGCCGCGCACAAAGAATATGCCTGGAGCGCGGCGCAACGGCACGAAAACCCGAGCGGCTACATCGCCCATACACTGATCGCCGTATTCCAGGCATTCTTCACCGCGAGCAGTTTTGAAGGCTGCCTCGTCGACGTCATCAACCGCGGCGGCGACGCCGACACCACCGGCGCCATCGCCGGCGCCCTGGCGGGAGCATGGTACGGCATGGAAACCATCCCGCCGCGCTGGACAAAAGCGCTTGACCCGGCCATCGCGCAACGCTGCCGGGAACAGGCAATCAAGCTCTGCGCCTTCGCCCGCGCGCCATAATTGCGAGGTACTTGCCGCCGCGGCAATCCAGGCGGCCTTGCAGGTTGCCGTGGCGTTCCGGGAAGTCGAACCGCCGTATGGATTGCCACGGCGCTGCGCGCCTCGCAATGACGAGGTGGGAGGCTCCTCGCAATGATGAAGAGGGGTGTAATGACGAAATGGCGCAATGTTTCCGAGTTCACCGCCTGGCTTGGGCGCCGGGGCGGCGAGGGTGGCAAGAACCTGATCGAACTGACCCAGAGCATCGCGCTCGCTTCGATGCTCGACAAGGAAACCCCCGATTTCGACGGCGTACAACTCGCCACGCTGCACGCGGCCAAGGGGCTGGAGT
>JAITLI010000119.1 GCA_031277975.1 Azoarcus sp.
GACATGGATTCGGATCGTTCTGACGACTGTGGGATGGGGCCATGAAAGACATGGTTTGCAGTTTTGGTTCACGGCTCCGCACGCATCGCTTGATGGTGGGGAGGACGCTGCAAGAAGTCACGGATGCGAGCGGCTGCACGAAAGCCTACCTGAGCCAAGTCGAGCGGACGGACAACGAAGGCAGGATCAGTGCAGGACGAGCTTATGCCATTGCACAGTTCCTTGGTGTACCGATGGCAGCATTCATGGGAGAGTCGCCGGGCGAGCCTGCCTCAGCCGAGGATATGACCTTCTTCCATCGCTACGTTGCGCTATCTGAACAGAACAAAGCGCGATTCCAGAAGGTGTGCCAATTGATGAGAGGGCGTTCATGAGTTTCGACGACTTTACCGATCAGATTGAGGGCCGCCTGATGACCAATCTTGGCTGGACGGAAATTCAGGTGGCGGATTTCATCAGCCCACGAACAAGGGATTTGATTCAGGCATATCAGGAGGGCAAAGATGTGCAGGCCACTGCTGCTTGGCTACAAACTTTGCCTGCGCGCGCACAGCAGTGGGAAAATTACCCAGATTAACTGTGCCCGCCAACATCTTGAACCTCCCGCAGTACCGGGTGCTGCGGGTTGAAGAAACCGACCACGACTACCACGTCACCGCCGAGCCGGTGGACGTGACCTCTGCCTGTCCTCACTGCCAGTCTGACCGCCTGACCTCGTGGGGTACCCGCGAACAGGTGTTCAAAGACCTGCCCATGCACGGCAAGCGCGTGGGCATCTACATTGACACCAAGCGGCTACGCTGCCAAGTCTGCGGCAAGACCTTCTCGCAGGCGCTGCCGCTGCTTGCCGAGAACCGCATGATGACCGACCGGCTGGTGAAGTGGATCGGGCAGCAGAGCTTGAAACACACCTTCACCTCGCTGGCCGACGAAACCGGCGTGGTCGAAGGGACGATCCGCAACATCTTCCGTGACTACATTACCCATGTCCCGGTACATCTGTTACCTATGTCTCCGGTCTGTACACGGGGGCGAGGGGAATCCTTTGGGCGGGGGGAATTCTTTGGAGGGTGTCGTCATTGCGAGGGCCGCAGGCCCGTGGCAATCCGTGCGACGCATGAACCGTTTCGCCTCGATCACAATTCCGGAGGCAAAATAGCGCCTTTTCCGCGTACCCTGCTCATGGCGCAATGAGGCATTCATCGTGTTCCGTTTTTTCGAGACCACCGTCGACCCTTACCCGGATCGCCCCCCCATCCCCGCGCCTCGCGGTTTTTTCGCTTTTCTGTGGCAGGGCACCGAGGGCATGCGGAGCCTGATCGCCGCCATGATGCTATGTACGGCGCTGGTCGGCGCTTTCGAGGCGCTGCTTTTCGCCATGCTGGGCAAGGTGGTGGACTGGCTCGCCGCGCTCGATCCGGCGCGCCTGTGGGCCGACGAGGGCGGCCGCTTGCTGTGGCTGGCGGGGATCATCGCCGCCAGCCTCGCCGTGGTGCTGTTGCAGACGCTCATCAAGCATCAGGCGCTGGCGGGCAATTTTCCGATGCGGCTGCGCTGGAATTTCCACCGCCTCATGCTCGGGCAGAGCATGACGTTCTATCAGGATGAATTCGCCGGGCGGGTTTCGGCCAAGGTCATGCAGACCGCCCTGGCGGTGCGCGATACCTGTTTCATCGTGACCGACATCCTGGTGTTCGTCGTCATTTATTTCATCACGCTCGTGGCGGTGCTCGGCGGTTTCGATGCTTGGCTGCTCGCGCCCCTGTTCGGCTGGCTGGCCTGTTATCTGGGCGCGCTGTGGTTTTTCGTGCCGAGGCTGGCGCGCATCTCGCGGATGCAGGCCGACGCGCGCGCCTCGATGACCGGGCGCGTGACCGACGCCTATACCAATATCGCCACGGTCAAGCTCTTCTCCCACGCGGGGCGCGAGGCCGCCTACGCGCGCGCGGCCATGCAGGAATTCCTCCTCGCCGTCCATGGGCAAATGCGCCTGGTGAGCGGCATCCAGGTCGCGCAGCATGCCATGTCCATGGGCCTGATCCTGGCGACCGCTGCTACGGCGCTGTGGCTGTGGATGGGCGGCGCGGTCGGCGTCGGCGCGGTGGCGGCGGCCACGGCGATGGCGCTGCGCCTCAACGGGATGTCGCACTGGATCATGTGGGAGATGGCGGCGCTGTTCGAGCATGTCGGCACCGTGCAGGATGGCATCAATACGCTTTCCCGCCCGCGCCAGATCACGGATCGGCCCGATGCCCGCCCGCTCGTGGTGAAGCGCGGCGAGATCCGCTTCGAGCGGGTCGACTTTTCCTACGGCCTCGAAGGCGCGCACGCGGACAGCGCGGCGCGGCGGGTCATTGATGGTCTCGATCTGGTGATCCGCCCCGGCGAGAAGATCGGCCTCGTCGGACGTTCCGGCGCGGGTAAATCGACCATCGTCAATTTGCTGCTGCGTTTCTACGATCCCGAAGCGGGCCGCATCCTGATCGACGGCCAAGATATCGCCGCCGTTACCCAGGACAGTCTGCGCGCCCAGGTGGGCATGGTGACGCAGGACACCTCGCTTCTGCACCGCTCGGTGCGGGACAACATCCTTTATGGCCGCCCCGATGCCGACGACGCGCGGATGCTGGCGGCGGCGCGGCGCGCCGAGGCGCACGAGTTCATCCTGACGCTCACCGATCCGAAGGGACGGCGCGGTTACGATGCGCATGTCGGCGAGCGCGGCATCAAGCTCTCCGGCGGCCAGCGCCAGCGCATCGCCATCGCGCGGGTGATGCTGAAGGATGCGCCGATCCTGTTGCTCGACGAGGCGACCAGCGCGCTCGATTCCGAAGTCGAAGAGGCGATCCAGGAAAGCCTTTACCGCCTGATGGAAGGCAAGACCGTGGTGGCGATCGCGCACCGCCTGTCGACGATCGC
>JAITLI010000033.1 GCA_031277975.1 Azoarcus sp.
CCCTTACAACGGTCTGAACATGTTCTGAAAGGCGGGGAATTCGTTCTGATATTCCCGATTCCGCGCTGATTGCGGGAGCGGGTTACCGCCATTCCCGGAGACAATGAACAGGTTCTAAGCAGCCTATACGGCTGAGAACGGAAAACCGACAAAGTGCCGATCTTTCCGATATTACCAAGCAACCTATACGAAAATTCAGTCGAGGGCGCCGGCGTTTTTGAGCAGTTTTTGCAGTTCGCCGCTTTTGCGCATTTCGCGCATGATGTCGCTGCCGCCGATGAATTCGCCATTGATGTAGAGCTGCGGGATGGTTGGCCAGTTGGCGTATGTCTTGATGCCCTGGCGAAGTTCTTTGTCGGCGAGGACGTTGACCGCGACGAAATCCATGACGCCGCAGGATTTGAGCGTTTGCACGGCGCTCGACGAAAAACCGCACTGCGGGAATTGCGGCGTGCCTTTTAGTACAGCACCACCGGGTTGGCGGCGACTTGTTCGCGGATGCGATCTTGGATGTTCATGGGCATTTTTCTCTCCGGTGTCGGGGAAAGCGTGAAAATTCTGGCCGCATCCCGGGGCCGTCGTCAATCGTCCCGGTTCGAGTCCTGGCGTTCGCCGTAACAGTTTGTCCGTCCAAACCGCCGCCCGTTCATTCCTTTGAACCTTGCGGAAATCTGAACCGCCGCCCGTTCGACCCAAGCTGATGTCAGCGCCGCATCGATCGCCGCCCGTTCATCCCCTTGTAAAGTTGCGGAAGCCCGAACCGCCGCCCATCCATCCCGAGCCGATGTTGCGGCCATATCGATCGCCGCCCGTTCATCCCTTTGTAAAGTTGCGGAAGCCCGAACCGTCGCCCGTCCATCCCGAGCCGATGTTGCGGCCATATCGACCGTCGCCCGTTCATCCCTTTGTAAAGTTGCGGAAGCCTGAACCGCCGCCCGTTCGACCCAAGCTGATGTCAGCGCCGCATCGACTGCCGCCCGTCCAGGCATTTGTTGTATCGAAGACACCCTGGCCGCCATCCTTGCGGGATTTTTTCCATTCGCATTTACATGACTTTGTCAGATCGCCTATTCTTTTTTGCCCACAGCGGCATTCCCTCATCTTTTCTTTTCAGGAGTCGATCATGTCATCCAGCATCAGTCCGTACAAAAGCATCGTGCAGCGTCTCACCATTGCCGAGAACGTCGAATTCCACGCCACGACCCTGCGGGAGATCGAAACGTCCATGCAGGCCGTCCCGCTGTTCGCGCCGGCCTTTGCGCTTTACCAGCGCGGCTTTGCCGCACTGGAAAAAGAATATGGCCGCAGCGCCAAATCCGCCGAAACCGCCGAAATGGTCGCGCTCGACGATCGGCGCGACGCCACGCTGATACACCTTTTCCGGCGCATCGACTTTCATGCCAAATATCCGCGCGACGATGTCGAGCGCGCCGCCGCGCAGGCCCTGCAATTCGCCGCCGATGCCTACCGCGATGCGCATGGCAAAAACTACGAAGCCGAGACGGCGCAGATCCGCAATCTGATAACGGATTTGCGCACGCAGGGCGCGGCCTTGGCCACGCTGGCGCTGGAGAACTTCATCGCGCGGCTCGATGAGGACAACGAAGCGTTTGCCGCGCACTACATCAACCGCATCACCGCGAAGCAGGGCCAGCGCGAACGCGGCACCCTCTCCGCCCTGAGCGCGCGGGTCAACCAGCAATTCGATGTGCTTTGCCAGATCACCAACGGCCTGTTGCTCACTCAGCAAGATGCGGCCACGCAAGCGGCGCTGGAGCAAGTGGTCAGCACGATCGATGCCATCGTCCACGCCTATAAATCCCTTCTCAACCGCCGCGCCGGAACCCAAAGCGCCAGAAAAACGCGGACGGAAGGCGGCACTGAAGAAAGCGCCGAAACCGGCGCCGCCTGAACGGCGGCAACCCCCAAAGCCCCGCGAACACGGGGCTTTGGGAGAGCCGCAATGGTTCGTGCGCATGTGCAATGGGCGCCGGCCTTCTCTTCCCTTCACCCGGGAGTCCATCGTGGCGACAACCGCTTATATCAAGAACGTCTGTCGAGTAGACGTCATTGGCCGCCGATCAAATCGAATCCGATCCCTGATTCCTGATCCCTGACCACCACGTTCGCTTTCAGCCAGTCCGCCAGTTCTCGCGGCGTCTCCACGCAGGCGAGCGGCGCCTCGGCGCGCAGGGCGGCGGGCGTGTGCGCGCCGAACCCCACGCCAACGCCCGCCACTCCGGCGTTTTTCGCCATTCGCAGATCGTGCGTGGTGTCGCCGATCATCAGTGTTCTTGCGGGCGCGACCTTCAGTTCAGCCATCAGTTCTTCGAGCATGGCCGGGTGCGGTTTGGAAAAGCATTCGTCGGCGCAGCGCGTGGCCTGGAAAAACGGGCCGAGGCCGGAGTGTTCCAGTGCATGCGCGAGGCCCGCGCGGCTCTTGCCCGTTGCCACCGCGAGCAGGCGGCCTTCGCCGGCAAGCCAGGCGAGGAGATCGGCGACGCCGGGGAAGAGCGCCAGTTCTTCGTGCGTGGCGAGATAGTGGCGGCGGTAGCGCGCCGCGATCTTCGGGTAGTCGCGCGGCGGCAGGGCGGGCGCGGCGTATTGCAGGGCTTCGGTGAATCCGAGGCCGATGACGTGGCGGGCGCGCGCGTCGTCGGGTACGGGCAGACCCAGGTCGCGGCAGGCCAACTGGAGCGCGCGCGCAATGGCGCGGGTCGAGTCCATCAGCGTGCCGTCCCAATCGAAGACGATCAGATCGAAGCCCGCGTTCATGCGGCGGCCTCCTGTGCGTCGAGACGGGCGACGAAGTCCTGGAGTTCCGCCGGTAACGGCGCGGCGAGCGCCAGGCGCGCGCCGGTGAGCGGATGGGCGAAGTCGAGGCGCGCGGCATGCAGGAACATGCGCCGCAATCCTTCGCCCGCGAGCGCCTTGTTGAGCGCGAAGTCGCCGTATTTGTCGTCGCCCGCGAGCGGGAATCCGAGGTGCGCCAGATGTACCCGGATCTGGTGGGTGCGCCCGGTCTTCAGTTCGACTTCGAGCAGGCTGAATTCTTGCCAGCGCCTGAGCAGCCGCACGATGCTGTGCGCGGGTTTGCCGCCGGCGGCCACCCTGACGCGGCGCTCGCCCTCGGCGGTGAGGTATTTGAACAGCGGGGCGCGGATGTGTTGCAGCGGGTTCAGCCATTGCCCGGCGACGAGGGCGAGATAGCGTTTTTCCATGCGGCCCGCGCGCATCATGCCGTGCAGCGCGGTGAGCGCGGCGCGCTTTTTCGCCACGATCAGCAGGCCGGAGGTTTCGCGGTCGAGCCGGTGCGCGAGTTCGAGCATCTTCAGTTCGGGACGCTGGGCGCGCAATTGTTCGATCACGCCAAAGCTCACGCCGCTGCCGCCATGCACGGCGCGACCGGCGGGTTTGTCCAGCGCCATGAGGGCATCGTCCTCGAACACGACCGGCAGCGGCCCGCCTTTCGGCGCGGCCGGGGGAAGGGGCGCCGGCGCGGTCACGCGCAACGGCGGAATCCGCACTTCGTCGCCGATGGCGAGCCGGTAAGTCTGCCGCACCCGCCGTCCGTTGACCCGCACTTCGCCGCCGCGCAGGACGCGGTAGATATGGCTTTTCGGTACGCCCCTGGCAATCCGCATCAGGTAGTTGTCGATACGCTGCCCCGCCGCGGATTCGCCGATTCGTTCGCGGTGCGCCGCATTTATTTTGCTTTCGTTCATTATCATGAATATAATCCGCGCGGCTGAGGCCGGTTGCAGCCGACGTTCCATCGTCACGAGACGGTGGCGGCGGACGGCGCTTGAGCCTATTTGTATACGCTCCCGGCTTGCCGCCCCGCGCGAACCATGACCCCGAAGGGTGGCGATGGTAGCGCACAAGACACTTTCGACATACCCATCCAGTCCTCGTGGCTGGTACAAAACGCGCAATACGCAACATACAGCAGGATCAAATGCTCCGGCCCTCGCGGCCCCGCGGTGCGAACGGCGCCGCCCGGACAGAAGCGGGAGCAAACGACAACCGACCAGCCGACCCATCATAGCCCGAGGCAAACGCCGGATGAAAGCAGTCCAGCCCGAACGCTCCTGACCCCGGAACCAGTGCGATGGCGCACGCCGGTCGCCCCCTGCCCGTGTGCAATTGACGCGGGAGAACGACCCAGAATGAAGCGCATGCTTTTCAACGCGACGCAGGCCGAGGAGTTGCGCGTCGCGATCGTAGACGGACAACGGCTGATCGACCTCGATATCGAATCGGCCAACAAAGAAGAACGCAAAAGCAATATCTATAAAGCCACCATTACCCGCATCGAGCCGAGTCTCGAAGCCGCATTCGTCGATTACGGCTCGGAGCGGCATGGCTTTCTTCCTTTCAAGGAAATTGCCCGTTCTTATTTCCAGCCTGGCGCCGACAGCCGCGCGGGCATCCGCGAAGCCCTGCGCGAAGGGCAGGATCTGATCGTCCAGGTCGAAAAGGATGAGCGCGGCAACAAGGGCGCGGCGCTCACCACCTTTGTTTCGCTGGCCGGGCGCTATCTCGTGCTGATGCCGAACAATCCGCGCGGCGGCGGCGTATCGCGCCGCATCGAAGGCGATGAGCGCGCCGAACTGCGCGAAGCCATGGATCAACTCGAAGTGCCGCAGGGCATGAGCCTCATCGCGCGCACCGCCGCCATTGGCCGCAGCGCCGAAGAACTGCGCTGGGACCTCGACTATCTGCTGCAACTCTGGACGGCCATCTCGAACGCCGCGCGCGAACAATCCGGCGTCTTCCTCATCTACCAGGAAGGCAGCCTCGTCATCCGCGCCATCCGCGACTACTTCCAGCCCGACATCGGCGAGATCCTCATCGACACCGACGACATCTACGAACAGGCCAGCCAGTTCATGGGTCACGTCATGCCGAACAACGTCAGCCGCATCAAGCGCTACAGCGACGACGTGCCGCTCTTCTCGCGCTTTCAGATCGAGCACCAGATCGAATCGGCCTACTCCCGCCAGGTCAACCTGCCCTCGGGCGGCGCGGTGGTCATCGACCACACCGAAGCGCTGGTCGCCGTCGACGTCAACTCGGGGCGCGCCACCAAGGGGGCGGACATCGAAGAAACCGCGTTCAAGACCAACCTCGAAGCCGCCGAGGAAATCGCCCGCCAACTGCGCTTGCGCGATCTGGGCGGCCTCATCGTCATCGACTTCATCGACATGGAATCCGCCAAGAACCAGCGCGAAGTCGAAAACCGTCTGCGCGACGCCCTGCGCCATGACCGCGCCAGGGTACAGACCGGCAAGATCAGCCGCTTCGGCCTGCTCGAACTCTCCCGCCAGCGCCTGCGTCCGGCGCTGGCCGAAACCAGCTACATCACCTGCCCGCGCTGCACCGGCACCGGGCACATCCGCAGCATCGAATCCTCGGTACTGCACATCCTGCGCATCCTCGAAGAAGAGGCGATGAAAGAAAACACCGGCGCCGTCTACCTGCAAGCGCCGGTCGAAGTCGCCACCTACCTTCTCAACGAAAAGCGGGTCGACATCGCGCGCATCGAATTCCGCCACAAAATCCAGCTCGTCATCGTGCCCAACCGGCACATGGAAACCCCCGCGCACGAAATCATCCGCCTGCGCCACGACCAGTTGAGCCAGGACGACAACGGCGCGCCCGCCAGCTACCAGATGGTGCAGCCGCCCGCCGAAGAAAACCCCGCCTCGGGCAATGGCGACAAAGGCGCGGCGCGGCAGGAAGCGATCATCAAGAGCATCGCCCCCGCGCAACCCGCGCCCGAATCGCGTCCGGCGGGCGGCAGCGGCGGCGCCCAGGCTTTGCCGAGCGTCATCTCGCGCATCACTGGCTGGTTCACCGATCTGCTTGCCGGCGTGCGTCAGAACGAACCGGAAACCCCGGCCGCTCCCGCCTCCCACGGGGTGCGCGCGCGCAACAACGACCGCCGCAATGCCGAGCGTGGCGGCGAACGCCGCAACGGCGGCGGCGGTGCCCGCCGCGGCCAGCGCAACGAAAGCGAAAACGGACGCGGTGAGCACGGCGAAAAGAACGCCCCTCCCGCCGCGCCGAACAAAGCGCAACGCCCCGGCAAAGCGCGCGGCGAATCCGGTGGCGACCGGCAAGAGCGCGGCGAACCCGCCGAAACCGACAGCGCCAGGACAGGCGGCAACCGCCGCCGCCGCGGACGCGACCGGAGCGCCGACGAAAGCGACAGCACCATCCCGCCCGTCCAGGCTCCGGCAACGGTAACCACGGCGCCTGCCGGCACCACGCCCGCCAAGCAACAAACGCGCCGCAGCAGCGCGGCGAAAGCCGTCGCCGAACCCGCGCCAGCCGAAACGGAAACCGCCGTCACGGAAGAGCAAACCTTCCCGGCCGCGCCGGGCGAAACCGAAGCCGAAGCCACGCCCGAAAAACGCCGCCGCCGCCGCAATCGCCACGGACGGGCCGGCGAGGCCGCGGAAGGAATCGCCGAAGCCGCCGACGGCGGCGAAAACGAAACGGTGTCCGGAACGGCGTCGACACCAACCAGTGACGGCGAATCCTTCTCCGCCGCCGCCGCGAATGCCCGCCCCGCCAGCGTCCCGCCCCGCGATGAAGAACCACGCGCCGCAACGCCGCCAGCCCCGGCGGAAACGCAATTCGTGTTGTGGGCGGCGGTGCCCGGAGAAGAACCCGCGCCCCCCGCGCCGCGCGCTCCGGCTGAAGCGCCCGCCCCGGCGGCAACAGCCGCGCCCAGGCCCGAGGAAACCGTCCTGCCCGTAGCCGCCGGCTCACCTTCCGGGGCCGCGCCCATTGCTCCGGCGGACTCCCCGGATAGCCTCCCCGTCGCCATCGGCGAACCATTTCAGATCAAAGAAAACCCCCCGGCGGGCACAGCGGCAAACGCCGTGGCCACGCCGTCCCCCGCCGCCGCGCCGCCCGGGGCCGAACCCGCGCCCGCCAGCGCACAGGAAGACCCAGGGCTTGTCATGATCGAGACCCGCTCGGAGAAAAAAGTCCGCGCTGATGACGGTGCGCCGGAACAATCCGTCCGCCTCGGACGCAAACCGCATCCCCCGGCCGCCATCGACGAAGAACCGCTGCAACAGATCGAGACGCACAGAAACACTTGAAAAGCCGTTCATGTGTGGTTCCCGATCCCTGATGGAGACCGCCTCATCCCTTCGGTAAATGCCCGTCCAGCCAGCGGCGAAGAGCGCTTTCTTCCGGCCAGTTGGCGAGCAGGCGCGTGCGGTCGCGCCGCCAGGCGCGGGCGTGCGCGGCGGGGCTGGCGTGTTGCGTCATGGCGTCGAGGTCGATGATGACAATGCCGCGCCGCTCGTCGTCCCAGAGCAGATTGCTTGCCTTGAGATCGCCATGGCTGATGCGGTGGGCGTGGAGCATGCCGAAGAGCCGCAGCAGGGCTTCACTTTCCGCGGGCGGCGGCGCGGCGGCGCCGGTATACGGCGCGAGGTGTTCGGCCAGGTTGCGTCCGGCGCGGTAATCCATGGCCAGCCAGGCGCGGCGGCGCAGAGGGCCGAGGCGCTCCTCGATCAGTGCCCGCGGCGCGGGGGTGTCGATGCCGAGAAAAAGCAGGCGATGGCTTTCGCGCCACGCGTGCCAGGCCCGGCTGGGCCGCCAGGCGCGCGACAGCGCGTGCGCCATATTCTTGAGGTTGTAGCGCTTGACGGCCAATATCCGCCCTTCGATTTCGACCTGGGCGACAGTGGCGGTATTGCCGCGCTTGAGCAGCGCGCCGGAAGCCATGGCTCCGTCCGGATCGGCCAGCAGCGGCGCGAGCAGCGCGGCGTCGGCCCGCGCCACGGCGGAAAAACGGCGTGCCGTGCGCCGCACGTCGAACAGGGTGCATGGGCGCACGGTCTTGCCCAGGTAATCGTCGAGCCGCCAGTGGCGATGGCGTTCGATCAGGGGGCGAAGCGCGGCAAGCTCCGGCGCATGATGCGGATTGGCGCCGCGATAGGCCGCGATCAAATCCCCGGCGAGTGCCTCTTCCGTTCCGGGCGGCAACTGGGCGAGGAAGCGCGCCAGGCTGGCGTCGGCCTCGCTTCCGGGCAATGGCGCGGCGCGCCGCCGCACGGCGCCGCCATCGACGACGTGAAGCTCGCCCGCGTGGATGAGGAAATTGCCGGGATGCGGATCGTCATGGACGACGCCATGGGCATGCATCAGGCCGATGTGCGCGCAGGCCGTCTCCAGCAGGCCGCGCCCGGCGGCGATGCCCCGCGCTTCCAGCGCCCCGGCGAGACTGACCGCGCCGGAGAGAAAGGCGGTGAGCAGATAATGCCCGCCGTCCGCGAGTGCGCCCGCGGCCAGCACGGGCGCGCCCGGCACGCCCGCCGCCGCCAGCGCCGCCAGCCCGTCGCGTTCGCGCCGCCAGTGGCGGGCGCCGCCGGGCGCGATGAAAAGCTTCGCCAGCACATGCCGTCCCTCCCACCGCCCCTCGCCGGTAATGCGTTTGCCCGGCAGCACCCGCAACGGGCGCAGCAGATCGAGGCGGCTACCGCCGCCGAGGCGTACCGAGCACGGCAGGGGAAGCTGGCGGCCGGCGCGGACGAGATCGCCGGCGCTCAACACGGGCGCGCTCATTCCCGCCCTTCGAAAAAGCGCGCGATGCGCCCGATCATGATCTTGTCGGCCTTCGTGAGCCGCGCCCGCCCGGTATAGGCGTGGAAAAAGCGCAGCCGCCAGGTACGGGACAAATGGTATTTGGCTACCTTGTCGAGGCAGGCAAGGTCCTTGACGATACGGTAGCGCAGGAACGGTCCCGGCCAATACCGGCCGCCGGGGCAGTCGATCAGGTAGAGCATGGACGCGTCGCCGACCAGCAGATTGCGCCACTTGAGATCGTTGTGGGCGAAATGATGATCGTGGAGCGTGCGCGCGATGCGCGCCGCCTGCGGCACGATCTTCGCCAGCCATGCGGGCGAACGCAGGCGCGGGTCGCGCTCGCCCGCCAGCCGGGCAAGATCGACCGTGCCGGCAATCTCTTGCGTAATCACCGCGCCGCGCACGAATGCGAACATGCGCCGTTCCAGCCCGTAACCGACGACCGTGGCGCAAGGCAGGCCCCAGCGGGTGAATGCGCGCAGGTTTTCCCACTCGGCCCGCACGCGCGAGCGCCCGAACCAGCGCCGCAAGGGGTTCTTGCCCGCGTGGAGGTAGCGCTTGACGTAATAGCGCGTTCCGCCCGCCTCGATCCGGATCACTTCGCTCAAGAGGTCGCGGGAAACGATTTCGCCGGTGAGCGCGAACACGGCATCGAGCGAGGCGAAAACGCGCGCGGTCTCGCCGTAATCGTAAGGGGGGATGAGCCGCCAGTTGTTCATCGCGCCCCTTCCCGTCCGCCATCGCCGTCCGCCGTTGCGGCGGCGGGCGCGAACTTGCGCCGATAGCGCGCTTCCAGCCGCGCCGCTTCGCGTTCGAGCCAGGCGAACAGCGCCGCTTCGCGCGCCAGTACCCCGCGCAGCGGGCCATCGAAATAAGCGCGGATGAAACGCAGCAGATCGCGGCGGGTCAGGCCGATGCCGCGCGCCGAAAAATAAAGCCCGGCCAGATCCTTGTCGCGCCAGCGCCTCGGCGTGCGGGCGCGGATCTGGGCGCGGTGCAGGTCGATCAGCGACAGCCGCGGGGCGGCGGGCAAGGGCGGCGGCGCGAGATGCAGCAAGAAATGGCACAGATAGAAATCGCGGTGATTCACCCCGCCGCCATGCATCTTCCGCGCCATCTCCGCCACGCGCGCGATAAGGGCGCGCTTGAGCGGCGGCGCGGGCGGCGCATGCGGCCAGTCGCGGCAAAAATCTTCCAGGCTGGCGACGGGCGTCAATTCCTCGGTGATGATGAAAGAGCGCCGCCGCGCCGGATTGGCGCCGCGTTCGCCGCACGCCGCCACGCGCATCGTGCCGACGCCGAGCGCCGCGAGGCGCGCGATGGCGAGCCATTCATTGCGCGCGCCGAGCACGGGCAGGCGCAGGCTGGCGAGATTCTTGAGAATTTCGCCCCAGCCGATCCCGCGATGAGTCTTGACGAAATAGCCGCGCCCGTCGATCTCCGCGCGCAGGGTGCGCCGTCCGTCCAGTTCGCGGAACACCCGCCCCCGCAGGGATTCGGCCGCGTCGAACGGATCGTGTCCGGCCCACAGACGATCGAAGGGCGGATGCAGGACGACGGTTTCGCTCATGCGGCGTGCTCCGGCGCGCCGGAGGCGGGGCGCAAAATGAAATCGGCGGCGCGCTCGGGCATGCTGTAAATATCGGCGCGCCCGGCGAAGGCAAGGGCGTTCTGCGACCAGCGCGCCCGCGCGCCAGGGTCGGCGAGCATGGCGGCAAGAGCGGTATCGAGCGCTTCCTGCGCAAAAGGCGAGGCAATGAGCCGCCCCGCCCCGGCCTCGTCGATGTAATGCGCGTAACCGCACACATCGGTGGCCAGCACCGGCAGCCCGGCGGCCACGGCTTCGAGCAGCACGGTGCCGGTATTTTCACTGTAGGCGGGGTGGATGAGCAGGTCGGCCCCGAGCAGGAAGCGCGGCACGTCGCCGCGTCCCCGCAGGATGTCGACCCGCCCGCCGAGGCCGAGCGTCTTCGCCTGGAGCAGGAAAGGGCGCGGATCGTCGTCGCCGATGGCAATGAGCCGGGCGCGGGCGCGCAGCGCCCCGGGCAGCGCGGCCAGCGCCCGCAGGCTGCGATCGAGTCCCTTGGTCTTGAACCCCGAACCGATCTGCACCAACAACAAGGCATCCTCGCCCAGTCCGAATTCGGCGCGCAATGCCGCGCGGATGGCGGGCGCGTCGGGCGGGGCGCGGCGGTCGGGCGCGATCCCCGGCGGCAGCGGATGGAAACGTTCCGCCGGCGTGCCGTAATGGCGCATGAAAAATGCCTGCTGCGCGCTGGAAATCATCAGGATCTCGGTATGGCTCGCGGGCGAGAACACCGCGCGCTCCCACGCGGAGAAGTGACGATAACGCGCCCCCAGCCGGTAAAACGGATTGCGCAAGGTACGGGCTTTTTCCTCGTAGCAAGGATCGGCGGCGTAATACACATCGAGGCCCGGCATCTTGTTGAACCCGATCACGCGGCCAACGGGCCGGCGCGCGAGGTCGGCCGCCACCCACGCGCCGAATTCGCGATAGCGCCGATGATTCCGCCACGCCCGCACCGGCGCGCGCACCAGCTCGAACCCGTTCGGGACATCGCCGCGCCATTCGAGCGTATACACGCGGATGACATGGCCGCGCGCCTGGCAGGCGAGTGCGATGCGCAGAAAATCGCGCTGCAAGCCGCCGAACGGGAAATATTTATAGAGGCAAAACGCAAGTTGCATCGGGCGGGTCTGGAAAATCCTGAATCGGTGCAGTTTACTGATCTTCACAGCGGAAGTCGCTATCAGAAGACTGAGGATAAAGGACAGAACCAGACAAGTAAGAACCTATTCCAGCAGCCCCGCCGCCCGCCAGGCAATAACGCCACGAGCAAAATGCGCCATGGCCATGAGCGTCTCGGGAAGCTTCTCCCAGCAAACGAGTATCCGGCGAAAGCGGTTCATCCACCCATGCGTGCGTTCGACCACTCAGCGCCGCTGCGCGCCGGATGGTTGAATTCTCCTCTCCCGGCCTTCGGCCACCCCGCAAGCAGGGGAGGGGAGTCCATCGGAAAGACTCGTCATTGCGAAAGCCTCCCCCTTCGTCATTGTGAGAGCCGCTCCCTTCGTCATTGCGAGGCGCGCAGCGCCGTGGCAATCCAGTGCGTTCCATCCGGTGCGCGAGCGCCGCTGAATCAATCTGATCCCCGCCCCTGACGAGAGAACTTCGTCCACACGCCGCGCCGTTTTTCACGAATCCCCGGTCAGAATCGCGCATGAAAGGCCAAAAACCGCCGCGAAAAATATTTTTCGGTGGGGGTTGCGTTCCGCAAAAAGCGCATGTACAGTACGCCATCCTCGCCGCATCGGCATATCCAATGCGGCATGTTTTCAGGTGACGAACGGCTATGATCCTGGCACAATTCTTGCGAACGGACTTTCTTGTTGTAGATAACTCCGGAAGGCGGAACGCCTTCCGGCACTCGTCCGCGCCGCCATCTCCGGCCAACGCGTGACACATGGATAACGCCATGCTCCCGCGCCTGCTCCTCGTCCTTTCCCTCCTGCTGCCATGCCTCGACGCGGCGCGGGCCGAAGAGAATGTTCCGCCCGGCTGCCCCAAGGGTTCGGGCGACTGCGGCCTCTCCGCCTCCGGCCTTGAACCCTTCGACGCCATCGTCGTCGGCCATCCCCTCAAAATCCTCTCCGACGACGAAATGCGCGCCCTGTACCGCTGGGCCAAAACGCGCATGTGGAAAGACTTCCCCGACGACGAAGCCGACTACCTCGCCCGCAACCGCGTCATGCTCCTGCCCGTCGACGCCGCGGGCCGCGCCGTCCTCGTCCACATGGCCGTCACCGACTACATCCCCGAGGTCTACCTCCCCGGCGCGCTCATCCGCTACACCCCGCGCGCCATGCCGGAAACCTACTACCCGGATGGCCGCCCCGTCCACAGCGTCCTCGCCGGCTGCGCGGGCGTGATGTGCACCGCCGGAGACGCCGCCTGCCCCGGGGACTACCCGCGAGGGATGTTCCGCTTCAACGACGGCGTCGAACTCGACCCGCGCACCCGAAAGCCGCTCGCCCATGGCCGCCACATCGACCCCATCTCGATGCGCGAACGCGCCGCCGCCATGCGCGAACAGCAAAAAAGCCACAAACCGCAAAACGCCGTTTCCATGCAATGAACAAATGAAACAGAACAAGGAGGATCGTCACCCATGAAACCACTCGCCCCGCTTGTCGCCGCCGCCGCGCTTCTCTTGGCCGCGCCCGCCGCCCAGTCCGCCGCCTTCCACTTCACCGGCAGCATCGATCATCACAACGACATCGTCACCATCCCCTTCACCCTCGACGAGGACGCGGACATCTTCCAGCTCTGGACGGACTCCTGGCTCGACGGGCTGAACTTCGACCCCATCGCCGCGCTATGGGCGGATGA
>JAITLI010000090.1 GCA_031277975.1 Azoarcus sp.
CGCTGGTCGAGGCCGCGAGCCAATACCCCCCGCCGCCCGGCGGCGCGACGGAACTGGGCGAGGACTACGCCGATTTGCTCGATGTCATCGGCGGGCAGTGGGAGGCGGTGTAAGAATCAGGGGACGGGGATCGGGGGATCGGGTCACTGTCGAGAGGATCCGTTGCGAGACACTTGTCGCCGCGCCAATCCTCCTCCCGCCCCCTCGTCATTGCGAGGCGCGCCGCGCCGTGGCAATTCAGTGCATTCTAAACGGCGCGAAGCGCCGCTGATTTGAACCGCCGCATGGGTTGCCACGGTGCTGCATCCGCCGCCGCCTTGATGTTGTCCAGCAATTTCCGGTTCCCGCGCGAGCGCGAACCCCGCCGGGCGCGGCTCGAATCTTCCCGTTCAATCCGCCGTGATCCGCATGCGTTGCCGGAGCGTGATTTTCGCGCCCGAAGCGCGGCTATGGAAAGAAAAAGGGATCGACTCCTGCACCACGCGCCCCCCCGGCCGGATGCGCGTCCGCCGCACATCGAAATGCAGGTGCGGCCCGGAAGAAAAGCCGGTATTGCCGGAATAGGCCAGCGCCTGTCCCGCCTCGACCCGTTCCCCAGGGCGCACCAGCGCGCTGCGCGGCGCGAGATGCGCATACTGCGCGAAAGTGCCGTCCGCATGCAGGATGGAAATGAGATTGGTCTGCCCGGCAAGCGCGGGATCGCGCCGTCCGGCGGTGAATCCATCCTTGACTTCGATCACGACGCCGCCGCGCGCGGCGCACACGAGCGTGCCCCGCGCAACGCCGAAGTCCACCGCATGGCGGCTCATGGCGTCCCTGTGAGTCGTGATGATGCCATTGGGTTCCTGTGTGACGCGCGCCCGCGTGCCTTTTCCGAAAGGCAGCACATAACGGAAATCCTGGTCGGGCACGGCGAAGGCATCGCCGACGCTGTAGGTATAACTGAAGCTGGCGTGATATGGCTTCTTGCTGTTTTTCGCGGAAATACGGGCGATTTCCTTGCTGGAACTCGCCGCGACGACCTCTTGCGCCGGCCATGATCTGTCGGACTGGAAATTGCTCCCGGCGATCCTGACGACCACCGTGACCGGCGCCGCCCCTTTATTCATGGCGACGATCCGGTGTTCCTGCCCGGAGCGGATCTGTTCGATCCGGAAAACATCGCCGTCCGCGCCCCACGCCGCAGCCATCCCCGCCAGGCAAAAGAATGGAAGACAAAAAAGCCGCCGCCGCGCGGCATGGCCGATGATCGAAGCGAACAGCCGCCCTGGAGGCGCGGCGAAGCAGCGGCGGCAAAGCGTGCGCCGCATGTCAGTCTTTCTCCGCGCAACCCGGAGACATCAGCGCGCGCGCGAAACACAGGTCTTCCCACGCCTTGCCCTTGTCCAGCGGATTGCGCAGCAGATAGGCGGGGTGGTAAGTCACGGCCACCGCCACGCCGCCGCGCTCGAAGCGTTTGCCGCGCGCGGCGGCGATGCTGATTTCGCGCCCGATCAGCGCCTGCGCCGCCGGACGGCCCAGTGCGACCAGCAGCCAGGGCTGGATGAGCGCAATCTGGCGATCGAGAAAGGGCAGGCAAGCGCCGATTTCCGCCGCTTCCGGAGTGCGGTTGTGCGGCGGGCGGCATTTGACCGCGTTGGCGATGTAGACGTTTTCGCCGCGCTTGAGGCCGAGCGCCGCCAGCATGTGGTCGAGCAAATGCCCGGCCTGTCCGACGAAAGGTTCGCCACGGCGATCTTCCTCCGCTCCCGGCCCTTCACCGACGAACATCCAGCGCGCCCCGCGGTCGCCGACGCCCGGCACGGCCTGCGTGCGCCGCTCACACAGCGCGCAGGCGCGGCAGGCGCGGATGCGCTCTTCCAGTTCCGGCCAGTCCAGCGTGGCGATGCGCTGGATGCGCTCGCCGATGGAAGGCTGGGGCGGCGGCTCGGGCGGCCCGGCCACAGGGGGCGCATCCGGCACCGGCGTGGCGGCTTCTTCCCGTCCGGCGGCGCGCGCGTCGGGAATGGGCCGCCGCACTTCTTCTACGGGCGGCGGGGCGGAGACATCGCCGGAAGGCGCGTCTTCCCCGGCGGTGCGCAGGCGCCACAGAGGGGCGAGTCCCATTTCGCGGAGAATGGCGGCGCGTTGCGGCTTCATGGGGCTTCGCGGGCGAGAGCCTGGAATGCGCGAAGGGCGCGCCGCTTGTGGTTTTCGAGTGAGAAAACCCTGGCGCTCCCGCGCTCTTTCCCAACGCCGCGCCGCGCCGCGTCAGGAAACGAACAGCCTCCCACTTCGCAATGCCGAGTTCTTCCAATGGATTCCCCTCCCTCGCTTGGCGGGGGAGGGCGCCCGAAGGGCGGGAGAGGGCGTCGTTCCATCCGGCGCGCAGCGCCGCTGATTGAATCAAGGAATTCCCCTCGCCAGGGGAGGGAGGGGAATGCTTTGGAAAAACCACCGCGCTCATTTCGATGGCGAAGCCGCATCATAGCTCCAGTTTCATGACAATAGCGTCCTCGCGTCCGCCGGAAGCTGGATAATAGCCTTTGCGCCGTCCGATTTCGACAAAACCGGCGCGCCGGTAGAGCGCCAGCGCGGGTGCGTTGGAGGGGCGGACTTCGAGGAAAAACCAGTGGGTGCCGCCGCGCCGCGCTTCGTCCAGCAGATAGCCGAGAAAGCGCCCTCCGAGACCACGCCCCTGTTCGCCGTGCGTCACGCTGATGTTGAGGAGATGATTTTCGTCGATCACCGCAAGCACCACCGCGTAGGCCACGGGTACGCCGCCGTCGGACATCAGCCAGCAGGCATGTCCCACCGCCAGCGAGTCGAAAAAATTGTTCCGCGACCACGGAAAGGGATGCAGGAGGGCTTCCTGCGCTGCCACCCAGTCGAGATCGTCTTCGCGCATGGGGGTGAAGCTCAGGCCCGGGGCGCGCTCCGGCATCATGCCTTGTTCCCCCGCGCCAGGCGCTCGGCGGTGGTCAGCGCAACTTTGTTGCGCACATACAGGGGCGCGGTGCGTTCGGGCGGCGCCATGGCCGCCGCGCCCATGGCCGCTGCCAGGCGGGCCACCGCTTCCGCCGAGGGCGTCGCCGTCGGATCGCAACCGGCAAGTCCGGCGGTGACAGTGGTCAGATCCGCCGTGTGCGCGGCAAATGCCGTCCCCAAGCCGAACCATGCGCCCGCCGGCGGGCGCGGCAGCGCGGCGGGGGCGCAGCAGGCGGGCGCGGCAAGCTCGCTGACCGCGCCGCCTTCCACCCGGTAGCGTCCGTGGTAGATCTCGCCCATGCGCGCATCGGTCGCCACCAGCGCCAGGGGCCGGGGCGACTGCATGGCCAGCGCCGCCAGTGTGCACACCGGAATCACCCCCAAGCCCGCGCCAAGCGCCAGACCCTGCGCGACGCCGCACGCCAGCCGCAGGCCGGTAAAAGCGCCCGGCCCCGCGCCGAAGGCCACGGCATCGAGCGCGCCCATGCCCAGCCCGGCTTCGGCCAGCAGCGCGGCGGTAACGGCGAGAATACGTTCGGAGTGGTCCGCGTGCCCTTCAAACCAGACCACGCGCGTCCCGCCATTGATATAGAGCGCGGCACTGGCGCGCTCGCAGGAAGATTCAAAAGCAAGTAACTTCATCGTGCCGGTATTTTACCGGCGCGAACCCCGATACGGGCTGGCGGCGGGCATTCGCGCGCCGCACGCCGCCGTCCGCGCTGGCCGGGATCAATGCGGCGCGTTTTCTTTTCCGGCGATGAATGGCTCCAGCGCGGCAAGTACGCGCGCCGGTCCGATGCCGGTCAGGCAGCGGGTGTGTGCGAGCGGGCAGCGGCGCGCGAAGCAGGGGGCGCAGGGCAGGCACAGCGATTCGATGATGGCGCGCTTGCCCAGGGGCGGCGTATGTTCTGGGCTGGAAGAGCCGAAGATCGCCGCCAGCGGCACATCGAGCGCGGCGGCGACGTGCATGAGGCCGGAATCGTTGCTGACGGCGGCGCGGGCGAGCGCGAGGAGGTCGACCGCATCGCCCAGCCCGGTGCGGCCGGTGAGGTCACGCACATCGGGATTGCCGGCGGCGATCGGGCGCGCGGCTTCGCTGTCCTTGTTCGACCCCAGCACCCAGATCTGGAAACCCCGGGCGGCGAGCAGGCGGGCAAGTCCGGCGTAATGCGCGGGCGGCCATTGCTTGGCGGGGCCGTATTCGGCGCCAGGCATGAAGGCGATGACCGGACGCGCGACGTCGAGTCCGAACCGTTCGAGCAGCGCGCGCTGGTTGACCGCATCGGCAATCAGGCTCGGTACGCGGAAAGAGGGCGGCGCGGCGTCTGCGCCGCGCGGCTGGCCGAGCGCGACGAAGCGCTGCACGGTCATCGGCAGGCGGGCGCGGTCGAGCGGGCGCAAGTCGTTGAGCAGGCCATAGCGCATTTCGCCGCGAAAGCCGGTGCGCTGCGGGATGCGGGCGAAAAATGGCGCGAGCGCCGATTTGAAGGAACCGGGAAGCACGATCGCCTGGCCATAGCGCTCCCGCGCCAGTTCGCGCCCGAGCCGCCAGCGCGCCCCCAGATCGATCTGGCCGTGGCCGAGCGGCATGACCACGCCGCGCCGCACTTCCGGCATGCGGGCGAGGATCGGCAGCGACCACGCCGGAGCGAGTACGTCGATCTCGCATGCGCCAGCGTGTTTCAGGCTCATGAACAGGCTTTGCGCCATGACCATGTCCCCGACCCAGGATGGGCCCACGATCAGGATTTTGCGCATTGCCGCGTGTTTTCAGCGCCGGTGCAGCCAGTCGAAATAGCGCGCCACGCCCGTGGCGACGTCCATGAAGACATGTTCGCAGCCCGCCGCGCGCAGCGCCGAAAGATCGGCTTCGGTGAAACTCTGGTAGCGGCCCCTGAGATGGTCGGGAAAGGGAATGTAGTCGATGCCGCCGAAACCGCTGTCACTGCGCCAGTTGCGGTGCCAGTCGATGGCGGCGCGCGCCAGATCGTTGAAGCTCTGCGCCCGCCCGGCGCCCACGTTGAAAATACCCGAGACTTGCGGATGGTCGAGCAACCACAGATTGACGGCGACGGCATCGTCGACGTGGATGAAATCGCGGCGCTGCTCGCCCGGCCCGTAACCTTCGGAACCCTCGAAAAGCCGCAGCCGGCCGCTGTCGTGCAACTGGTTGTTGACGTGGAAAGCAACACTCGCCATCGCGCCCTTGTGCTGTTCGCGCGGGCCATAGACATTGAAATAGCGCAGGCCCGCCACCTGGCTGCCGATGCCGTCCAGACGGGCGCGCAGGTGGCAATCGAAGAGGAACTTGGAATAGGCATACATATTGAGCGGCTGTTCGTGCTCGCGCGCTTCGCGGAAAACCGGCCCCATGCCATAGACCGAAGCCGAAGAGGCATAAATGAACGGCGTCTTGCGCGCCGTGCACCAGGCCAGCAGCGCCTTGGTGTACTCGAAATTCACTTTCATCACGAAACGCCCGTCCCACTCGGTGGTCGACGAACAGGCGCCCTCGTGGAAAACCGCTTCCACCGCGCCGAAGCGCTCGCCCTTCTCCATGCGGGCAAGGAAGTCGTCCTTGTCGAGATAATCGTGGATGTCGGCATCGGCCAGGTTCAGGCATTTGTGGCCGTCGCCCAGGTCATCGACCACGAGGATGTCGCGGATGCCCCGGGCGTTGAGGCCCTGCACGATATTGCTGCCGATGAAACCGGCGCCGCCGGTGACGATGATCATGAAAAACTCCTGTATTTATCCGGAATGCGCCAGCGCCTCGGACAGTTCGGCGCGGCTGACGGCGGCGGTGCCGAGCTTGCCGACCACAATGCCGGCGGCGGCGTTGGCCAGTCGCGTGGCGTGGGGCAGATCGAGTCCGCAAGCGAGACTCGCGCCAAGCACCGCGACCACGGTATCGCCCGCGCCGGTGACGTCGAACACATCGCGCGCGCGCGCGGGCAGATCGAGCGCGGGCCGGTCTTTTTGCAACAAAGTCATGCCGCGCTCCGAGCGCGTGATGAGCAGCGCCTCCAGTCCCAGGCACGCGCGCAGCGCCTCGCCGCGCTCGCGTATCGCCTGTTCATCAGCGCAGTGACCGGCCACGGCCTCGAATTCGCTCATGTTCGGCGTGATGACCGAAGCATTGCGATAACGCTCGAAGCACGCGCCCTTGGGGTCGACCACCACGGGCAGGCCGCGCGCGCGCGCCGCCTCAATCAGCGTCGCGGCCTGCGCGAGCGTCCCCTTGCCATAATCGGAGAGTACCGCCGCGCCCGCGCCGTCGAGCGCCGTGGCGAAGGCGCTCTCCACGCCCGCCGCCTCCAGCACGGCGAAATCGTTCTCGAAATCGAGCCGGATGAGCTGCTGGTGACGGCTGATGACCCGCAGCTTGGTGATCGTCGGATGCCCCGGCGCCTCCACCAGATCGCAGAGCACCCCGCCCGCCGCCAACTTCCCGGACAAAAGCCGCGCCGCCTCGTCCCGCCCCACCAGCCCCACCAATCGCGCCGCCGCCCCCAGCGCGGCGGCGTTGAGCGCCACATTCCCCGCCCCGCCCGCCCGGAACTCATCGTTTTCCACCTTCACCACCGGCACCGGCGCTTCGGGCGAAATGCGCGTGGCCACGCCATGCCAATAACGATCGAGCATGACATCACCCGCGACGGCAAGGCGGCAGGCGGAAAAATCGGGTAGTGGAACGGACATGGGGCAAGGCCGGAGCGAGAAGCGGAAGGCACAATTATCCCACGAAGGCTGGCGGATGGCTCCGCAGATGGCGCGGCGGACAATCCAGGCGTGCAGTCAGCGGCACTTCGCGCCGGACGAAACGAACTGGATTGCCACGGCGCTGCGCGCCTCGCAATGATGAGGGGGGAGCTTTCGCGATGATGGAGGGATTGCCGCGCCGCGACACTTCACGCAATGGCGAGTTCTTCCGAAGGCTCTCCGCCCAAAGAATTCCCTGCCGTCGGAGATCAGAAATCCCCCGCCGCCGTTTGCAAGGCGGCGATGGCCGCCAGGCCCGCTGTTTCCGTGCGCAGGATGCGTGGCCCCAGGGCCGCCGCGCGGCAGCCGGAACGTTGGCAAAGCGCCAGTTCTTCCTCGCTCCAGCCGCCTTCCGGGCCGACGAGGAGGTGGACGGGGGCGGCCAGCGGCGGCATTCCGGACAGGCGTTCGCCGCCGGGGGCGAGGATCAGGCGGGTAGCCGCCTCGCCCTGGCTGAGGTAGGCGGCGAGTTCCTGCACCGGCGCGACGAAGGGCGGGCGATTGCGCCCGCACTGCTCGCAGGCGGCAATGACGACCTGCCGCCAGTGCGCCACCCGCTTGCCGGCGCGCTCTCCGGCAAGGCGTGGCACCGAGCGCGCGGCCTGTAGCGGCACGATGCCCACGACGCCCAGTTCCACCGCTTTTTGTATCACCCAATCCATCTTGTCGCCGCTTGCCAGCGCCTGTGCGAGTACGATGGCGAACGGCGATTCCCTTTCGATTTCCCGCCACTGCCCGGCAACGGCGTATGCTTTGCGCGCACGAACTTCAAGACGGGCGTCAAGCTCGCCGCCGTTGCCGTCGAAAAGCGTCACCGCATCGCCGCGAGCCAGGCGCAATACCTTGAGCGCATGGTGCGCGGCGGCGGCTGGCAGTTCAACTTCCCCCGCGTGCGGCAAAATGCCCGGAAAATGAAAACGTGGAATCATCGCAACGATTATAAGCATGCCTTCGATACCTTCAATGATTGCTCTGCCCCCGCCCCTCCCGCCCTCTTCCGGCCCGCCGCCCGCTCCTTCCGACGGCCTGCTGGCCAGGGCGCGCATCCTCGCGGCGCTGGTGCGCAGGATTGCCGGCGCGGAAATCCTGCCGCGCTACCTGAAAGTGGCGCGCGGACGCAAGGCCGACGGCTCTCTCTTCACCGAGGCGGATCTGGCCACGCAGCGGCGCCTCGCGGAAGAATTGCCGACGATCCTGCACGGACCGGTGCTGGGCGAAGAAATGAGCGGCGAGATGCAGGCGCGCCTCTGGAGCGAAGGCCGCGGCGGTCTGTGGTGCATCGACCCGATCGACGGCACCACCAATTTCATCAACGGCATTCCTTTTTTCGCGGTGGCGATCGCCTGGCTCGTCGACCACGAACCGCGCCTTGGTCTGGTCTATAACCCGATCAGCGACGAATGTTTCTACGCCGCCCGGGGCGCGGGCGCTTTCATCAACGACGAAACCCTTCCCCTGCGCCGCAGCACGCGGCGGTTGCGCGAAGCAGTGGCCGGTTTCGATTTCAAGCGCGTCAGCCCGCATCTGGGGGATGAACTGGTGGCGCGCCCGCCGTATTTCACTCAGCGCAATTTTGGCTCCAGCGCGCTGGAATGGTGTTTCCTCGCCGCCGGGCGCTTCGATGTCTACATGCACGCCGGGCAAATGCTGTGGGATTACGCCGCCGGACAGTTGATCCTTGCCGAAGCCGGCGGCTGCGCCTGCGCGCTCGGCGGCGGCACGCTGTCGGCGGGACCGGCGGTCAAACGCGGCGTCATCGCCGCCGCCAACCCGCTGCTGTTCGCCGAATGGCGCGCGTGGCTGCAATCGCACTCATGAAGCCGGAGGCTTTCTGGAAAAACACGGGCCGGAATTGATGATGCGTGTAGCGCCGCGAAAGGCGGGCGAACGGGATCGCCAGGGCGCCGCGTCCCGCGCGCGCCGCGCTCCTCCGGGAACCCGGAGGGAAATCTCCCCCACCCATATGCGTCTACTGCCGCTGTTCGAGCCAGTGGGCCAGACCCTGCGCGTCGAGTTCCATGTCCACTCTCAACACCGGCCTGAGCCATTCGCGGCTTTCGGCGGGCGCTTCGGCGAGCAAGTAGCGCTCGATACTGGCATGGATAGTGTTCTTCCGGGCTTTTCCTTCTCCCGGCGCGGCTTCAGCCAGAGCGACGAAAACGTCGATCCGGCGCAATAAATCCGCGCCCAGGCGCTCCACATCATCCACCCGGCTGAAATGCGTAAGATACATCGCTTCCGGCTTGAGCGCGAGCAGGCGATGGATCGAAGCCTTCATCGCTTCGGGATCGAACTGGGTCGGCGTGGTGGCGGGGATCAGGAACGGCTCGCCGCTCACGCCCATTTCCCGATAAGCGATGCCGAAAGCGTCGCCGGTGAAACAGGCGCGCGCCCGCGCATCCCATAGGCACATGTGATGCTTGGCGTGCCCGGGCGTATGCAGGCATTGCAAGGCTCGGCCCGCGAGATCGAAAACCTGTCCATCGGCGGCTTCGAGCACCCTTTCGGGCGGTACCGGCACGGGCGCGCCGTAAAGGCGGCGAGCGATTTCCACGCCATACACTTCGGAGGCGCCTTCAAAAAGCCGGACGGGGTCGATCATGTGGCGCGCGCCGCGCGGATGCACCACCAGTTTTGCGTTCGGCAAGCGCGCCATGTAAGCGCCCGCGCCGCCCGCGTGATCGAGATGGACGTGGGTGAGAAACACATGATCCACCGCCTCCGGCGCCAGTCCGAGCTGATCGAGCGCGCCCAGGAAACGGGGCAGCGCGGCATTGTGGGCGGTATCGACCACCGCGACGCGGCCCTTTTCGACGATCAGATGCACGGCGGCCAATCCCGGACGTACATAGCCGGCATCCACGGCATGAATATCGTCCGGCCAGGTAAAAAGCGGTTCAGTCTGCATGGCGCGGATCACTCGCGGGAGTTGTCAGATCCGGCAGGATAAAGCGTCCGCCCGGCGCGGGCAAACCCGATCCCTGATCCGCGGGTTACGGGGAATGCGGAACATCGGCATTGGCGATGCCGTTGAGAACCCGTTCCAGCAGCCCCGCCGCCGCCAGGCAATAACGCCACGAGCAAAATGCACCATGGCCATGAGCGTCTCGGGAAGCTTCTCCCAGCAAACGAATATCCAGCGAAAGCGGTTCATCCACCCATGCGTGCGTTCGACCACCCAGCGCCGCTGCGCGCCGGATGGTTGAATCCTCCTCTCCCGGCCTTCGGCCACCCCGCAAGCAGGGGAGGGGAGTCCATCGGAAAGACTCGTCATTGCGAAAGCCGCCCCCTTCGTCATTGCGAAAGCCTCTCCCATCGTCATTGCGAGGCGCGAAGCGCCGGGGCAATCCAGTGCGTTCCATCCGGCGCGCGAGCGCCGCTGATTGATCCGGGTGGATTTGCGGCTCGCCAAGGCGCTTCGGATGGTTGAACCGCTGCATGGATTGCCACGTCGCTGCGCTCCTCGCAATGACGAGGTGGGAAGGCTTTCGCAATGACGAAGTGGAAGGGTTCGCGGGGCGGGGCGTGCGCAGGGGCGGATGGCAATCCGCCCGTCTGGCAAATCCCGCCTGCCTTGACGCCGTAAAACTGTAGTTTCAAGCCGTAAAACTGTAGTTTTAAACTATAAAACTGTAGTTTTGAACCGTGAAGGCCGACCCTCAAGGCAACCTTCCCATCCTTCCCCGTCATCATGGTCAGGCGATATGCCACCACTTGGGCGCGCGACCTGCAAGGCCGCATCGTCGCCAGGGTGACGCCCGACGGCGCGATGACCGCCTACGAATTCGACAGCGCCGGACGGCCAGCCGCCGCCAGCCCCAAGCGCGAACGGATGGATTTTGCGCAGGAGGAGAGCGGCAAGACGATTTATTTCTGTGTGCGCTATGAGAACGCCAAGGGGGAGCCGGGGCCGTGGGGGCCGATCTTCTCGGCGGTGATTCCGTGAGGGGTCGGGAAACGAAACGCCGCGCACTTCGTCATTGCGAAAGCCTCCCCCTGCCTCGTTATCGCGAGGCGCGCCGCGACGCCGGTTTATCGTTCTTCCCGAATCTCCACGCCGCCTGTCTCCATATCCCATTGCGCGCGTATCACCATATCTATTGGATAAGGCTCGAACCAGTAGGTCGCTTCGATCCGGAAATGGGCGCGGTTGTACAGAGCGGCGTCATCTCCGTGGGCGATGGTGACTCTCAGCGATTTTTCCAGTATGCGCGGCTCGAAACAGGTGATGGCATTTTTGATTCCATCGGCCACGGCGCCGAGGTCGGATTCGGACAGGCGCTCGCCCGCCAATGTCGGGATGCCGAAATTGATGACCGAGCGCTTGACGCGCGGGAATTCTTCCAGGGGCAGTTGCCCTTCGAGATTCGTGCAATTGAGCAGCCATGCCAGATCGCGCAATACCGTTTTCCGGAAGGCATTGCGACTCACCGCGCCACGGCTGTCCCGCGACAGCCTGTCCAGCAGCGCCGGCATGAACAAATCGCTCGCGCGGGTTTCGTTTCCAGGGCGGCTCATGTCGCCACGCCTCCATTCATCAACAGGCAAAACAGGTCGTCATCGGGCGGGCCGCAGTGGATGATCTGCCTCGGCGGCAGTTTGGGCGCGGGCTCCGCCCACCAGAAGCTGCGGTCGGCGCGCTCGTTGAACAGCGCTGGAAGATCCGGCCACGAAAACCATTCCTTGCAGGGCGACGAGGCTCCGTCGCTTATTCCCAGATCGCCGAGAATACCCGCCGTGGAATTGTCTCCGCCATCGCCATGGGTTTGCCGCTTCAGGGCGCCAAGCACATGGTCGACCGGCATGCGTTCGCCGATGACGCTCCGCAAGGCCGCGTCGATCCGGTACAGCCAGCGGCTGTCCGGCGGCAAGACCTTGTCGATGCCGCGCCTGTCGAGCGAACGCAAGGCCAGCAGCGGCGAATAGCGTCCGATCTTGTCGACGCTCGGCGCCAGGCAGCCGATCAGGGCGGATTTGTCCCATATGCCGGCGTTGATGGCGAAGTGCCAGACCGGGGAGACCTGGTAGACGTCCCGCCAATCCCCGGGCCGCGAGCGGGCAAGCGCCGCCATGCCGGATGAGATCCATTTGTGGACGGTTTCCCGCAGGGACGGGGGCAATCCCCTGCCGGCGAAATCGCCGACTGAAGGCAGCTTGCCGAACCATCCCATGTATTTGGAAGAGGCCAAAAAACCGAACATCCCCACCGGCTCACGCCTCCAGTGCTTTCCGCGCCAGGATGCGCGTCGTTATTTCTTCGCGTTCGCCGACCCATACCGCCAGGGCGCTGTAGTTGTCCTGATCCTCCGCGTCCGCCCCGGCGATTTCGCGCGCCATGGCGTCCAGCCATTGCTCGGGGGAGGCCGCCTGCTGCAAGGCCGCTTCCATGACTTCTTCGCTGGCGCTCTCCCAGAAGCCGTCGGAGCACAGCAGGAAAATGTCGCCGGACAGCAGGGCGAGAGGTTTGTCGCATACGGCGCGCTCCGGTATTTCGCCGCTGCCCACCGCCGCGTACAGCATGTTCCGCTTTCTGTTGCCGCGTAACGCGCCATTGAACATGCCGGCGTCGATCATGGATTGCAGGACGCTGTGATCGTGCGTCAGTATGCGCGAGCGCCCGCTGCGGAACAGGTAGATGCGGCTGTCGCCAAGATGGCTCCAGTAAGCGAGCGCGCGTTCGGTATCCAGCATCAGCGCCGCGATCGTCGTGTCCATCTCGGCGTATCGCGGGTGACGTTCGCGTGCGTCGCAGAGCGCGTTGCGCGCGACCGGAATCGCCGCGTTGATCGCCGCGCCGTCGACCGCGGGCGCGGCGGAAAAGAACGACAGCACATGCCGCACGGCGGTTTCCGCCGCGAGCGCGCCGCCTTCATGGCCGCCGGCGCCATCCGCGAGCACGAAACAGCCCAGCGTTTCGTTGGCGCAAAAGCCGATGAAATCTTCGTTGTATTTCCGGCCTCCGCACTCGCTGCGCTGCGCCACCGACAACCGCATCATGGTTTGTGCCTCCTTTCTTCCGGCTGTATCGCCGCAATCGCTTTTTCATAGGCTTCGAGAAAGGCCGCCCCGAAGAAAGCCTGGAAGTGATCGGCGGCGCGTTGCCGCGCGTCCTGGAAATGGCGTATGTAGGCATCCCACAAGCGGGCCTTGCGCCGTCGCGGCAATACGTTGTCGAGTCCGCGCTCCGCTTCTCCCTCGTCGATCAGCCTTGGATCGAAGCGATCCAGCACATGATTCAGGGCCGATTTCGTGCCGGAGACGATGCCTATCTGATGGGCGCGCAAATCGGCGAAAGCGTTCCGCACCGCTTCGACAGGCCCCATGAAGCCGGGGAAGGGCTTGCCCAGCAGGTACAGCAGCGCGACCTTGCCATCCGGGGAGAATTTGAGCGGGTTATTGTCCTCCGGCGCGATCACGGTGACGTTCGCCCTGACCGCCTGCTTGACAATGGCCCTGCTGGCGATCATATCCACCGTCCCCTGCACATAGCCGCGAAACAGCTGGCCAAGCATTTTCATGAAATCCTTGTCCAGCGCGGTACGATCGGGCAATTCGACCCCCAGCCCTTCGATGAAGGCCGCGTAGAGTTCCCGCGTGTCCGCCTCCAGGGGCGTCCGCGCGGGTGATGTTCGCGGCGGCCGCGCGGGCGGCGGCTCTTCCGCGCACACCGCGACGGGGCGGGCGTCCGGCGCCGTGGACGCGGACGATCGCAGCGCCGCGCCGGAATCCGGCCAGGCGGGCGGGCCGCCAATATCGTCATCATGGATCGGCGCCGATATGCCGTTTCCGGCCGCCGCGGTCTCCGGCGCCCTGTCCGCCTCCGGCAAAACATTGCCATCAGGAGTGCCGCCATCCAGTCCGGTGATGAGCCGGTCTATTTCGTCCATGCTGCCCGCGCCAGCCGTCTCCGGGGCGGAATCAGCCGCGGCGGCTTCGCCCGGCTCCAGTCCGTCAAGAAGCCAGTCGATGTTCCCGTCATCGAGCGCGGGAAACGGCGCGCCGCCTCCCGGCAAGACAGCGCCGCCGGAAGCGGGACCCGGCTCGGCGATGAGGCGGTCTATCTCATCATTCATGCCGGTCACATCTGGCGGCAAGGCGGGAGAAACGGGCGCGGGGGCGATTTCCGGCGGCGGATCGCCGGATGCCGGTTTTCCTCCCGCTTCCGGCAGGTGGAACAATCCGCCAAGTTCCGGGCCATGGGTCAGATCCATGCGCGCCACGTTCAGGGCCGCGCTCGCGCTTTTGCCGCCTTGCAGGATGTCATCGAACTCGCCGCCGCCGCCGCCGAACAGCGCCTCCAGGGGATCGAGGCCGCCGTCGCGGCGCAAACTGTTGTCCGCCTGGCCGGACAGCGGGTCGCGCAGCAATTCGCGCGTCATCGCCCCGGCGTCGCCGCCGCCGTTGATGAGCTCGTCGCCCTTGCCGTCGAGACTGCCCGGATCGATGCCGCGCTCGTTGAGCATCGGCATGGGATCGCCGCGAACGATCCGGGGGTCTTCCGCGAACAGAGCGGCGAGGTTTTCGTCTTCCGCGTCCGGCAGCGCGGTTTCCGCCCGCCGCGCCGCCGGGCCGGAACCCAGCAGGGAAGCCAGAAAATCGTCGCTCACCCCGTCCGGTTGTGCCGCGCCGGCGGGCGGCGGCGGCATGGCTGGCTCGCCTTTCCGGGGCTGCGCCACGTAACGCGCTTGCAGCACATACGCACCGATAATGATCTGAGCATGGTCCCGCAACAGGCACTCCATGCCGGGGCCAAGTTCCTGGCCATCGATGAACGCGGGGTTTTTCTTGCTGACGTTGCGGACACGGTATATTCCCCGGGATTCGAGGCTGAATTGCAGGTGTTGGCGCGACACCGTGTTCGCCGGATCGGGCAGGATGATGGCGTTGTCCTCGTTCCGGCCGATCGTGCCGCTGGTGGAAATCGTGCCCGCGACCGGCATCACGGGGGCAAGACTGTTGTAGGTCAGCGCCTGGATTTCGAGCATTTTCATTCCTTCATTCACTTCTGGAGCGGATTTTCCGCTCATTCGCCGCGCAAGGTCGCGCGCTCGCCCGCTTCGATATCGAAGTCCGCCGCAAATGGCGCACCTCGCGGAGAGATGGCCTCCAGGCTGTGGCGGCCAGGCTGGATCGGAATCAGGCGATCCACGCCCATGATGCCGTCCGGAGCAAAACGCTCGCCGTCGATGATAACAGTAGCATCGCCCATGTTCCGGATCACCAGTTGCGCTGCTTCCACGTTGATCCTGTCGAAGGTCAGGGTGGGCGTCTTGCCGCCATTGAGCGGCAAGGGAGCGGTATCCCGCGCCGCCGCGGGGGAGGCGGGTGGGGCGGCATCGCGGCCTTTTTCAACGACCGGCGCGCCGCCCCCCGATACCAGCGCGCGGACATCCCCGCCCGGGGCGCAATCGCCGCACAGGATGATGCGGTCGCCGTTTTCCGCGGGGAAATCCGCCGAAAATGACGCCCCCGTCGACGAAGCACCCGCCGGAAACGCCCGCAATTTGTGATTGCCCGCCCGGATCGGCACGCCATCGCCCCGATCCGGCCCGACCCTTTCGTCATCGATGAACACGACGAGTTCTCCCGTCCCGCGCAGCACCAGCCGCGGCGGCGCGCCATCACCGCTTTTCTCGAACGTCAGGGCGGGTATTTTCCGCGCCTCCGTGGATGAGCGCGGCGCGGGCGTGGCCGGCGCGGGGTCTTTTCCGGCAACCGCCGCTGCCCGAACGTTAGCGGGTACTGCCTTGAGCGGCGTTTTGCATTGCCCGCGCAGCACGACGCGGTCGCCTTTTTCCACCTTGAGATCGGCGGAAAACGGCGGTTCATGCGGGCATTCGACCCGCAAATGATGACGGCCCGAGACAATCAGCCCGATGCGCCCCGCCCGCGTCACACCGCCCAGCCCGATCCTTTCGCCATCGACCAGCACGGCGGCGTTGTCCAGCCCCCGCACCGCCACTTGCGGCATGTCCGCGTCGATGCGCTCGAACGACAGGGCGATCGTGCCATCATCGTTGGCGCCCATCTCCCTCGGCGGCGCATGTGCCGGCGTCAGCGCGCGCGCCGCGCCGTCCCTGGCGGCGCCCATTGCCGAATGTTCGATGCCGGAGACCGCCGCATTCATCGCGCCGCCCGCCGCCGCCGCCGGATCGCGCGCGGCCTCCGCCACGGTAACGCCCGCTTCCTTCAGTTTGCCGGGGATCGCCGCCGACACGTTCTGTTCCATGGAAGCCAGATCGCTCATCACTTTCGCCGAGGCATCATTGGCCACCGCCTCGGGCGGCGAGTCGAAAAGCGTCGTGCAGGCAACGAGAAAGAGCGCCGGGCAGCACAGCGCCGCGCCGGCAAGTCTTCCAGCCTTATCGCGCAAGACGCGAAACAGCGATTCACCGCGTTCCATCATCATCTCCCCCGCGCACCCGATGGCGTAGGTGCGGCGGCGCCAGAATTCGTGTTTTCCCCTCCGGAAAACGCTATGAAAAACACCGTGACGAACAGCAGCAAGACCAAGAGCAGGATACTCCAGCGCATGACGGCATCGTTATCCCGCGATCCTTTCCCCGTCCCCGCGCCGCGCGCCTTCCGGATGTCCCCGCGCGGCGTGACAACAACGGAAGGCGCGCGCGCGGGCGTCAGGACAGGCGGTGCGGTTTCCTCCGCGGCATCCAGCAATGCCTGCCTGAACGCTTCGACGGTGCGCGGACGCTCCTGCGGCCGCACCGCCATCCCCGCGTCGATGATTTTCAACACCCCGGCGGGCAGCGCCGGCGAGGCGAACGCCGCCGCCAGCGGCTTGACCGTGTCCCGCATGATCCTGGCCACCGAGATACCCGGCATCGCGCCGCTGACGAGAAAATAGGCCACCACGGAAAGCGCGTAAATGTCCGTCCATGGCCCCAGTCCCGGCGCATTGTCGCTGCCGCCGCCGCTGCCGTATTGCTCGATCGGCGCGAAGCCCGGCTTGAGGATGATCGTGGTCGGGTCCTCGCCCCCCAGTTCCGTGTGGCGCGCGGCACCGAAATCGAGCAATACCGGCATCTTGTTTTCCAGCATCAGGATGTTGTCGGACGAGATGTCGAGGTGATAGCAATCCACCGAATGGATCTGCGCCAGCCCCCCCAGTACGGGGATCAGGATGGCGAGCAGATCTTCCGAACTTCTCGCCCGATAGCCGGCGCGCACCATGTCGCGCAAGGTCGTGCCGCGGTAGTAGGGCATGACCATGTAGGCGGTGCCGTTGGCTTCGAGAAACCGCAGCACCGAGACCAGCGCGGGATGGCGGAAACGCGCCAGGATGTGCGCCTCGTTGACGAAACGCCGCATCCCCTTGACGAACAATTCGCGCCTGGCGGCAACCCTGACCTCCACCTGCGCGCCACCGCCGCGCGCCGCGAGGCTGGCCGGCAGGTATTCCTTGATCGCCACTTCCCGGTCGAGGAAGGTGTCGTGCGCCAGATACACGATCCCGAAGCCGCCCTCGCCGATGACCGAACGAATGACGAATTCCTGCAAGCGCGTCCCGGCGGGCAGGGCGCTCATCGGAGCGGGCATTTCCGCCCCCCGCGCATCAGCCGTATCGTTCATGGCGAATCATCGCTCCCGCGCCGTCCCGGCCCTTCAGGCGCCATGCCCCGCGCCCGCCTCTATCTCGCGCATCTCTATGTCGTAGATGAACTCGTCGTCCCCGGCGCGCAATCCCACGCGCTGCAAGCCCTGCCCGGCGACCAGCCCTTCAAGATAGCGGCGGCTGATCTCCGGCAATACGGAATTGGTCAATATCGCGCCGATCATGCGCCCGCCGGCATCCGCCGTATTGCAGCGCCTGATGACCAGTTCGACGGCGGAATCGTCGTATGTAAACGCCGCGCCATGCGAGGCGGCCACCCGTTTCTGGATGCGCCGCAATTGCAGACGCACGATGCTGGCAAGCGTCTCCGGCCCGAGCGGGTAATATGGCACCACGATGAGCCGCCCGAGCAGCGCCGGGGGAAACACTTCGAGCAGCGGCTTGCGCAGCGCGGCGGCCACCGTTTCGGCATCGACGGGCAATTCCGGATCGGCGCACAGGCTGTTGACGAGATCCGTGCCGACGTTCGAGGTCAGGATGATGACGGTATTGCGGAAGTCGATCTGCCGTCCCTCCCCGTCTTCCATGCGCCCCTTGTCGAACACCTGGAAGAAAAGTTCGTGCACGTCGGAGTGCGCTTTCTCGATCTCGTCGAGCAGCACGACGCTGTAGGGACGGCGGCGCACCGCTTCCGTCAGGATGCCGCCCTCGCCATAGCCGACATAGCCCGGCGGGGCGCCCTTGAGCGTGGAGACGGTGTGCGCTTCCTGGAATTCGCTCATGTTGATGGTAATCAGATTCTGTTCGCCGCCGTAAAGGAATTCGGCCAGCGCCAGCGCGGTCTCAGTTTTCCCGACCCCGGACGGCCCGCACAGCATGAACACGCCGATGGGCTTGGCCGGATCGTCGAGCCGGGCACGCGCGGTCTGGATGCGCCGGGCAATGGTGGCAAGACCATGCCGCTGCCCGATCACGCGCCGTTCCAGATTGTCGACCAGATCGAGCACCGCCTGCGCCTCGTTGCGCAACATGCGCCCGACCGGGATGCCCGTCCAGTCGGCCACGACCGAGGCAATCGCCTGTTCATCGACCGCCGCCAGCACGAGCGCGCGTTCGCCTCGCACGTCCGTCAGTTCCCGCTCCAGCTTTTCCAGTTCGGCCAGCAGTTCGGCGCGCGAAGCATCTTTCGCATCTTCCGCCTCATCCGCCGCCGCGGCGCTTTCGGGCGGCGGCGCTTCCGTGGTTTCGCCGGAGGCTTCTTTCGCGTCTTTCGCCAACGGCGCGGCAAGGCGCTCGCGCAGTTCGACGATCCGCCCGATCAGCGCCTTTTCCTTTTCCCAGCGTTGCTTCAATTCGCTTTCCTGCGCCGCCAGTTCCGCCAGGCGCGCGCGGATTTCATCGCCGCGCTCGGCGGCGCCGATGCCGGCCGCTTCTTCCTGGCGCAACATTTCAAGCTCGCTTTGCAGGATTTCGATGCGCCGCTGGCAATCTTCCAGTTCGCCCGGCGTTGTGTGCTGGCTGACCGCGACACGCGCGGCGGCGGTGTCCAGCAGCCCCACGGCCTTGTCGGGCAACTGCCGCGCCGGGATATAGCGGTGCGACAACGAGACCGCGGCGCGGATGGCGCTGTCGAGCACCCGCACGCCATGGTGCCTTTGCAGCGCGCCGGTGATGCCGCGCAGCATCGCCACGGCCTTTTCCTCGTCCGGCTCCGGCACTTGCACCACTTGGAAGCGCCGGGTCAGGGCCGGGTCTTTCTCGATGTATTTCTTGTATTCGGCCCATGTCGTCGCGCCGATGGTGCGCAACGTGCCGCGCGCCAACGCCGGTTTGAGCAGGTTGGCCGCATCGCCCGTACCCGCCGCGCCGCCCGCGCCGATCAGGGTATGCACTTCGTCGATGAACAGGATGATCGGTTTGGGGGAATGCTGGACTTCCTCGATCAACTGGCGCAGGCGCTGCTCGAATTCTCCCTTCATGCTGGCCCCCGCTTGCAGGAGGCCGATGTCGAGCGCGCGCAGTTGCACGCCTTGCAGGCTCGGCGGCACGTCGCCGCTGGCGAGGCGCTGCGCGAAGCCTTCGACCACGGCGGTCTTGCCCACCCCCGCCTCGCCGGTCATGAGCGGATTGTTCTGGCGGCGGCGCATGAGGATGTCGATCATCTGGCGGATTTCCTCGTCGCGCCCGGTCACGGGGTCGAGTTCGCCTTTCCGCGCGCGCTCGGTCATGTCCGTGGTGAACTTGTTCAGGGCTTCCTGCTTGCCCATGGCCGCTGGGGCCATCGCGCCCGAAGTCTCCCCCGGCGCGGCGCTGTCGCCGAAAGTCTGGCTGGCGCTCGCCGCGCCTTCCTCGGGACTGCCCGCCGTCAACGCTGCCAGTTTCGCGCGCAGTTCTTCGGTATCGACGCGCGCGAGTTCCTTCGACAGCGCCAGGGTCACGCCGCGCAGGTATTTGTCGGTCAGCAGGGTGAAAAGCAGATGCGCGCCGCGCACCGCCCCGGCGCCGAACGTGAGCGAGGCATCGACCCACGCCCGTTCGGCGGCCAGGTCGATGTCGCCGGACAAATCCTCGATCGCCAGCGCCCCGTTGGGCAGGCGTTCGAGCGCGGCCAGCAGGTTGCCGGCCAGCCTGCCGCCATCCACATCATAGTGGCGGCAGATGCGATGCAGGTCGCTGTCGTCGAGTTGAATCAGTTGATAAAGCCAATGGCTGATTTCGACATACGGATTGCCACGCAATTTGGCGAACACGGTGGCCGATTCGATGGCCTTGTGCAACACCGGATTCAATTTCCCGAAAAGCGCCACGCGGCTGATTTTGCTCATGTCATTTACCCCAATGGTTTCTGTTGAACGTTACGTTCGATGCATGCGCGGCGCATCGGGCCGCTCTCCTTCCATGACGAGGTCTCCCCGGTCGCCGCCGCCAGGCGGCTGCCCGAGCCAGGTCGTCCACCCCAGCCTGCTCGTGACCGCGCCAAGCCGCGGCGCGGGAACTTCGTCGTGCCGCAGGACGAGCCGGACATCCCACGAGAACTCGTAACTTACGTAATTGCGCACCCAGTCGCGCAATTGCCGGAACCGCTCGCTTCCCGGCAGGAACGCCATGTAGTCGGCGAGCCGCAGCGGCCCGGCATGGATGCGGAAACGATGCTGCCGGTCGAGAACCGAGGCGCCGCACACCGCGCCGCGCCCCAGTTGCCCGGCGGCGGTCTCACTCCCCAGGAGCGTGCGATCCTTTTCGGCGAGTCGCAGCCAATGCGGCATCCACTCCTGGATGTGGAACGGACAGGCGAAGAAAAACCGCAGGATCGAGGCCAATCCTTCCGAATTGCGCGTCATGCGCGCGAAATGGCCCGCCATGTAGCGCTTGGCGCGATCGGGCACGGAATCGCGCTTGTCGAAAACGGGTTCGCCATAACCGATCAGGCTGCCGACGTAGCAGGAAAAGCGATCCTCGTCCGGACGATCGAAGCTGGTCGTGGCTTGCACGCCGGCCCAGGCGCGATAGAACAGCAGCGCGAAGCGGTGATGGAAAATATCGAGAAAGGCCCGCAATGCCGGATCGCCGTCATACTCGCCGCGCTCGCGTGCAAATTCGGTGAAATGCAGCGGCATCGGGCCATTCGGCCCGAACAGCCCGAACGAGACTTGTTCGATGCACACACGGCCATGGCCGTCACTGCCGAAACCGGAGAGCGCCGCCGGAGCGAAATTGAGCGACGGCTTCTGGCTGATGCGCACGATCTCGTCGGCGGGATGCAAGGCCTTGCCGAAACGGGGCCGCGACGGATTGCGCGCTTCCAGCCAGCGCATGGTCTCGAACCAGTCGAAACGCCATGGTTCCTTGCGCCGTTCCGCTTCCAGCGGCACGACGATGTCCGCGCGAATGCCGCTTTCCTCAAGCATCGGGCCGTCCTCCGAAACGCGGCGGCCACGCGGCGAGCGCCCCCCGCGTCGTGCTGTGCAGCGACAACTCGCAGAACATGTTCATGGAGACGTGCCGCGCCAGGAACTGTTCCAGTACGCAACCGAAAAGATAGGGGCTGCTGCCCGCGAAAGGCACTTCGTCGACAGAGAGCTTGATGCCGACGCCGCGTCCGAACACCAGCGGCCCGGAGACCGGCAGCCGCCGGGTCACGGCGCGAGACTCCACCGCGACGATGGATTCGCCATGTCTTGCCACCGCCGGATCGGCGAGCAGCGCATACAGGCCCAGCAACTTGCGCAGGGCCACCGCGCCGCTTTGCGCATCCATGTCGCGCAGGGCGAGATAATTCAGCGACAGATGGCTGATCAGGCGCCAGGTCATTTCCCGCTCGGCCACCGAAAATCGCGGCCGTGACGGCCCGCGCAGGATGCGCCCCCGCTTCATCGGCATGTCCGTTTCCACCGTCAGGTCGTGCGCGCCGCTGGCGGGGATGAGCAGCGGCAAATCGCGGTTGGTCAGGAGCATCGTCATCGACAACTGGTCGATGTGCTGCGGCCATGGGGACTCGTGCGCGTCGACAAGCGACAGGAAAACCTCGGAGCCGGCATAGCTCGAACGCGCCCCGCCGCGTTGCGAAGATTCCGACGCTCGCCGCGTTTCGCGCCGCGTGGTGAAATAGGCCTTGCAGCCGCCGCTGTCGGAGGCGGCATGACGATAAAATGGCGCGAAGCGGTTGACCGGATTATTGCCGCGGTCGAACCCTTCCACTGCGTCGATGCGGTAAACCTCGTAATCCAGCGGACGGGCGCGATCGGGCACCACATGATGCTCGACGCCGGAATGCGTCAGCATCAGGCGGTCACCATGGCGCTGGAAGACATTGATGACCGGCACGCAATCGAGTTCAAAGCAATTCTTGCGCACCGCGCCCGCGAGCGCGTCGGCATCCTGATCGAGCAGCGCCGTCAGGTCGAACGCATCCTCGCGCAACTTGCCAAGCGGCGCGCGCAGCCCATTGATGGAAAAAAACAGGAAACGCTGCGGGAACGCGAAATATTCGTGCAGCAGCCGATACCCCTGGAATACGCGCGGATCGCCCGGCAACAGCGCCTGGGCGGCGTCGAACCCCTCGGGCCGCAACGCGGCGGCGGGCAAGAACGTGGTTTCGCCACCGGCGGCGGGACCCACCGTCACGCCGAGACAATGACCGATCAGCGCCTCGTGGATCCGCGTGGCGAGCGCATCCGGCGCCGCCACGAAAAAAACCAGCCTGTCGGGATGCAGCCGCTCCGCCGTCACCGGCGTCCGGTATCTCAGGCGCAGCCGGATCTCCCCCCGCACTTCCTTGTCGCGCAAATGGCGCGTGGCGCGCGCGTCCCCGGCGGGCATACCGGCGCTGGCCTCCTCGATTTCGATCGGCCACGCCTCCATGTCCTGCGCCGTCACGAACGTGCATGGCGTCGCGGCGCCCGGCGGCGGCGCGCTGTTGAGCACCGCGCCGCGCGGCAAGCGCGCGACGATATCCTTCCTGGCATCGCTGTCCCGGTCCAGCGGAATCTGCACGATCGCCATGGCCGGCGTCGGCGCGAGGTAATGCGGGAAAACGACTTCGAGCAGGCGCTGCGAGAAGCGCGGGAATTCCGCGTCCATCTTCAGATGGATACGGGCGGAAAGAAAGGCGAATCCTTCCAGCAAACGCTCGACATACGGATCGGCCACCGCCCCGCCCTGCATGCCGAGATGACCGGCTATCTTCGGAAACGAGGCTGCGAATTCCGCCCCCATTTCCTGGAGATAGGACAGCTCGCTGTTGTAATAATCGAGGAATTTCGCATCCATTCGTCACTGATCCTAAGGCATGCCCCTGGGACACTTGAACTGGTTCAACTCCGGCAGGTTGAACGGATTCTGGACGCTCGTCGGCCTGATCTCGAAAGTCGCCGTCCGTCCGCCCACATCGAACCTGACGTTGAAGACATCCTGGGTCGCGCCCGGGCTTATTTTTCCGTGCTTGTCGAAGAGCCGGTGCAAGCCCCACAGCCCGGAGGCGGAAATACTGTTGGCGCCATTGGGCACCGGTGGCGTCAGCGTCACGCGCACCTGGTCGCCCCCCGCCGCGGGCCACGTCACCGAGGTCGGCACTTGCGGTCCATGGTCATAGCGCACCGTTTGCCCGCCGATATTCATGGTCATGGTCAGGATATTGGAATCCATGACCAATGGTCTGACGGTAAACGTGATCTGCGCGGTGTTGCCATTGCGGAAGAATACATCCCTGATGACGCGCCCCCGCGCGAAATCGGCAGGCAGCGATGTTCCTTCTCCCTGTTCCTGGCGGAACCGTTCCATCCTTCCGCCGGGAGCGAACATATCCGCGAAATCGGCGGCAGTCACATCAATCGTCGAAGCACGGGAAAACGGATAACGGCCTGTGATAACTTTTTCGCAAAAACCGGTCACTTCCGTAACCAGCGCTGTATTAACAGCATTTCTTCCCGCTGCCCGGATACTCTTGTCGCTATTCTGGGCGACTGTCTTGAGAATTCTCCTGAACGGTTCCGGCATACTTTCGGCCCCGGTCAGCAATTGCGTAATCTGAGTGGTTTCGGGCATCGGCAGCTTGTTATCCGCCCTGTTTATCGCCAACGCCAACAGGCCGTGCAACTCTTCGAGCCTCTTGACCGCTTGGAGCATCGGAGAATTGGCGCCATCTCCACCGCTGCCATTGACAAAGCTGCGCAATGCAGCAAAACGGTTGTTGACCGCCATTTCAGGAATTTCCTTCGGCGTCAGCGCGCCGACCGTTCCCGGCGGCACGATCTGGCGCAAATCGTTTGTTGTCGCGGTGGCGGTCTGCCGGGCGCGGTTGAACATCGACTGTTGCGTGTTCGCGGGGGCGGTTTCTTTCAGGAGCGTCGTCTCCCGCGCCGCGCCCGTCATGAAGCGGCGCAACGGCGAATCGATCCCGGAAAGGATGTCTACAATCTGCGCCGCTTCCCGCAGCGATCTGGGTTCGATGATGGTGACGTCGTCGATGTACTTTTCCCAATATGAAATGTAATCGGCCACATAATGGCGTTTGACATCGAGCATCAGCTTGCCGGAGGCGACATCCTGCAAGGCGTCGCGTTCGTTGCGGATGACGCCGAGCACCCAGGACTCGTCCTTGCCGACGAAATTCAGGACGCGGTCGAGTTCCACCTTGAATAGTTCATGGTAGCCGCGATAGGTATAAAGAGACGGCACGCCATGCGTCAGCGAACGCCCACTCCTGAGCCTGAGCGCCTGCGCCGCCTGAACGCCGACTTCGGAAGCAACGGAAAATTCGGGCAACTGGTTGTTTTGCAGCAAGCGCTTCAGACGGCTGTAAATGCGTTGCGAAGTCGTGTATTGCGTCAGGCGCGTGCGGGTGGCCTGCACCAGCGAGGCATCCACCGCCGTGGCGGACAGCGGTGCGGCGGCGGACTTTTCCGCGTTCAGGCCGACCAGAGCCGCGATGTGCCGCGCCAGCGCCTGGCGCTCGTCCGCCAGCGCGCCCTCGGGGAAATCGTATCCCCAGAGAGCCTCCACGAGAGAGGCGAATTCACGTTCGTCGAAATGCTCCGGCTCGTGCATCATCAGGTAAGCCTTCAGCAACTCATAAGCAAACTCCAGATCGTCGACCCCCACGCTGCGCAACCATTGCTCCAGATTGGCCTTGATCGTCGGAGCGAAACGCCTCTCCAGCAAATACTCGTACAACGGCCTCGCCCCGGCCTTGAGTTTCTTCCCCTGATAAAGTCCGAACCGCCATGGAATCCGCGGATCGTCGACCTTGAAAAAGGTACTGTCCGGCAAGGCTTCCGCCATGCCGAGTATCGGCAGCAGCGCATTGATGCTGATATTGTTTCTCTCGGGCAGGTTGCCCAATTCGTCCTTGAATACGGCGGCCTTCTGGCCGACTTCCTCGATATGGGTCTGGTTGTTGAGATCGCTGCCGATCCAGGCCAGCGTCGCGCCGCACAGCGCGCCCACACAAAGCGCGTATACCCCGATATGCCAGGCGCGCGAACGGCGCTCCGCGCGCCTGTCCGATCCGGCCAGATGCGCCTCGGCGAACACGACGCGGGAAAGCAATTCCTGCAAGAAATAAGCCTTGCCTTCTCCGGCAGCGGCTTTCCGGGGACTTTGCACCGGGAATCCCTGGCCGAGCGCATGCACGATCCGGTCGAATGGCGTGCCTTCCTGCGTGGCGCTGGTGAAATAGACTCCACGCAACAACGGAGAAGCCGAAAAACGCGAGGCGGCGAGCAAATCCGCCGCGATTTCCCTGATGATCAGCGTCAACGCGCTGAATTGCTGCGGGAAAGCGTAAATCAACTCGCGGCGGCTGAGATCCGGCTCGCCCTGCAAGGTATCGACCAGCCCGGCGAAGATACGCGCCCGCAGCAAATCGAGTTCGACGGCAAACCGCGCCGGATCGAACTCGAACGTTCCCGTGGGAGAAAACGGCAGGGTGAACCCCCACACCTGTTCGCGCCCGGAACGGTCGAGCGGCGAAAAATACTCGTCGAACCCCAGCAGCAGGTCGCATTTATTGACGAGCAGATACACCGGAAACGACATGCCCAGATCGTTGCGCAGCTCATCGAGCCGGCGGCGCAGGATCGCGGCGCTGGATTGGCGGCCTTCCTCGTTCGCCCCGAGCAATTCCGTCACTGACAGCATCACCAGCACGCCATTGATCGGCTGGCGGCTGCGGTTTTTCTTCAGGAGCGAGAGAAAGCCGAGCCATTCCGCCTTGTCCGCGTCCACGTCGGACTCGTGCGTGGTGTAACGCCCGGCGGTATCGAGGAACACCGCCTCGTTGGTAAACCACCAGTCGCAATTGCGCGTGCCGCCCGCACCGCGAATCGCCGCCGCGCCGACTTGCCTGGCCAGGGGGAACGACAGCCCGGAGTTGAGCAGGGCGGTCGTCTTGCCGACGCCCGGCGCGCCGATGATGACATACCAGGGTAGTTCGTACACATATCGGCCATGCCGCAGGATGCGCCCCCAGAGCGTGGGCTTCGTTTTCTCGAAACGCGCCTTGCGCAGCACATCGAGCGCGTCGGCGAAGCGGTCGCGCAATATGCCGACCTGTCCCGCCTCTTCGTCCGGGCGCGCACTCAGGGTCGCGCGCAACATCCCGGCGATGCGCTCGTTCATGCGCCCCGCGCGCCAGCGCGCCAGCAGGAAACGCAGCAGGAAATACGCCAGGATCAGGCCGATCAGCCAGCAACGGGCCTCGACGGAGGCGAGCGGACGCGCATCGCCGAACGCGAACAGCGGCCCAGCATACCAGATGAGCAGAAAGACCGCGATGACGCCAATCGTCACCCAGAGCGCGCGGGAGAGCAGCCAGCCGAAAATGCGCCGCAGCAACGACGAGATCATGGCTTGCCTCCCGTGGCGCCGAGCTGGCGCTGGATGGCCTCCGCCGACAGCAGCACGGTGATTTCGACGCGGCGGTTGCGGGCGCGGCCTTCCCGCGTGTCATTGGGCGCGATCGGCTCGGCCTCGCCGCGCCCTTCGGCGCGGACGCGTCCTGCCCGCCCCAGATGGCTGTCGAGCAATCCTTTGACCGCTTCGGCGCGCGCCTGCGACAACTCCCAGTTGGAAGGAAAGCGCAGGCTGCGCATGGGCACGTTGTCGGTATAGCCCGACACGAGCACATTGCCGTCGATTTCCCCGAGCGCGTCGGCGATACGCTTGAGCACCGACAGGTAGCGGAAACGGATATCGGCGCTTCCGGACTCGAACAACCCGTCCCCGGTCAGGGTCACGATGCAGCGATTGGCTTTTTCCGTGACTTCCACCAGCCCTTCGCGGATCTCCTGTTCGAGAAAGCGGCGCAGCATCTCCGCCGTGCCCGTCGGTCTCTGTACGACCGCCACCGCTGGCTCCGGAATCTTCATCGCCGCCAATTGCGCATAGACGATATCGGAGCGGCTCCCTAGGGAAAACAGGAACCACAGATAAATCCCGAGGCCGATCAGCCCGCACAGCACCGCGACGACCCAGGGCGGCACCAGCCGCCAAGCCGGCGGCGTCGAACTCACTCCCTGCCAGTGCGGCGCGAGACGGGTTTCGTAGCCGCCCTTGACCTTGTCGAGAATCGAGGCGATCCGCCGCTTGAGGATTTCAAGCTGCGAATAGCCATTGTCGATGATCCTGAAACGCCCTTCAAAACCCAGCGCGTTGCAGTAATACAACAATTCAATGAGATTCTTGTGACGCTCGGGATTCTGCGCTAGCCGGGCCAGCAGCAAATAATATTTCTCGCCGCCCCAGGCTTCATTGTGAAACGAAACCAGCAGGCTTTGTTTCGCCCAGGCGCCCTTGCTTCCCCACGGCGCATGCGCCGCCGCTTCGTCGAGGACAGTGCACAAGCAATAACGCGCGCCGATCAATTCGTCGCGTGCTACGCCCACTGATTGGGCGCGCTGTTCGAAGGCGCGTACTTCCATGACCAACTGCCGCCGCAATTTCGCCAGATCGTCGAGTTGAGGCATGCTCCGTATCTGCGCCACCATGTCGAGCAAACGGCCGGCAGCCCACACCAGTGGATTCACGCCGTTGGCGCTGTCGTACTCCAGCTCGATGCCGCCGACGGCCCGCGGTCCCGGCGCGGTCCCGGCGCGTGCGCCCTCCCGCATCCTCAGCACCGTGTCCGCTTCCATCGCGTCCGTCATTTGCGGATCGCCCAGCATTCAAGGCCGAGGCCGGGAAAATCCCCGGCGACATGCAGCGCCATCCCCGCGCTTTTCTCCAGTTCCTTCCACAGTTCGTGCCGGGCGTCGAGTTCAAAATAGTTATAGCCCGCGTGGAAAGGAAGCTCCCGGGGCGCGACCGGCAAAGGCCGCAGTACGATGCCGGGAAGTTGCAGGTTGATGAGATCGCGGATTTTTTCGACCGGCCCGATCTTGACCTGTGCCGGAAACTGCGTTTGCATCTGCTCCACGGGCAGATCCGCGTGCGCGGCCAGCACGAACGAGGCCTGCTTGAACAAGGCGCGGTCGGCGACATTTGCCAGCTTGATGCCGAACTTGCGCTCCTGCAACTCGATGCGGATGACCGTTTGGTCGAGCACCGTGGCCAGCGCTCGGCGCAAATCCAGCAAAAGGGGGCGGAACGATGTCTGTAGATCGTCGTGAACATAGGCAGGATAACCGGACGCCCGCCGTGTCTCCGAAGAAAACGAGGTCAGTTCGCCCGCCAGGCCAACCAATTGCGCATAGAGACGTTCCGGATGCAGCACGTCGATCTGCCCGAGATGTACGATCAGCGGTAACCAGCGGTTGATGAGCATCAGGATGAGGAACTCGCCGACTTCGGAAATCCCTCCGCGCCCGCTGGCCGAAAGGCGTCCCGCCAGCGCTTCCCCGCGCTGCCCGAGCAGGCTCGCCGCCTCGCGGATGAAGCCGGACAGGCTCTCCTGCGTGCGGCAATTGAGCGTCGGTGGAATGAATTCCCGATCCACGCGCAACACATTGTCCGCCTGCCGCTCGGTGATATGCAGCATTTTCATGGCGATCCAGCCATGGGGAACATCGGCTTCCAGCATCAGGCGGAAACGGGGCCAGGCGATCTGGATCTCCGCCGCGCCCGCGCCGGGCGCATTGGCGTCTCCCGCCTCGAAGGTCGCGGCCCTGAACCTGGCGGCGCTCGCGCCGTCCTCATCGTAAATGACGCTCTCGACGCCCTCCCGCAACGGCGGCAATACCAAGCATACCGTGGCATTCTTCGCGTGCGGCGGGAAATCGAACGCGAACGGCCCCCCTCCATCGGCGGCCAGGTCGAACGGCGTGCCGTCCGGCAACAGGCCGCGGGCGCGCCGTATCAGTATCGTTCCCAGGCCCAGGGCATCGGGGTCGATCTCAAGGACGCTGAACCCCCAGAAAAACCCTTCGAAAGCCCCCTGCCCACGCCGGATGAAAGACTCGAAATAACGCTCTTGTTGCTGGAAATGCTGTGGCCGCAAGAACATTCCCTCCGACCAGACGACCTTGTTGATATAGCCCATATACACTATGCATCCTGAAAAACAATGACATCATGCGCCGGGGACCTTCCGCCGCCCGGCCCCGCGGAGATTCCCCGCCGAAAACATTTCCCTTGCGGCGCCGGTCATTTCCCCGGCTGTTCCTCGTATATCGCCACGCCGCGCTCGCCCAGCACCACATACAGGCGTTTGGTCGGCGACTCGGAGTTGCTCCACACCCGCCCGGCAAGATAAGGCGCGGGCAGCGGCGCCACCGCCCGCCATGTACTGCCGGTCAGGTCCCGATACCCGGCGACCACCCCCAGGAACCGGCTGTTGAGCGCGGCGCGCCTGCGCACCATCCTGGTTTCGCCCGGCAGCAGGTTGTATTCATCATTGGTGAGCATTTCCTCGCCCAATGGCACGCCCCCTTGCCCCATCAGCACGAAATAGTCGGCGGACAGGAATTGCGTGTCATTGGAAAGCTCGAACAGGCGCACCACGATTGGTGAGGGCCTGCCCGCCGCGGTCGGATTGACGCGTTCCGCCGCGCCCATGGTGATTTCCAAGGGAACCGGGAGTTCCGGCCTTTCTACCGGCCTGAAAATCTCCCACAGCGCGCATCCCGGAAGCGCTATGCCAACAAGAATAATACCGAAAAGATGAAAAGCCCTTGCACGACCAAGCCCCGCATACACTTATGGATCTCCCCGCGATTCGCCAGCATGCACGCCAAAAGCATTTGTGTTAACGTTGACGCCGCGAGCATAACAAGTTAGTATTCTCGTGTCCAGTACGTGAGATAGTTCCTTTGCGATGAACCCGATTTTCAGCCAGATTCTATTGGAAGCAGGCGAAGCCGTCGGCGAAGATCTGGAATACACCCCCGCGTTCGCCGAATTCACCACACTCTCGACGGGCCGCGGAGAGCGTCAAGTCGGAGAACATATCATTCCCGCGCAGGGGCCTGAATGGGGCGCGGTTTTCAAGGCCGGTTGCGCGCTGCTCGAACAAAGCAGGGATTTGCGCATCCTCGCCACGGTCTGCCAGGCGGCCCTGCAACAACACGGCCTGCCGGGGCTGGCGCAAGGGCTGGCGCTGATGGCGCGCTGGCTCGAAAGCCAATGGGACGCGCTGCATCCGGCGCTGGAGATCGACGGCGATTACGACCCCCTGTTCCGCAGCAACGCCATCGCGAGCCTGTCCGACCCGATGGGTCTCGTGCGCGCCTTGCGGCAGGCGGTGTTTCTCGAAACCCCCATTGGAACGGTTACGATATCGACTGCGGAAAACCTGTTCAATGGAAAGCCGGTAGGAGAAGAAACGATCGTATCTTCCCTCGATCAGCTTTCACGAATAGCCACTGAAGAAAAAGAACGAAACCAGGAGTGTTTCGCCGCGATAATTTCCATTCACTCTTCGCTCGTCGCGATTGCCTCCATATTCAGGGAGCGGCTCGAAGCGGAATATCGGCCCGACCTCGAATTGCTGGCAGGTATTGCTGCCCGTCTAGAACGCTTCGTCAGTGCGACGCTGGAAGAAACGGCGCAGCAACCCGGCACCGCCGATATACAGGAATCCGCCCTCCCCGCCGTTTCTCCCGCCTCTGCTCCGGCAGGCGCGGCGAGCCACGCGTTTCCCTCGTCGATCGCCACTCGCGCGGATGCGTTCAAGGCGCTCGCATTGGCGCGAACATATTTCGAAAACAACGAACCTTCACACCCCGCCCCCCTGTTGATTCGCCGCGTCGAGCGGCTTGCCGATATGGATTTTCTCTCGCTCGTCAAGGATTTGACGCCAGGCGGCTTGCAGCAACTCCAAGTGTTGGCGGGAGAACCCGGAGACTGAATCGATTGACGACCATTGCCATCGAAATGCGGCAGCGGAACACAGGCGGCGCCGCCACCCATGGGTTCATTGCCGTGACCATCATGCTTCATTCACCAAGGAGTTCTTGCAATGCCTGACATACCAAAGAAGAAAAGCGGACAGAAATTCATCGGGGACAATCGCGCCCCCCGCGTGCAGATAGAATACGACGTCGAAGTATACGGCTCGGAGAAAAAGATACAACTGCCGTTCGTGATGGGCGTCATGACCGATCTGTCCGGCAAGCCGAAGGAAGAACCTCCTCCGGTCACCGACCGCAAGTTCCTTGAAATCGACATCGACAATTTCGACGAACGCATGAAAGCCATCAAGCCAAGAGTCGCTTTCTCCGTCGACAACACCCTGACGGGCGACGGGCAGATCGCGGTCGATCTCACCTTCGAGAGCATGGAGGATTTCAAGCCGGCGGCCATCGCCCAGAAGGTCGAGCCCCTGCGGCAATTGTTGCAGGCGCGCACCGAGTTGAACAATCTGCTGACTTACATGGACGGTAAGATCGGAGCGGAAAACCTGCTCGATGACGTCCTGAAGGACCCGGCGCTGCTCAAATCCCTTGCCAGCGCTCCCGCCCAGGCCGTTCCCGCGGCCAGGAACACCGACGACAAACAGGAAGACTGACCGCCATGCCCGAAACCAGCGCCCGCACATCGCCGGCAGCCGCCATATCCTATGCGGAACAGACGGATTTCGCCGCCCTGCTCGAAAAAGAATTCAAGCCCAAGACGGAAGAACAACGCACAGCCGTCGAAACCGCCGTGCGCACGCTCGCCCAACAGGCCATCGGTTCCGCGATCACGCTGCCCGGCGACGCCTACCGCACCATCGAGGCGATCATCGCGGAAATCGACCGCAAATTGAGCGAACAGATCGACCGGATCATTCACCATGAAGATTTCCAGCGACTCGAATCGGCATGGCGAGGATTGCATTACCTCGTAAACAACACCGAAACGGACGAAATGCTCAAGATCCGTTTCATGAACATCTCCAAGAAAGATCTGCATCGCACCCTGCGGCGTCATAAAGGCACTGGCTGGGATCAAAGCCCGGTTTTCCGGCGTGTTTACGAAGAAGAATACGGACAACTCGGCGGCGCTCCCTATGGCTGCCTAGTCGGCGACTACTATTTCGACCATTCCGCGCCGGACATCGAACTGCTCGGGGAAATAGCAAAAATATCGGCCGCCGCGCACTGCCCCTTCATCGCCGGCGCGGACCCCGCCGTGATGCAAATGAAATCGTGGCAGGAACTGGCGAATCCGCGCGACCTGACCAAGATCTTCGAAAATACCGAATATGCCCCATGGCGCAGCCTGCGCGAATCGGACGATTCACGCTATATCGGGCTGGCGATGCCGCGTTTCCTCGGCCGCATGCCCTATGGCGCCAAGACCAATCCGATCGACGAATTCGATTTCGAGGAAAACACCGGCGGAGCCGATCACCAGCGTTACCTGTGGATCAACGCCGCCTACGCGATGGCGGCCAATATCAACCGCAGCTTCAAGCAATACGGATGGACCACCTCGATTCGCGGCGTTGAATCCGGCGGCGTCGTCGAAGACCTGCCGTGTCACACGTTCCCGACCGACGACGGCGGCGTGGACATGAAATGCCCGACCGAAATCGCCATCTCGGATCGCCGCGAAGCCGAACTGGCCAAGAACGGCTTCATGCCGCTGATCCATCGCAAGAACACCGATTCCGCCGCGTTCATCGGCGCGCAAAGCCTGCAAAAACCCGCCGAATACCACGACCCGGACGCCACGGCGAACGCGAACCTCTCGGCGCGCCTGCCCTACCTTTTCGCCTGCTGCCGTTTCGCCCACTACCTCAAGTGCATCGTGCGGGACAAGGTTGGCACATTCAAGGAACGCGAAGACGTGCAGCGCTGGCTCAACGAATGGATCGTGAATTACGTCGATGGCGATCCGCGCAATTCGAGCCAGGATACCAAGGCGCGCAAACCGCTCGCCGCCGCCCAAGTCGTCGTCGAGGACGTCGAAGGCAATCCCGGCTATTACAGCGCCAAATTCTTCCTGCGTCCGCATTACCAGCTCGAAGGACTCACCATGAGCCTGCGTCTGGTCTCGAAACTGCCGTCCGCCAAGGGGAGCAACGCCTGACGTTAGGGATCAGGGGTCAGGGATCAGGTTTCAGGAATCGGGAAAAACAAGCGGGCGTTGCAGCCGCTCGCGTTTTGGATCCGATTCCTGGTTCCTGTCCTTGGTCAATGTTCGAGATTTATCCGGCCCACGGCGAACATATCGAGCGCTTCCCCATCCACATACCACACCCGGCGTCCGGCACCATACCATGTGCCGCCCGGGGATTCGTGCCAGACCGTTTCGGCGCCCGTCAATCGCGCGTCGGAGTCCCCCCGCGCCGGAGAGGGGTATCTTGTGGGCATATAAGCGATCTTGGCGGGATGGCCGGTTAATTTCAGGTCAACTGGCGCCCAGACCAGTTCCATGGCGCGCTTCGGCGGTGGAATTCGCAGGCTTTCCACGATCTCGAACGGTGCCCAATAATATGTCCCGCCCAGAATGATCTCGATCATCGGCCCGAGCCGTTCGTCGCCGTCGGCAATCCACTCGAACGCGGCAGGCGGCCCCTCGCCATGGTTGCCCTTGCTCGCGGGTGCGGCGGCCAGCGCCGCGCGCCGCGCCCGCGCCGCTTCTTCCCCGGATTGGCGCAACGCTTCGATCATGCTTTCAAGCCACGCGGGAGCCGGAGCCAGCAAATCCGGCAGGATTTTCCCCGCGAATACCGCCTCGCGCGTCTGCTCAGCACGCACGAGCATCCTGATCAGTTGCGCTTCCGGTGCCAGTTCGGCATCGAATTGACAGGCAAGCTGCAATTGTTGCAGCGCCTTTTGATACTCCCCCTGCACAAGCCGCAATTGCGCCAGCGCTAGCCGATGGGAAGCCTTGAGCGGCTCGGCGCGAATCGCGACGCTGATTTGTTCAATTTCCTGTGCCAGCCCACGAATGGTAAGAGAAGTCATGTTGTGAATTCCGCCAATGAAAAGAATGGGAGAACATAGTTTACCACTTCCTGAAAAGATACATGAATCAGTCTATTTCGGGTGAAGTTTGTACAACGCGCACACGATATCATGCGTTCTCTATAGCAAATTAACTTGATGTGCTCATGTCGATCCGCACTTTTCCCATCACTTGAGCGCTATCTGACGGAGGATAGAGAAAACAACAGAACAGAGAAAAACGTTTTCATGGCTGACTCCAGTTGTTGAAGGTTCTCTCTGCCGGGATGGTTGGTCTGCCGGGATGGTTGGTGTTATGGTTTTGAAGGTTGCCCTTGGGTTCGCCGTGGTTGCGATCCACGACGGGCAGACCGGAACGGACTTCAGGCATACCTTTGTCGCAAGGCAGGCGAAACCGCAACGCCGTTGCCCGTTCCGGCTGCGCCGTAGAGGCGCTACCCGGCGCGGCGTCCTATGTCCGGCGGCGTGAGCATACATTATGTGCCCCTTTTCTCAATTAAATCAGTAAATAAATTTTCATGATTTTTCGTTTACACAAGTATGAAATTATTTATATATGTATTGATGTCCTGTCCGTTCAGTTTATATTGGCGCTTCCTCGCGTCTCTCGTAATCTGTACTGACAGAGTTCTACCAGTAATAACCCCGGTAGCCCTCAGGTGTTCAAGCAAAGCGTTTGGAATAACAGCGTAATCTAAAAAACGATCTTCCCGCATCACAAAAATATAAAATGGTTTTTTGTTGAGATTATCATCGAATGCTTTTTGCTCGATACCGAACCCAAAAGTATTTCCCAAGAGAGATGCGTTTTTTGTCGAAGTTTTGACTTGAATATAATGGAACTTTCCTTCTTTCTCTGCAATCAAATCAACACCTTGATCAACAGCCATTGTTGAAACATTAAACCCCCAAAAAAGAAGCTCACTAGCTACAGCATATTCTCCAGCCTTACCAGAGTAAAGAGTGTTTACTGATGGCGGTATTACTTTAATAATTGAACTGTCAGTACTTGATCCACGCTTTAACCGATAGAATCCACGGCGAAATGTCCCTTTTCTTTTACCAGATACTTTTGAGAAAATAGGCTTTTTTGTTCTCGCATGACTGGATAGTGCAGCGCCTATCTTTTCTGCAAGTTTTTCCTCAGAAAGCCCAAAGTTTCTGTTTTGGTTTACGGCTATTTTTGCGATTTCGTTAATGTGCATCCCTTGCGTTGTTCCATGACTATCTTCGTAAAGGATGTCCCTGACAACACTTAAGATTGGAGAAAGCTTTGTGTCCATGTTATTCTAATTCCCAAAGTTCTTCATTTCCATCGGTAGGGCACGAAGCACTTTCCCGACGATTCGAGTTTCTTCCAGCTTTTCAGCCCACGGCCATGGCGGGTAGTTTTTGTTATCTGATACGACGGTCAGGGTTCGCCCAGCGTAGGTCAGGCGTTTGCAAATCAGCTCCCCGGCGTGCAGGAGCAGGTAAACCCCCTCACCGTCGAACGCTATGATCGATGTGTCAACAAAGAGCAGATCGTCTGGCTGGATCGTCGGCAGCATGCTGTCATGCTCTGCGCGGACAACTTTTACACTGCCGTCTGCGTTTGATCGCCCGATCAGTTTCCGCGCCCCTTCGGCCACTATTTCGATGCTGTGAATGATCTCTGGATAATCTGAATTGACTGCGCCAGCCCCGCACGCGGCTGCCACATGGAGTACATCGAAGCGGGAGATGTCAGAACGTGACTTTCTTTCGGGAGTCATAGGCCCTTTTCCTGTGGCCAGCCATGAGGATGAAACGCCCAGAATATCTGATACAGTTAAAAGATTTTCACCGCGTAGCGATTTTGTTGCGCCGGAAAGCCAGTTATTCACAGACGCAGTGCTGATATTACATGCTCGTGCAATGTCTGCTTGTTTTATCCCATTCGCTTTAGATAAAGCGAACTGTATCCGTTCTGTGAATGTTTTCATGATAGGTAATCCTACTATCGCGCAGTTTAGGTGTGCCTGCTTTTTTGCTAGCTGTGCCTAATATGCGTGAATGGACAAATGCAAATACATAGACGGGATTATTGACGGCCTCGGCGGAACCTGTGCGACGGCCAGAATGTGCGGAATTCGATTTGCTTCGGTTTCCAGGTGGCGGAAAAAGGGCATCCCTCGGGCATGGCTGGCGTATTTCCGGGCTGTACGCCCGGATTTATTCAATGAATCGGTCGATCCGCAGCGCCTCTCCATGCCGGAACCGGAGCTTCTTGACCCGCCCGACCTGATGGAGAGGCTGGCGCAGACCGAGTCCGCCATGCATGGGGCTGGAATCAAGGATGTCGGGCCATGAGCCTCGATCCGAAGTCCGTCCACGTCCGCCTGTCCCCCGACATGCACGAGCGCCTGGCGGTGCTGGCCGGGCTGGAGAACCGGGAAACCGCCGCACACGCCGCGCTGCTGCTGGAAAAGATGATCGT
>JAITLI010000163.1 GCA_031277975.1 Azoarcus sp.
CTGCCGGAAGTCGTGCGCAGGGGTTCGTCCAGCGCCTGCCGGTAGGCGGCCTCGCCGATGAAACCGGACTCGACCATGCGCCGCAGGACATAACGCTGCCGTTTCTGCGCCGCCACCGGGTTGTCGCGCCAGACTTGCACGGCAAACACCGCCAATGCGGCAAGCCCCGCCATCGCCAGCGCCATGAACACATAAAGAATATTGCGCAACATTGCATGCTCGCGTGGAAACGATCGATCCATATCATACGGAACGCGACAGAGGCGGGGGGATTGGCGCATCGCCGCGTTTCTCGCAACGCCATCTCGCGCCCCGAGGGCCCCCTCATCAGCGGGTCTTGAGCAGCCGGATTTCGCCTTCGCCAAAGCGGCGGGGCGTGCGCGAGGCGGACTCGATGCCTTCCTCGTAGCGCAGTATCCGGTAATCGTCATAGCCCGCAGCTTGGGCGACGCGGCGGGCATTGCGGCGGAAGATGTATTGGGCTTCCCCTTCGCCGCCGACATACAGGCGCTTCATGGTAAGTTGCATCTGGAAGACATCGTCGCCGACGCGAATGGTTTCGACGTCCCAATTCGGCGCGAGCGGATCGTAGATCACGTAGGCGATGCCCAGCAGAATCAGCTCCGGTTTGATCGGCAGCAGGAGTTTGTAGACCGCGCCGGCAGTGGCGACATCCTGCACGAGTTCTCCGGCGGCTTTTGGATTTCGCGCGCTTTCCTGAATGCGCTCGGCTGTGGCGCAGGCGCAAAGCATGAGAAGCGCGCCGCCCGCCACGGCGAGATGTCGCGCCCGTGGTGTGCGAAGAACGTTTCGCATGTTCAATCGAATCCAGCAATCGAAGGAGCGGAATGACGCGCATGGATCAGCGCGGCGGCGCGCACCTGTTTTTCCTGTCCAGACCATGCCCGCACTTCTTTGACCGTCCATGCGGGCACTATACGGAAAAATATGGACAGACTGGAGAGCGCCCCGGGCCTGTCGTGAAATTTGCCGCCATTATTGATGGGTAAATATTCCCTGTCGCCGTCCGCTTTATCCCTCCGGCAATTGTTTTTTTCCCGGCGGATCGTTTCAGGAATACCGGAGAGGACGAAAGACAGTTATCGTAACGGCCTCTTCATCCCGTTTTCCTTCTCCGGTGCGGGTTTGCAGGCAAGGCCATGATCGCCCTGGCTGCGAAGCCGCTGCTTCCTGGATGCCATGCAGAATCTTCATTCCTTTCCGATGCCGTTGTCCACCGTGTTCGCGCTTGCCCGCGGCGTCATGTTGCCCGCCACACTCGTCCATGCCTTGCGCCGGATGGCGAGGAGGGCGCGATGAAGCCGGACTGGCGCGACGGCTACCATACCGCGCTGGCCTACCCGGCGCTCTTTCACCGCGAACTGACGCCCGCTTGGCTCGCCGCCACCGCAAGCGCGCTCGGCTACCGCGCCCCCGATCTCTCCGCGCCCTACACTTGGTGCGAACTGGGCTGCGGTCCCGGACTGGGGGCGCTCGTCACCGCCGCTGCCAACCCCGCCGGGCAATTCCACGCGGTGGATTTCGACCCGGCGGCCATCGCGCACGCCCGCGCCCTCGCCGATGAGGCCGCCATTGCCAACGCGCATTTCCTGCACGCCGGTTTCGCCGAACTCGCAGAAGCCGATGACACGGCATTGCCGCCGTTGGATTTCATCGTGCTGCACGGCGTGCTTTCCTGGATTTCGCCCGCCAACCGGCGAGCGGTGCTGCGCATCGTCGCGCGCTGGCTCAAGCCCGGCGGCATCGCCTGCCTCGCCTACATGAGCCAGCCCGGCGGCGCGCCGATGATGGCCTTGCAGCGCCTCCTGCGGCGTTGCGCCGACATTTCGGCGGACACGGCGGCGGGACTCGAAACCGGCGGCATACTGCTGCGCGCGCTGCGCGACGGCGGCGCGGGGCAATTCGCCGTGGTGCGGGGACTCGGCCTCCAGCTCGACCACATGGCGGCGCAGCCGCCCGGTTATCTCGCCCACGAATTCCTCGGCGCGCATTGGGAGCCGCTGCACGTGGCCGACATGCTGGCGGCGCTGGCGGACATCGGCTGCGGTTTTCTCGGCAGCGCCACGCCGCAGGAGAACATCGACGCCGTTTCCATTCCGGCGCAATCACTGCCCGTGATCGCCGCCATCGAAGACCCGGCGCTGCGCGAGACCGCCAAGGACATCGCCCGCAACCAGAGCCTGCGCCGCGACATCTACCAGCGCGCGCCGCACCCGCTTGCCGCCGCCGAACACCGCGCCGCCCTGGAAGCCCTTTCTTTCGTCGCCCTGCCGGGCGCGCCCAGGAAAGGCGGTTTGCGCTTCGAGACGCGCGTCGGCCCGGTCGACGGCCCGGCGGCCATGTTCTCGCCGCTTCTCGCCGCGCTCGCCGACGGCAAACCCCGCAGGTTCCGCGAACTGATGACGCTGCCGGACTATGCCGGGCGCGGTGGTCTTCTGAACCAAGCCAGCCAGATGTTGCTCTGGGCCGGGTATCTGCATCCCGCCTCGCCCGCAGCGGACGCCGCCCCAGCGCGGGCGCTCAACCGCGCGCTCTGGCGCAGAACCGCCGCCGGGCGCGAACACGAATACGGCTGGATCGCCGCGCCCGCCATCGGCTCCGGCCTGCCCGCCACCCGTGGCGCCATGCTCGCCGCGCACGCCCTGCGACAAAACCCCGCCCTGCAAGGCAAGGCGCTTTTCGAGGCGGTCGCCGCCTCACCCAGGGGCGAGGAAACTGATGCGGCGGCGCTCACCGCCTTCGAGCGCGAAACCTTGCCGGCCTGGCGGCGGCTGGGCGCGCTGTAGCGCCCGTCGCCCGCTTCAGCGCGGCAATATCCCCAACAGGGTCTCAAGCGGCGCTTCCTTGCCGTTGAGCTCCAGCGCGCCCTGGCGAAACCGCGCGTCGGCGCGCAATGTTCCGTCCTTGTCCAGCAGCAGGCCGGTTTCAGCCCAGGCGGCGATTTGCTGCTCGACCTGTCCTTTCACCAATTGCTGGATATTTTCTTCGCTCGCCTCGCCATCTTCGAGATTGTCGGCCACGGTTTCATATATCTGGGCGCCCAGCAGGCGAGCGACCAGCGCGCGCGGCAGGCTCAGATGCAATTCGGCGTCGATGTCCGTCGGCGCGAACGACGACTTTCCAAGATCGCCGCCGCCAACGTAGCCGAGACGGAAATCCAGCTTCGTTTCGCCTTCGGGCCAGCGAGCCGCAGCATCCTTGATGAAAACGACCGGCTTGCGCTGCAACAGAATCGTCGTCTGTTCCTTCATCGTTTTGCCAAAGTCGTCATCCTGCCCGGCGCGCACGCTCTTCGTGATGGCATCGAACGCCTTGGCGTCGATGTTCTCGTAGGCGAGCGTCAAGGCGGCGTTTTCGATGGTTTCCCTTGTTTCGCCATCGATGGCGATCTTGTCCGCGCTGAAGCGGACTTCCGTCTTCAGCAGTCCTTCGTCATCGACGTCCACGTTTCCCTTGAATTCGAGGTTTTCCAGATCGTAGGCGGCGGCCTCGCCGTTCGAACGGACGACCACCCGCTCCACGCGCGCGGACGAAGTCCCGGAGCCGACGAACTCATACCCATCCGGTTTGCGCATATCGCTCTTGAAAGTGGCGCGCCCGAACTGGATCCTGTTGTTGTCGTCCTTGACCACGGTAAGCCCCGCGAACGTGATGTCCGCGTCCAGCCGGGTCAGGCCGGCATTCACAGCGAACGTGCCATCGACCCCGCCCCAGGACACCTTGACCCCGTTGCCATCCGTGCTGGTTCCCTCGAACGCGGGCGAAAAGACGCGATTGCGCAAGGCGCCGCTCCAGCCGACGGAGGTGTCGACCGTCAACGGTGCCTTGCCCGCGAACGGATCGCCGCCGAAGACCTCGCCAAGCTGCACGGCGGACTCCTCGGGCAGGCGCAGCCGGGTATGAATGCGCGCCACCGAAGCCAGCAGGGTCAACAGCGGGCCATGCGTGATTTCGTGTTCGAGAACCACGGCGAACGGCTCCGCAGAAAAAGAAAACGCGGGGTGTTCCGTCACCGGCAAGGTCACTTCGGTACGCGCTGTGGCCCCGAACACGCCGCGCTTGTATTCGAGCACATTCACGGCGATGCCATATTGATTCTCTTGGGCCGCCGCGTCGCGGAACGCCTGCTCCGCCTTGCTTCCCGTCCAGTAACTGGCGCCGACAACCACCACCGCGGCCACGACCGCCACACCCACCACCTTCGCCACACTGCTCATGGGTTCTCCCTTTTTTCGCCCGGTTTGCGCGCGGGAATTCCGCAGCGCAACATAAAGTGTCGATTTTGACACACAAGCCTTCAATCCACATCAACTATCACGTTTTTCTTCCGCCGCCGCCACGATTGTGTACTCCATGCAACAACTTTCGCCGCCGTCCGCCACGAGAATCCCGCTCAACCCGCCGCCCGCAGCAACCACGCCCACAGCGGCACAGTGAGCATGGAGGCGAGAATGCCGTATCCGACCAGCGCCGCCGCCAATTGCGGCGCGAGATTATGAGCGATGGCCAAGACGCCGGCGGTAATCATCGACGGCATGGCGGCCTCCAGCACATTGGCGGCGAGCATGTCGCCCCGCATCCCCGCCAGCAGCGATCCGCCGAACGCCAGCGCCGGCAAGAGCGCAAGCTTGAGGACAAGCCCCAGCGCGAGCGGCCTGATCTCCTCGGCGGGCATGCGAAAGCGCAGCGAGCACCCCACCGCCAGCATCACCAGCGGTAACAGCGCGTCCGCCAGCGACTCCAGAGCATGCCCGAGCCAGCCGGGCAACGCCTCCGGCACGACCGTCAGCGCAAGGATCAACGCCACCGTCGGCGGAAAGCACAGGATGCGCCGCGCGATGGCGGCAAACGATAGCCGCGCGCCGCCACCGTAGCGGGCGCAGATATACATCCCCACCGTGCTCAGGATCAGGCCATTGCCGAACTGGTCATAGACCACCGCGTAAGCGACCACCTGCTCGCCTGCCAGCGCCCGCACCATCGGATAACCGATAAACCCCGTATTGCCCAGCAGGACGCACAGCAACAGGGCCGCGTAAACATCGGGGCGCAAATGCAAGCGCCTGCCGATGAGCCACAGCATCCCCCAGGCCGCCAGGCCCAAGAGCCACGGCGTCGCCGCCAGTCCCGCCACCCGCCAGTCGAAACGCAGCCGGGGCAGATAAAGCAAGATGGCGGCGGGAAAGCACAAATAGAGAACGACCCGGTTCAGCACATCGGCGGCATTGTTCGGCAGCACCTTGAAACGGGCAAACGCATATCCCATGGCAAACATGGAAAGGATCAGGACAAAAGCATCGACAGCCATGGCGCGCGGCACATCCGGGAAAAAGCACGGAACACATCATATTCGCCGCATGCGCCCTTTTACGGAAAATCCGCAAAAAACGCCGTATTCCCGTACAGAAAATCAGCAGCGCCGCGCGCTCAGGTTCGCAGCTAGAAGGCTGTTGTAGCGCACCGCCGACAGGGGCGCCATATAGCGCGTAGAACACTCGGCGCACCGGGGCGCGTCCACCCCAGATGGAACGCCTGTCGCGCATCTTGCCGCTGGCATGAACCGCCGCACGGCGCTCGTCAATAACCATGTGGTTTCTGGCGAGAGTCTCATGACTCTTGGCGAGAGTCTCGTGACTCCTGACGAAAGTCTCGTGACTCTTGGCGATAGTCTCGTGACTCTTGGTGAAAGTCTCTTGACTCCTGGCGAAAGTCTCGTGACTCTTGGCAATAGTCTCGTGACTCTTGGCGAAAGTCTCATGACTCTTGGCGATAGTCACGAGACTTTTGGCGAAAGTCATGAGGTTTACGGCAGCGTCCGTGAGTGTTTTATCCGAAAAATCAACTGTTTGACTATTCCGCGGCGCGGTTTTGGCGGTACTTGCCCCGCCGCGGACAACATTCAATGCGCGCATCGCGCACAGGAGAAACAAATCATGGCCTCCAGCAAATCCTGGATTCCCAACAAGGAGCAAGACCTCGTCACCCTCATGGGTGTCTGGCAAGTGAAACTCCCCAACGCCAGCCTGCAAAGCGCGTATGGCTGGGTGGCGACGGAATGCACCGCCACCGTCGCGGCGCTGGCGAGCTTCATCACGGCTCGCAACGCCTATGAAGCCGCGCCCATCCGTCCCAATCTGCTGGTGAAAAACAGCGCCAAGGCGGCGGCGATCGCGGCCATGCGTAAATTCGCCGCCGAGCGCATCCGCAACAACAGCAAGATGAACCCGGGGCAAAGAGATGAACTGGGCGTGCACACGCGCGATCCCAAGCCCACCCCCGTGCCCGTGCCCCTGGACGGCCCGGACAGCGAAGCGGAGGTGCACCCGAAGCAGGCGGGCCTGGTGCTCATCCGCTACAAAGGCTCGAAGCCCTACGGCGTGGAACTGATGGAAATCGCCATGCTCGTCTCGGAGACGCCCATCGAAAGCCCGGAATTCCTGGTGAACCGGGAAGTCTTCCCGCGCAACCCGTGGAAGCACGTTTTCAGCGACGCGGAGCGTGGCCGCAAACTCTATTACGCACTGCGCTACGTGACCAAGGAAGGCGTCAGCGGATGGTCGACGGTGCAGGAAGTGACGATTCCCTGAAGGGGCGCGCAAGGCTGTCATTCTCCTCCCCCGC
>JAITLI010000165.1 GCA_031277975.1 Azoarcus sp.
CTGCCGGAAGTCGTGCGCAGGGGTTCGTCCAGCGCCTGCCGGTAGGCGGCCTCGCCGATGAAACCGGACTCGACCATGCGCCGCAGGACATAACGCTGCCGTTTCTGCGCCGCCACCGGATTGACGATCGGGTTGAAGATCGACGGCCCCTTGGGCAGGCCGGCGAGCATGGCGGTTTCGGCCAGCGTGAGTCCGGCCAGTGGTTTACCGAAATAGGTTTCGGATGCGACCGCGAACCCGTAGGCGCGCTGGCCGAGAAAAATCTGGTTGATATAAAGCTCCAGGATTTGATCCTTGCTCAGATGCCGCTCGATCTTGAGCGCGAGCAACGCCTCGTAGAGCTTGCGCCTGAGGGACTTTTCCCGCGTCAGGAAAAAATTGCGCGCCACCTGTTGCGTGATCGTCGAGGCACCCTGGCTGAATCTGCCGCTGCGCGCAAAAGCCAGTCCCGCGCGCGCGATACCGACCGGATCAATGCCCATGTGCTGATAAAAATGCTGATCCTCGGCGGCGAGCAGGGCATTCTTGAGCGCTTCGGGCACCTCGTGGAGCTTGACCACCATGCGCCGCTCCTCGCCGAACTCCTTGATGAGATAGCCATCGGCGGTGTAGATGCGCAAGGGAATGCGCGGCCGGTAGTCGGTCAGGATGTCGAGGGTGGGCAGCTTGGGCCAGATCAGCAGGCAAACCGCCGCAAACGCGGCGAGTCCGGTTATCGCCAGCGCGACCAGCGCGGCGAATGAGTAGAGAACCTTGCGCAGCATCGTATGCTCGTGTGAGATCGCTTGCCTGGCATTATAGAGGAATACGGGACGGTCGAACGGATGGTTCCGGAGCGGACCGGGAGCGCGCGCTGCCGGGCGATTTTCCCAAGTGGCGCACCGTTCATTCGTATTTTGCGATCTGGAGCGAGCCACGCGAAGGGGGCAGCCTGTTAGGGCAAGCTTTATAGCGAATCAATTTGATGCAGCTCATGTCGATCCGCACTTTTCCCATCACCTGAGCGCTACATGACGGGGGATATGCGCTTCCATTTGCCAATCCGCTCTGATCGGCGGCGCTGCGCGCCGCATGGAACGAAGCCCTCTCCCGCAAGCGGGAAGGGGGCGGCGGGCGGCTTTTGTATCGGGACGGAAGCGCCTTTACTGGATGTGATGAAGAGACAGGCGGGGGCGCGGCGACGCTGATCGCGCGCGATCAGTCCACCATCTTCGACAATTCCCCGGCATCGAAGCCGTCTTTCGTTTTGACTGCCGGATCGAGTTCGATCCCTGCCGCGGCGAGGCGCTCGACGAGGATCTGGAAGCGGCGGTCGGTGTCGGCGGCATGATCGAGCAGGCCATGCAGGGCGCGGGCGAGCGGGTCCGCCGCGTCGCCGGTGACGCCATAGGCCGAGAAACCGCCGGGCGCTCCGGCGATTTGTCCGGAATCGGCGGCGCGCTCGGGGGCGAGGATGTGCGCGGGGTTGCCGACCGCCGTCGCGCCCGCGGGCACGGGCTTGAGGACGACAGCGTTGGAGCCGATCTTCGCGCCATCGCCGATCTCGAAGCCGCCCAGTACTTGGGCGCCGGCGCCGACGACCACGCCCCGGCCCAAGGTCGGATGGCGCTTGGTGTTGCGGTAGAGCGTGGTGCCGCCGAGCGTGACGCCCTGGTAGATGGTGCAGTCGTCGCCCACGACGGCGGTTTCGCCAATCACTACGCCGGTGCCGTGGTCGATGAAGACCCGCCGTCCGATCTCCGCCGCCGGGTGGATTTCGATGCCGGTGAAGAAGCGCCCGATGTAGCTGATGAAACGCCCGAGCCAGTGCAGGCGCCGCCGCCACGCCGCGTGCGCGAGACGATGGAAGATCAGGGCATGCACGCCGGCGTAGCAGGTGAGCACTTCCCAGGTCGATCGTGCCGCCGGATCGCGCTCGCGCACGCTGGCCAAGTCTTCGCGCAAATGTTCGAACATGAGGGAGCTTTTCCGGAATATGACGGGTTTCAGGATGAACCGGCGCCGCCGCGGCCAGCCGGGAGACGATTATTCTACTTTCAGTTTTGCTTATTCTTGCCGGTATCGAAGCTTGCCAGGATGCCGCGCAGGATGGCGACTTCTTCTTTTTCCAGGCGCGCGCGGCCAAACAGGCGGCGCAGCTTCGCCATGAGGCGGCGGGGCTTCGCCGGATCGAGGAAGCCGCTGGCGATGATGGCCGATTCGAGATGCGCGAAAAAGCCTTCGATTTCGTCGTGGGCGGCAGGAGTGGGCGCGCCGGCGGCGGCGCGGAAGGTTTCGCCCGTCACGGCCATTCTCAGTTCGTAACACATCAGTTGCACCGCCGCGCCGAGGTTGAGCGAGGCGTAGCCGGGATTGGCGGGGATCGTGACCGGTCGTGCGCACAGGCCCAGTTCTTCGTTCGTCAGACCGCTGGCTTCGTTGCCGAACACCAGCGCGACTTCGCCGCGCGCGCTCCATTCGAGGAGTTCGGCGGCGGCGGCGCGCGGCCCGAGGCGCGGCAGGGACAGGTCGCGCCGCCGCGCGGTGAGCGCCGCCGCGAACACGGTGCCGGCCAGCGCTTCCGGTAGGGTGGCGGCGACGGTCGCGCCCGCGAGCACGTCGCCCGCGCCGGAGGCTCTCGCTTCGGCCACGGGATCGGGAAACGCGGCGGGCGCGACCAGCCACAGGCGGGCGAGTCCCATGGTCTTCATCGCCCGCGCCGCCGCGCCGATATTGCCGGGATGACTGGGACGGGCAAGTACGACACGGACACGGCCAAGCGGCGAGGGATCGTTCATATTAGAATCAATCGTTTTTCGCTCTATACAAAAACCGGATGCCAGCATGCGCCCCAACCTCGACCCCGCCATCAACATCGCCGTCAAGGCCGCGCGCCGCGCCGCCGCCATAATCAACCAGGCCGCGAGCCAGCTTGATCTTTTGAATGTCGAAAGCAAGGCGCCCAATGATTTCGTCACCGAGGTCGACCGCGCCGCCGAGGCGGCCATCGTCGGCATTTTGCGCGAAGCCTTTCCGGAGCACGGCATTCTAGCAGAGGAGTCCGGGCGCTCCGGGCCACAGGACGGGCGCGGCGGCGAGTTCGTCTGGATCATTGATCCGCTCGACGGCACGACCAATTTCATCCATGGTTTTCCCCAGTACGCGGTGTCGATCGCGCTGACCCGCAAGGGCGCGCCCGAGCACGCGGTGGTGTTCGATCCGGTCGCCAATGAGCTTTTCACCGCCTCGCGCGGACGCGGCGCTTACATGAATGATCGCCGCATCCGGGTGTCGCGTCGTCTGCGCCTGGCCGATGCCCTGCTCGGCACCGGTTTCCCTTCCCGGCGGTTCGACCACCTCGAAACCTACATCGCCATGTTCCGCGAGTTGACGCGCAAGAGCGCCGGGCTGCGGCGTCCGGGCGCGGCGGCGCTCGATCTGGCCTATGTCGCCGGCGGGCGTCTCGACGGCTTCTGGGAAACCGGCCTCGCGCCGTGGGACATGGCCGCTGGCGCGCTGCTGATCCAGGAAGCCGGCGGCTTCGCCGCCGATTTCGACGGCGAGGGCGCTTTCCTCGAACATGGTAATATCGTCGCCGGCACGCCCAAGGTCTTCACCGAATTGTTGCGCGTTGTGCAGTCGCACTGGGCCGCTCGTTCTTGACCGTCCGCCTCGCCGCCAATGACCGCCAATCCTGAATCCAGCCACGATCACAGCCATGACGATCATGGCCACGACCGGCACGGGCACGTGCATTCGCATGCCGCCTCCAGCCGCGAACTCCTCTTCGCGTTCGGGCTGACGCTCGCTTTCGCCGTACTCGAAGCGATCGCGGGCGCATGGTCCGGCTCGCTGGCGCTTTTCGGCGACGCCGGACACATGCTGACCGACGCGCTCGCACTGGCGCTGGCGTTCATCGCCGCCCGCATCGCCCTGCGCCCCGTGAGCGCGCGCCACTCGTATGGGCTGATGCGCGCGGAGACGCTGGCCGCGTTCATCAATGGCCTGACCATGCTCGCCATCATCACCGCGCTGCTCTGGCAAGCGGTGGTGCGGCTGATCGCGCCGCGCCCGGTGGCGGGCGAAGCCGTCACCATCGTGGCGCTGGCGGGATTGGCAGTGAACCTTTTCGTCGCGTGGCGGCTCACCCGGGGCGCGCGCGATCTCAATACCCGCGCGGCCCTGCTCCATGTTGCGGGCGACGCCCTCGGCTCGGTGGCGGCGCTGGCTTCCGGGCTGGTCATCCAGTTTACCGGCTGGGTAGCGATCGATCCGTTGCTGACGATGTTGATCTGTGGCTTGATCCTCGCCTCGACCCTCAACCTCCTGCGCCAGGCCGTGCATACGCTGCTCGAAGGCGTTCCCGCGCATCTGTCGCTGCACGAAGTCGGCCGGGCGATGGCCGCCGCGCAGGGCGTGCACTCGGTCCACGATCTGCACATATGGAGCCTGGACTCGCGCCGTCCCGCTCTTTCCGCCCATCTCGTCATCACCGACCTGCGTCATTGGGAAGACATCCTCGCTCGCGAGCGCGCGCTGCTGGCCGAGCGCTTCGGCATCGCCCACGTCACCCTGCAACCCGAACCGGCTTCCGGCGCGGCGGTGGCCATCCATTTTGCGCATACGGAACCGCGCGCAAAACAATAATCGTCTTGTCCGCGCTTGCCGCGCCGCGGCCCGGAAGATCGTCCGGAAGCGGCCACCCATGGCATTTTCCACGCCGGCCCGCGCCGGCGTGTTCCTGTTTTCATAGCGATCGCCGATAATCCCGGTACCTTTCCCGGAATTCCGTCATGCATTCCGCCCAGGAACTCATCGACAACATTGAATCGCTCACCATGCTGCCCTCGGTGTATTACCGTATCCGGGAGCAGCTCGACTCGCCCGACGGCTCGATCGGCACAATCGCGCACCTCGTGGAGACCGACCCCGCGCTCACATCGAAAGTGCTGAAACTGGTCAACAGCGCCCTTTTCGGCTTCAGCCGCAAGATCGAGAGCATCAGCCGCGCCATTTCCATCCTTGGCCTGCAACAAACACACGAACTCGTGCTGGCGATGTCGGTCAGCGCCGTATTCGATGGCATCCAGCCGCGGCGGATGGACATGAAACGGTTCTGGCAAGGCAGCATGATGACGGCGCTGACCGCGCGCGAACTGGCGCACGCGACATGCAGTCCTGCCTCCGAGCGCCTGTTCGTCATTGGGCTGCTTGCCGACATCGGGCATCTGGTGATGTACCAGAGCGTGCCTGGACAAGCGATCGAAGCCCAGATCAGCGCCGGCGGCGGGCGCGAAACCCTGCCCGAGGCCGAACGAAGGATCATCGGCTGCGATTCCGCCGAAGTCGGCGCGGCGCTGATGGACAGTTGGAAACTGCCGCCGAACTTCGCCGAAATCATCGGCGCGCAAATCGACCCGCCGCGCGCGGGCAGCCACGTATTCGAAGCGGAACTGCTCCATGTCGCCCTCGCCATGAGCGCCGCCGACCGCTACAACGAATCGAGCGCCCAGGCGCTATCGCGCATCGACCCGGACATCTGGACCGACATCGGCATCGCCGCCGAACACTTCCCCCGCATCCGCGAAGCTGCGGAAATGCACCTGAGCACATGTATCGCCATGTTCTTCCCGCGCCTGGAACCAGCGCGCTGAACACATCCGATCCTCGATGCCTGATCCCCGATTGCCCTGTTCGATGCGGAACGCTGTAATTCTTCTGGCGGCAACTGTGTAGAATGTCCCCTTTTGGAAATCCGCTGGATGGAAGCCAAGACGCTATATGAAAAGCTGTGGGCGAGTCACGTCGTCCGCGAGGAGCCGGATGGCACCGCGCTGATCTACATCGACCGCCATCTGGTGCATGAAGTCACGAGTCCGCAAGCCTTCGAGGGGCTGAAGCTCGCGGGCAGAAAGCCTTGGCGCGCGTCTTCCATCGTGGCGACCGCGGATCACAACACGCCGACCGATCATTGGCGCGAGGGCATTCAGGACCCGGTTTCCCGCTTGCAGGTGGAAACGCTGGACGCCAATCTTCGCGGGCTGGGGGCGCTGGCGTATTTTCCCTTCCGGGACGCGGGACAGGGGATCGTGCATGTGATCGGCCCGGAAAACGGCGCGGTACTGCCGGGCATGACTGTGGTGTGCGGCGATTCGCACACGTCCACGCACGGCGCGTTCGCGGCACTGGCGCACGGTATCGGCACTTCCGAAGTCGAGCATGTGCTGGCGACGCAGTGCCTCGTGCAGAAAAAATCGAAAACCATGCTGATCCGGGTCGAAGGCGCGTTGGGCAAGGGGGTGACCGCCAAGGACGTGGCGCTGGCCATCATCGCCAGGATCGGCACGGCGGGGGGCACGGGCCATGCCATCGAGTTCGCGGGGGCGACGATCCGCGCGCTGACGATGGAAGGGCGGATGACACTGTGCAACATGGCGATCGAGGCGGGCGCGCGCCTGGGACTGGTGGCGGCGGATGAAGTGACCATTGCCTATCTCAGGAATCGCCCTTTTGCGCCCAGGGGAGAAGCGTGGGACGCGGCGGCGATGTATTGGCGCACCCTGCATTCCGATGTCGGCGCGGTGTTCGATCGCAGCGTGGAATTGAACGCGGCGGATATCCTGCCGCAAGTGACATGGGGGACTTCGCCGGAAATGGTCGCCCCCGTCACCGCTGCGGTACCCGATCCGGTGAAGGAAACGGATGCGGTGAAGCGGGAAGGGATGGAGCGTGCGCTCGTTTACATGGGCTTGCGCGCGAACATGCCGATCCAGTCGATCAGGATCGACAAGGTGTTCATTGGTTCCTGTACCAACTCCCGCATTGAGGATTTGCGCCAGGCGGCGGCGGTGCTGAAAGGGCGCAAGAAAGCCGATAATGTCAAGCTCGCGCTGGCGGTGCCGGGGTCGGGGCCGGTCAAGCGCCAGGCGGAGGCGGAAGGTCTGGACAGGATTTTCATCGCCGCTGGTTTCGAGTGGCGCGAGCCGGGCTGTTCCATGTGTCTTGCCATGAACGCCGACCGGCTCTTGCCGGGCGAGCGCTGCGCTTCGACTTCGAACCGCAATTTCGAGGGCCGTCAGGGGCCGGGCGGGCGTACGCATCTCGTCAGCCCGGCGACGGCGGCGGCGGCGGCGATCGCCGGACACTTTGTCGATGTGCGGGATATTCTCTGATCGACCGGAGGAAACGGGAGACCGCAATGAAACGAGGGGCACTATTGTTGAGCATCGTGTTGTTGTTCGCCGCAGGGTTGCTTGCCTGCAATACTGTGCGCGGCGTCGGCAAGGACATCGAAGCGGGTGGCAAGGCCATCCAGAAGGCGACGCGCTGAATGACGGATTGTCGGATATTCTCTCTCGCTCTCGCCGGCACGCGGAAGGAGAGGCTGGGTCGGAATATCTTTATGTCGTTGCCGGGCGCGTTTTCGGACAGATTCGTGGCAAGAGGAAAAGCATATGGAGAAATTCGGGATTTTCACGGGATTGGTCGCGCCGCTGGATCGCAACAATGTCGATACGGACGCGATCATCCCCAAGCAATTCCTGAAATCCATCAAGCGTTCGGGATTCGGACCCAATGCGTTCGATGAATGGCGTTATCTGGATGATGGCGAGCCGGGGATGGACAACAGCCGCCGCCCGCTGAATCCCAATTTCGTATTGAATCAGGAACGTTACCGTAATGCCTCGATCCTGCTCACCCGCGCCAATTTCGGCTGCGGCTCCAGCCGCGAGCATGCGCCATGGGCGCTGGCGGATTACGGTTTCAAGACGATCTTGGCGGAATCGTTCGCCGACATCTTCTTCAACAATTGTTTCAAGAACGGCCTGCTGCCCGTGGCGCTGCCCAGGGAAGAGATCAACGCGCTTTTTGGTCTTGCCGAATACACACCGGGGTTTTCGCTCATCGTGGATTTGGCGGAACAAAAAATCACGCGGCCCGATGGTTATGCGATCCCGTTCCAGGTCGACGCTTTCCGCAAAGAATGCCTGTTGAACGGATGGGACGACATCGGCTTGACGCTACGCCATGCCGACGAGATTCATGCTTTCGAAGAAAGACGAAAGAATGTATTTCCATGGTTTTTCGCGGACTGATTTACATATGCTGGTGAAGAATGCCACGGTGCCTGAGCGCGCAATTGTTTTCGGCCCGGTCATTGAATTCTGTTCAACTTGGCGGGATGGCAAAATGCCCGCATGCATCGTACTTGCCCAGGAAGGGGAAACAGGGCGTTTCGGCGCCCGAAAGGAAACGAAACCATGACGAAAAAAATCTGCGTTCTTCCCGGTGACGGCATTGGCCCCGAGATTACGGCGCAGGCCGTGCGTGTACTGGAAGCCCTGGGGGTTGGCCTTGAGATGGAGACAGCCTTGCTTGGCGGCGCGGCGGTCGATGCGAGCGGCGATCCCTATCCGGAAACGACGCGCAAACTTGCGCAAGAAGCTGACGCGGTGTTGCTCGGCGCTGTCGGCGGCCCGAAATGGGATACGTTGCCGCGCGAGCAGCGGCCAGAGCGCGGCTTGCTCGGTATTCGCAAACACCTGGGGCTTTTCGCCAACCTGCGCCCCGCGGTGCTTTATCCCGAACTGTTGAATGCCTCCACCCTGAAGGCAGAAGTCGTTGCCGGGCTGGATATCCTGATTGTACGCGAATTGACCGGCGATATCTATTTCGGGCAGCCGCGCGGTATCGAGAATCGCAATGGCGAGCGTTTTGCTTTCAACACCATGCACTACACGGAGACGGAAATCCGCCGTATTGGCCGCGTCGCTTTTGACGCGGCGCGGCGGCGCAATGGCAAGCTGTGCTCGGTCGATAAAATGAATGTGCTGGAAACTACACAGCTTTGGCGCGACGTGATGAACGAAATTGCGCCCGAATACCCTGACGTAGCGCTTTCCCATATGCTGGTAGATAATGCTGCCATGCAACTCGTGCGTGCTCCCCGTCAATTCGATGTAATAGTGACCGGCAATATGTTCGGCGATATCCTGTCCGATGAGGCTTCAATGCTGACCGGCTCCATCGGTATGCTGCCCTCCGCTTCGCTGGACGAAAACGGCAAGGGGCTATATGAGCCGTCGCATGGTTCCGCGCCGGATATCGCCGGACAGGATGTGGCCAATCCATTGGCGGCCATTTTGTCCGCCGCCATGATGCTGCGTTATACCTTCGATCTGGAGGAAGCCGCGCGCAAAGTGGAGGGCGCGGTTGGGAAAGTATTGGCGAAAGGGTTTCGCACCGGTGATATTTTCGAGCCGGGTATGATAAAGGCAGGTACGGCGCAAATGGGCGATGCGGTGTTGGAGGCGCTCGAATAAAAATTTCGCGGGTAGACGGGAATAAATGCTTTGTTTCGGCGCACGAGTGGTAAAGTACGAAATTCCCTGATCGAGGAGAGACCATGAAACGAGTGGGTTTGGTCGGCTGGCGGGGCATGGTCGGTTCCGTGCTCATGCGGCGCATGGCGGAAGAGGGGGATTTCGCTCATATCGACCCGGTGTATTTTTCGACTTCCAACTCCGGCGGACAGGCGCCGCTCTTCGGCGGCCGGCCCGCCGGGCTGCCCTTGCAGGACGCGAGCGACATCGACGTGCTCAGGGCGTGCGACATCATCGTCACCTGCCAGGGGGGCGAGTACACGAAAGAAGTGTTTCCCGGACTGCGCGGCGCGGGCTGGAACGGGCACTGGATCGACGCCGCCTCCGCCCTGCGCATGGCCGATGACGCGGTGATCGTTCTTGATCCGGTGAACCTGGACGTCATCGAGGACGCGCTGGCCAGTGGCGGCAGGAACTGGATTGGCGGCAACTGTACCGTGTCGCTGATGCTCATGGGGCTGGGCGGATTGTTCCGCCACGATCTCGTCGAGTGGGTGTCGGCGATGACTTACCAGGCCGCTTCCGGCGCGGGGGCGCAGAACATGCGCGAACTGCTCGCGCAGATGGGTGCGCTGCATGCCTCGGTGGCCGATCTGCTCGCCGATCCGGCCTCGGCGATCCTCGACATCGACCGCAAGGTTGCCGAAACCTTGCGCTCGCCGGCGCTCCCGACCGGGAATTTCCGCTCCGTGCCGCTCGCGGGCAGCCTCATTCCGTGGATCGACGCGCCGGTTGCCCATGGACAATCGAAAGAAGAATGGAAAGGCGGGGCGGAGTGCAATAAAATCCTCGGCAAACCGCCATTCCGTGAAGCGGGCAGCGTCCCGGTCGATGGTCTTTGCGTGCGCATCGGCGCCATGCGCTGCCATGCGCAGGGGTTGACCATCAAGCTGAAAAAGGACGTGCCGCTCGATGAACTGACCGGTATCATTGCTTCGGCCAACGAGTGGGTGAAAGTCGTGCCCAATGAGCGCGAGATTTCCGAGCGCGAACTGACCCCGGCGGCGGTGACCGGGACGCTCGCCGTGCCGGTTGGCCGTTTGCACAAACTGGCGATGGGATCACATTATCTGGGCGCTTTCACTGTGGGCGACCAGTTGTTGTGGGGGGCCGCTGAACCGTTGCGGCGCATGTTGCGAATCCTGCTCGGGGAATGACATGACCGATGGGCGGGATGGAAATGAAATACGGTTGGCGTGTGATGGGAAAACGTTTTGTTACAGGCATTTTCCGTTGCCGATTCTTCCGCTATTCCTCTTTGGGCTTGAGCAGTTGATGCAACTGTTTCAAATTGATGATAGATTACGGCGCCAAGTCCATGATGTATCGTCCTTTGCTCGGCAGGTAAAGGGGAGCGTGGCTTGAGGATAACTATGAGACCGACAATTAAGGCATCTCTGATCGCGCTTGCGATCGCTTCTTTCCCGTTCGGCGCGCAAGCCGCCGGACTTGGTCAGATCAATGTATTGAGTGGCTTGGGAGAGGCATTGAGGGCCGAAATCCCGATCAACGCGACGGCGCAGGAGTTGCAGTCGCTGACCGCGCGTATCGCGCAACCGGAAGCCTTCTTGCAGGCGAACGTTGCCTACGCCAGTTTCGTGCCCGCCGTGCGGGTGGCGGTGGAGAACCGGGGAGGGCGGTCGGTGCTGAGGCTCACCAGCCACTTGCCGGTCGATGAACCGAGCGCCAGCCTGATCGTCGAAATGACCTGGGATGACGGGCGCATGATGCGCACCTACAATTTCCTGCTCGACCCGCCCGAGATGATCCACCGGCCCGAGCCTGTGGCGCCCCCCCTCACGCAGTTCGCGCAACCGCCCGCGCAGGAGCCGCCGGTAGACACGTCGTTTGCGCCGCCGTCCGGGCAACAGCCGCCGCCCCCGTTCGGCGCTTACGAGCCGCCGCCGGAATCCGTGCCGCAAACCGCCACGGCTGGCGAAGAAACGCGCCCGCCGCAGCCTCCTCCCGACATATCGTTCCTTCCCCCGCCCGCCTCGGAAGAAAGATACGTCGTCAAACACGGCGATACGGCGGGCGCCATCGCGCGCACCTACCGTCCCGCGGGCATAGACCGCTACCAGATGCTCGAAGCATTGCGCCGCAATAATCCATCGGCGTTCATTGGCGGCAATATCAACCGGATCAGGGAGCGCGCGGAACTCAGGATACCGACTGCCGATGAGGTCGCAGGCATCGACAGGGCCGAAGCCAAGAACAATATTCTCATGCAGACGCGTGAGTTCAATGAATGGCGCCAGCGGTTGGCCGATGCGGCGGGCACCGCGCTCACGCAGGATGAGACGGGGAGAGAAACCCATCAGGTCGGAAAGGGGGTGACCGAGGTCGATAATAGTAAGCAAGTAGCCATTTCCACTAGTCTTTCCGATAGCGGCGCATCCCCCGCGACTGGGGCTGCCGACAGCAGCGCGGCTCTGGGACGTTTACAGCTCCTGGAAGAAGAAATCGTAGCGCGCACGAACGAAGTGAATGAACTGCAAGCGCGGGTCAAGGAGCTTAGCGGGATTGCGGAGAACCAGGAAAAACTCCTCGCCTTGAAAGACCAGGAACTCGCAAGGTTGGCGCTGGCGCAGAAAGCGAGCGAGGAAATTCCCGCACCGGAATCGGAATCCCCGCCGAAGCAAGAGCCTGAGCCGATGCCGGAACCCGTGCCGACGCCGGAACCCCCGCCGGTACCTGAACCCGTTCCGGAAACAGTGGCCCCACCGCCGCCGCCGCGTCCGCCCGTGCCCCCGCCCCCGCCGCAATACGTTGATCCGCTGGCCTGGCTCACGCCGCAGACCCTCGGGATCGGGGCGCTGGTCATCGTCCTGCTGGGCGGTTTCCTCGGTTTCCGTTCCTGGCAGCGCAAGCGGGCCGATGCCTCGCTGGAGACCCTCTCCCAGGATGATGAAAGTATATTCCCGAGCGAGAACACCTCGATTTTCGGGGAAACTGGCGGTCAGAGCGTCGATACTGGCTCAAGCAGCGTCATTCACACCGATTTCAGCCAGACCGGACTGTCGATCGACACCAACGAGGGCGTAGACCCCGTGGCCGAGGCCGACGTCTACATGGCTTATGGCCGCGACACGCAGGCCGAGGAAATCCTCAACGACGCGCTCAAGGCCGATCCCCAGCGTGGAGCGATCTACGTCAAGCTGCTGGAAATCTACGTGCAACGCCATGATCTGGCGCAGTTCGAGTCCACCGCCAGCGAGCTTTTCGCGCGCACGCAAGGCCAGGGCAGGGATTGGGAAAAGGCGGCGCAGATGGGGCGCAAGCTCGATCCCTCCAACCCGCTTTATGCCGCCAGGACAGTGGCCGACGACGATGAAGAAGTCGTGCCGGTCAGGACGCCTGCGGTTGGAAGGTCCGCGCTGCGGGACTCAAGCGTGGAAAACACGGGCGGTCCGCAGTTGGCGTCTCTTGATTTCAGTTCTTCGGCCTCCAATGCCTATCCGGGGCAGTTGAAAGACACCGTGGTGACGAAGGACAAGGTAGACGAGCTTCTGCCACGAGGGAGCGGCGAAGTCGCACCGCCGCCTGACAGCGAGATCGACTTCGATCTCGGCGCGGCCGAACAAAAGTCGACCGCCCAGGGCGCGGCGGCTGCCGGCGAAGTCAATTTCGATTTTGGCATTACCGGACAGAAACCGGCGGCGCCCGCCGGAACGGCTTCCCGGCAACCCGCGGCGGCGCCCGCCGGAACGGCTTCCCGGCAACCCGCGGCGGCACCCGCCGGAACAGCTTCCCGGCAACCCGCGGCGGCCCCCGTTGGAACAGCTTCCCGGCAACCCGCGGCGGTGCCCGTTGGAATGGCTTCCCGGCAGCCCGGGGCGGCACCCGTTGGAACGGCTTCCCGGCAACCCGGGGCGGCGCCCGCCGGAGTAGCTTCCCGGCAACCGGGGGCGCAGCGCCAGTCCAGTGTGGCTGCGACGGGTGGCGTGGCAGGTGATCTGGTGGCTCCGCTTGAATTCGATCTGCCCGAGTTGGAGCGGCAAAATACCGGCGGTGGCGCCGACATGACCGCGACCGTCGTGTTGCCGCCTGTCCAGGGCGGCGGCGATGTGGAACTGGATTTTGAAAAGACCAACTTCAACCCGCACGCGCTCGATTTCGACCTCGACCTCGGTACGGCGTCCGCCAGAAATGGCGCGGCGACGCCTGTCGTCGAAGCCGACATGGCGGGTGAGGTCGACACCAAGCTCGAACTGGCGCGCGCCTATGAGGACATGGGCGACAGTGAAGGCGCACTGGAGTTGCTGAGAGAAGTCGCCGCCGAAGGGAACGCCGCGCAGAAAGCGGCCGCCCAGGCGTTGATCAACAAATTGGGTTGACATCAGTCAGGGATCGGGGATCAGAAAAAATCAGCGTCGCTGCGCTCCGTATGGAACGAAGCGACGCTGATTTATTTGTCCGGAAGCGATTGCGCGGCGGAAAGCATCCGCATATAAGCACGTGGAATTCACATCGGATGAGGGCTTTCTTCTCCCTATTATTCTGTACAGCACAGACAGGAACGCTGGCGATACGCTCAAGAACGCTGGCGATATGCCCAAGAAAGCTGGCGATACGCCCAAGAACGCCAGCGATACGCCCAAGAAAGCTGGCGATATGCCTAGGAAAGCTGGCGATACGCCCAAGAAAGCTGGCGATACGCCCAGGAACGCCAGCGATACGAATAACTTGCTCAACAACGAACGTGCTGCTGCAACGCACGACCCATGGTTCAGCCGGGATGTCTGATTCCTGATCCCCGATCCCCGATCTCCGATGAGAACTCCCGCATGGCGTCGAGCAGCGCTTCCCGGAAGTAAGCGGCGCTGGGGCGGTCGAAGAGGAGATGGAAGGCGCCCGGTTCCGGCTCGCCGTCGTGAGCGACGATGGCGTTGATGCGGGCGACCGAGGTCTGCGCGAGGGCGTCGCGGGGGAAGGCTTCGGGGGAGAGATCGACGCCGCAGAGTTTGGCCATGACCTCGGCTCGGCGCGGGCCGCCGAGCCGGAACCAAGCGTGGCTGTCTTGCCGGGGGAGGAAATAGAGGCCGTTTTCCCCGGCCTTGGGGAGTTCGTCTTCCAGGGCGCGGACGCGCGCGCCATCGTCCGCGAACGCGCCCAGCAACAAATACTCGGTCTGCGACAGGCGCAGGAGCGTCTCGCCCGTGGCGGCGCGGGCGAGGCGGTTGGGGGCCTCCGGTATGGGGAAGCCCGCCGCGGCGAGGCGTTCCGCCGCCGCTTTGCCTCGCAGGCCGAGGCGCGGCAAGCTGGTGAAATCGGCGAGGTCCACCGGGGCGCTTGCACCGGAGGGCGTCGCCGTCCGGGAAAGGCTGGCCGGGGCGCGTCCGCGGGAGGCATCGGAGGGCGTGCTCATGTCAAAGCTCCTGGCGTTTGTTGTCGGGGTCGTAGAAGGGCAACCTGACGACGGTGGCTTCGAGCCGCCCGCCGGGGGCGCTTTCGCAGCGGATGGGCAGGCGCGTGCCGGGGGCGCTTTGCGACGGGGCGCAATACGCCAGGCCGATATACTTTTTCAGCGTGCCGGAGTAGCCGCAAGAGGTGATCGCGCCGGTGATGCTGCCGCGCTCATCGAGGATGATCTGGCCTTCGAGCGGGGCGGGGCCGTCCTTGGGCAAGATGAAGCCGACGAGGTGGCGCAAGGGGGGCTGGGCTTCGAGGATTTCGATGGAGCGCTTGCCGACGAAGAAAGGTTTTTTGCGGCCGATGGCCCATGCCATGCCGGCTTCGGCGGGGTGCGTCATGCCGTCGGTGTCCTGGGTGACGATGACGTGACCTTTTTCGAGGCGCAGCAGGCGTTGGGCCTCGACGCCGAAGGGGCGGATGCCGGACGAGGCGCCCGCCCGCAGGATTTCGTCCCAGAGATATTCGCCGTGGCGGGCGTGGACGTGGATTTCGTATCCGAGTTCGCCGACGAAGCCGACGCGGATGAGCCGCGCGGGGAGGTCCGCGACCGCGCCGGTGCGCACGGCGAGGTAGGGGAAGGCTTCCTGGGAGAGATCGAGGCCGGTGAGGAGTTTGGCGAGGACTTCGCGCGAGCGGGGGCCGGCGAGGTTGACCGCCGCCCAAGCGGCGCTGACGTTGGCGATGTCGACGTCGAGCCGCCATTGCGCGTTCCATTTGGTGAGGCTGCGATAGACGCGGTCGACGCCGCTGGTGGTGGCGGTGACGTAGAAATGAGTGTTGCCGAAGCGGCAGCAGACGCCGTCGTCGATGATGACGCCATCTTCGGCGGTCATGAGAGCGTAGCGCGAACGTCCGACGGGGAGTTTGGCGAAGCCGAAAGTGTAAGCGCGCTCCAGGAGCTCGACGGCGTCCGGGCCGCGAATCTCCAGCCCGCCGAGGGTGGAGACATCGATGAGGCCGACGCCGGTGCGCACGGCGAGGGCTTCTTCCTGGATATGGCGTTCGCGTTCGGCGGGCTTGCCGTAGTAGGCGGGGCGCAGCCATGCGCCCGCGGGCATGAATTGCGCGCCCGCCGCGAAGTGGCGTTGGTGCATGGCGCTGTGGCGGACGGGGGAGAAGGCGCGTCCGGCGATGTGGGCGAGTTTTTCCGGGGAGACGGGCGGGCGGGCGGTGGTGATGCCGGTGCTGGAGACGCCGCGGCCCGTGGCCTCCGCGGCCAGCCGCGCGGCGGGCAGGGCGGATTGGCGGCCTTGCAGCGGCCCCATGCCGACGGTGGAGAAGCGTTTGATGAGCTGGATGTCGCGGTAGCCGAGGCGGAC
>JAITLI010000007.1 GCA_031277975.1 Azoarcus sp.
TGCATGCTTTCGTTAGATGGACTGTACGGCCGTCAGCCTGATATTCATGGCATCGATCCTCTTGATGCAATAAAAAATGCAGTTATTTTGGCTGAGAATTTGCTCAAGGGAGCGTCTGATGAATATGAGTTATATTGGCTTAATGGAGAACCGTATGAGCCAATAGACTGAGCAAGTGTAGCCCGGAGCAAAAGATAAATGGACAAGCGAAGTGCAGCCTAATCATCTCATGCCACGGCACAAGGCATCGACGATTTTCTGAAAAGCCCCCCAAGGAAGAAAGAATTCCCCTCCCCCGCTTGGCGGGGGAGGGCCAGGGAGAGGGCGTCCTTCCATACGGAGCGAAGCGACGCTGACTAAATAAAAAAGAAGGAAAAGACCCCCGCCCGTGCGCCCCATCGCCAAGAAATCAGCATCGATCCGCTCCGCATAAAACGAAGCCCTCTCCCGGCCTTCGGTCACCCTCTCGCCCGCCAAGCGGGGGAGGGGAATTCATCGGAAAGACTCGTCATTGCGAGGCGCGCAGCGCCGTGGCAATCCAGTTCGTTTCATCCGGCGCGTAGCGCCGCCGATCTTGCTTTTTGCTTTCTTTCACGTATCGGCGGCGCGGCGGTGGTGTACCACCGTGGCATCGATTTCCAGGCCATCCTCGCCGCCCGGCAGGATCGCGCGCAGCATCACCCGCACGGCATCGTCGCCGGAATGGCTGTCGAGCGGCTCGATGCACGCCTCCACGCGCGGCAGCCATGGCAGGAAGAAATCAATCGCCGCAGGTTGTCCCTGCCTTTCCGCGGCCAGCGCCGGTATCCAGGGCGCGGGCATCTCCGCCAGCGATTCCAGCCAGTTCCGCCATGGCCCGCTCCACAGCGCATTCCAGTCCCCGAACGCGGCCCAGGGGCGCATCCATGCCGATAGCCACATCTCCGGCCATCCGGACAGGTTCGCCGCCATTGTTCCGTTTCTGTCTTTCATCGCACCCCTCCGGTTTCTATCCGTTCCGGCATCGCGCCAAGCGGCGTCAAGGCTCCGAGGATACTCCGCCCGCTCTGGCATCGAGATATACAAGATCGCCAAACGAGAAAAACGTTTCGATTCCGGCCAGGTTTCACGGCCGGATCACGCCACGATCACGACCGGCGCGCCCGCGGCGACCAGATCGAAAAGCTCGATCACGTCGCGGTTGCGCATACGGATGCAGCCATGCGAGCGCGCCACCCCCATGGGCTGGTCGTCGCCCGTGCCGTGGATATAGATGTAGCGCCGCATGCTGTCGACGTTGCCGCCCCGGTTGAAGCCGGATTCTTCGCCGCACAGCCACAGGATGCGCGACAGAATCCAGTCGCGGCCCGGATGGGCCGCCGCGAGCCGGGGCGTCCACGTTTCGCCGTCCGGACGGCGGCCCTTGAATACCGCGCCCGGCGGTGCGCCGCCGCCGATCTTCGCGCGGATGCGGTGGCGGCCGCGCGGCGTGCATTCGCTGCCCGCGCGCTCGCCCGCGCCGTTGGCCGCCGTGGAAACCGGGTAGCGGCGGATGCATGCGCCATCGGCGGCGAAAAGTTCGAGATGCTGGCGGGCAATGTCGATCTGGAGGCGCACGGCGGGGCTTTTGTTCATTCCTGGACTGTCCGGTCCGCATCGTTCCACGGCACGCCGTCCGCGGCGGTTTCCTCGCCGCGCCCGGCATCGAGTTCGCGCAGGAAGCGGAAGATTTCGCGGTATGCCCGCGGCGGGCGCCGCTGTTCGTGCTCTTTCAGGGCATTGCGCCGTAAAGCGCGCAATTGCTGGACATCGGTTCGCGGCCAGTTCCGGACGATCTCCGTGATGGTTTTTTCGTCGGCGAGAAGGTCGTCGCGCAGACGCTCCAGCCTGTGCTGGCGCGCGATTTCCGCCGCCGCCGGGCCGCGCAGGGCATCGAGCCGGGCGCGCAGCGGCTCCGGGTCGATGCCGCGCATGAGTTTGCCGATGTACTGCATCTGGCGGCGCAGGGCTTCGTCTTTGCGGGTCAGGCGTCGCGCTTCCGTAACAGCGTCGGAGAGCGCTTCGGGCATCGGCATTTTCTTCAGTTGTTCGGCGGGCAGCGTCACCAGCCGCGCGCCCAGTTCTTGCAGCGCATGCATTTCCCGCTTGCGGCGGCTTTTGCTTGGCGGATCGGCAGGCTCGCCATCCGTGGCGGAGTCCGGGGAATGATCGGGATGAAAAACCATCGTCAGTCGAAGCAATGGGCATGGGCGGGGTAGAATTATAAGCCTTGTACGATTCCCTCTTCGCCCATGACTTCTGCCTCCGGTTTTTCCTGCTCCCCGTCCCGTCTGCGCGAGATTGCCGCCGACATTCTCAAATACGCGCGCAGGAAAGGCGCGTCGGCCTGCGAAACCGATATTTCCGAAGGCTTCGGCCAGTCGGTCACGGTGCGCAAGGGCGCGGTGGAGACCATCGAATACAACCGCGACAAAGGCATTGGCGTCACGGTCTATCTGGGACAGCAGCGCGGACAGGCCAGCACATCCGACTTTTCCCGCGCGGCGCTGGAATCCACGGTCGACGCGGCGCTGTCCATTGCCCGTTTCACCGCGCCCGACCCCTGCGCCGGGCTGGCCGACAAGGCGCTGATGGCGCGTGAGTGCCCCGATCTCGATCTTTTTCATCCGTGGGCGTTCGAAATCGACGAGGCCATCGCGCTGGCGCGCCGGTGCGAAGAAGCTGCCTTCGCGGTCGACCCGCTGATCCGCAATTCCGAAGGCGCGAATGTCTCGACCCAGCAATCGCATTTTGTCTTCGCCAACAGCCTGGGCTTCATGGGCGGCCACGCGAGCAGCCGGCATGGGCTGTCGTGCGCGGTCATCGCGGGCGAGGGCGACGCCATGCAGCGCGAATACTGGCACGATGCCCGGCGCGATGCCGCCGATCTCACCCGCGCCGAAGAAGTCGGGCGCATTGCCGGCGAGCGGACGCTGGCTCGCCTTGGCGCGCGGAAAATCCGCACCCGCGAAGCGCCGGTCATTTTCGAGGCGCCCATCGCGGTCGGCCTCATCGGCAATTTCGTGCAGGCCGCCAGCGGCGGCGCGCTCTATCGCCGCGCCAGTTTCCTGCTCGATACCCTTGGCCAGCAAATATTCTCGCCCACGATCGACATCAGCGAACGTCCCCACCTTCCCAAGACCTTCGGCACGAGCTGGTTCGACAACGATGGCGTTGCCACCCGCGACCGCGATGTCGTGGCAGGAGGCGTGCTGCAAGGCTATTTCCTCTCCACCTACACCGCCCGCAAGCTCGGCCTCCAGACCACGGGCAACGCCGGCGGCTCGCACCATCTGCGGGTCAAGCCCGGCGAGGACGATCTTGCCGGATTGCTGAAGAAAATGGACAAGGGCCTGCTTGTCACCGAACTGCTCGGACAGGGCGTCAATTACGTTACCGGCGACTACTCGCGCGGCGCCGCCGGTTTCTGGGTCGAGAAAGGCAAGATCAAGTATCCGGTCGAAGAAGTGACCATCGCCGGCAACCTGCGCGACATGTTTCGCGGCATCGCCGCCGTCGGCAACGATGCCCTGCCGCGCGGCGCCAAGCAGTGCGGATCGGTGCTGATCGAACGCATGAAAATCGCCGGGAAATAAATAATAGTCGCGGCCATTCGCCCATCGGGGAGCGAGAGCCGGGAACCAGGGATCGGATTCAGATATGGACAAACTGCTGATCGAAGGCGGCGCCCGCCTCACGGGTGAAGTGGCGGTATCCGGCGCCAAGAACGCCGCCCTGCCGATTCTGTGCGCGGCCCTGTTGAGCGCCGAACCCGTCACTTTCACCAACGTGCCGCGCCTCAGGGACGTCGGCACGCTCCTCGCCCTGCTCGGGCAAATGGGCGTCGGGATCGAGCGCGAGGGCGACGCGGTGACGCTCGACGCCGGCGCGCTCACCGCGCCGGTCGCGCCTTACGAAATGGTCAAGACCATGCGCGCCTCCATCCTCGTCCTCGGCCCGCTCGCGGCGCGCTGCGGCGAAGCGCGCGTCAGCCTGCCCGGCGGCTGCGCCATCGGCGCGCGTCCGGTCGACCAGCACATCAAGGGGCTACAGGCGATGGGCGCCGAAGTCGCGGTCGAACACGGTTATATCCACGTCCGCGCCCCCCGCCTCAAGGGCGCGCGCCTCGTCACCGACATGGTGACCGTGACCGGCACCGAAAACCTGATGATGGCCGCCAGCCTCGCCGAAGGCGTCACCGTCATCGAAAACGCCGCGCGCGAACCCGAAGTCATCGACCTCGCCGATTGCCTGACCGCCATGGGCGCGAACATCAGCGGCGCGGGATCCGACACCATCCGCATCGAAGGCGTCCCGCGCCTGCGCGGCGCGCGCCACCGCATCATGCCCGACCGCATCGAAACGGGCACCTATCTGTGCGCCGCCGCCGTCACCGGCGGCGAAATCCGCCTCACCGGCGCCCAGGCCGCAAGCCTCGACGCCGTCATCGACAAGCTCATCGAAGCGGGCTGCACTGTGCGCGGCGAACCGGGCGTCATCCACCTCCGCGCCCCGTCCCGCCTCGCCGCGGTCAGCCTGCGCACAGCGCCCTACCCGGCTTTTCCCACCGACATGCAAGCCCAGTTCATGGCGCTCAACTGCGTCGCCGGCGGCGCGGCGATGATCCGCGAAACCATTTTCGAGAACCGTTTCATGCATGCCGTCGAACTGCAACGCCTGGGCGCGGACATCCACATCGACGGCAATACGGCGGTCGTGCGCGGCGTCGACCGCCTCCAGGGCGCGACCGTGATGGCGACCGACCTGCGCGCCTCCGCCAGCCTCATCATCGCCGGGCTGGTGGCCGAAGGCGAAACCACCATCGAACGCATCTACCATCTCGACCGGGGCTACGAACGGCTGGAAGAAAAGCTCGCCGCCCTGGGCGCGAAGGTACGGCGGATCGCCTGACCGGAAACCGCGCCGCCGCGTCAGGCGATATTTTCCAGCTCCCAGCGTATCGTCCCGGCAAGGCCCTCATCCAGCGGGAGGCGCTCTTTGTAGCCCAACTGTTTTCGTATCTTGCCCGTATCCGCCACGAGATGCTGCGCGTAGTTCATGCCGTCCGCCGTGGCGGCTGTTTCGTCGACAACGATGTCGCCATGCCAATGCATGAGCCTCGCGATTCGTCGATGCCATGCCATTCCGGACAGCGCCCGCCGCGCGGCAAGGTTGTAGATTTCGCGCGCGGCATGGCTTTCCATGGCCAATATGATGCCATGGGCGACATCCTCGACATGGCACATGCTGGCGCGAAAACCGGCCGCGTCCTTCGGCAATTCGATTCGCCTCGCATTCTGGCGCATCTTTTGGATTGGCTCCAGGAAACGATGCCGGGGATCGTTCCTTCCATAGACCATGCCGAGCCTCAAAATGACAGCATCGAGAACCGCGCTGCGCATGGCGGCCTTTTCCATGAGAATCTTTTCGTAATCATGGGCAAAATCCGCCTCTACCCTGCCGCGATACGGATAGAGGACATCGCGCAACGGCGCCTGTTCATCGCAAGGCGCGGCCACGACGGGCGCGTCCGACAACCCGAGCAAGACTTCATACGCCTTGTAAACATCGACACTGGAGGCGATGACGGCGCGCATTTTCCCGCCGTGCAGCGCCTGCTCCAGGACATGGATCTGCTTTTGCGACCAGGCGACCATATGAAGAATCACATCGGGCGCCACGGCCTCCAGCGCCCGGCGAAGATCATCCGCGTCATTGCAATCCCCCTGGATCTGGCCGTATTGGATTTCGGGGGAAATTCGCCTGTGGAACACCGCGACTTCATGGCCGGACTGCGCCAATTGCCTGGTGAGCACAGGGCCGATGAAATTGGTGCCGCCGATCACGAGGGCTTTCATTTTCATTTCCCCCGTCTTTCGTCTTGCCTGTTCCGCGCAGCGTTCAGGCCCGCATCCGCGACGCCGAACCCGGTCACGATCTCGCCGCGCCGCAGTCTCGGCCGCCGCCGACGGAAGTTCATTTGGGGCGACATACCGGAATCGAACCGGTGACAACTGGAGCCACAATCCAGTGCTCTACCAACTGAGCTAATGCCGCCACCGCGTAGGCCCCGCTGGAACGGAACCCGTAAAACCTCTGGCCTGCCCGGCAGGGCTCGAACCTGCAACCCCCGGCTTAGAAGGCCGGTGCTCTATCCGGTTGAGCTACGGGCAGCGATTCCCGCGGACAGTCCCGGGGCGAGCTGGTCGGGGTGGAGGGATTCGAACCCCCGACATCTTGCTCCCAAAGCAAGCGCGCTACCGGACTGCGCTACACCCCGAGGAAACGCGCACTTTACCCGGACTCCGGCGCGCAGTCAAACATCTTTCCGTCAATCTTTCCGTCCGCGACAGGATACGAGGCCCGCGCAAGGCTGGCCCGGTTGCCCGGCGTTACCGAAGCCCGATTGCCAAGAGCGGCTTTACGCGCTAGAATCGCCGGGCTTTGGTGGGCCTTGCGGCCTGTCTTTTCCGGTTGAAGTCAACAGGGGATGGGCGTTTCGCCCATTTTTTATTTGTGGAGCAAGGTGTGCGGGAACTGGCGGAGTTGATCGAGCAGGTCGTCACCGGGCTTGGGTTCGAGCTTGTGACGATCGAGAGTTCGCCTCGCGGGCGGCTCCTGCGCGTCTTCATCGATATCGCGCGCGGCGTGAGCGTGGATGACTGCGAAACGGTCAGCAACCAGCTCACCCGGATGTTCGAGGTCGAGAACATTGATTATGACCGGCTTGAAGTGTCCTCGCCGGGACTTGACCGCCCGCTCGTAAAACCCGCCGATTTCGAACGTTTCGCCGGACACGAGATCCGGTTGCGCACCGCTGTCGCGGTGGGCGACCAACGCAATTTCACCGGCGTGCTCCGGGGGCTGCGCGACGGCGCGGTCGTGGTCGATACCGGCGAGGGCGAACTTCTGGTCGCCCTCGCCGATGTCGAAAAAGCGCGCCTCGTTCCCAAATTCTGAATCCTGGAGGTTTTCCTGCAATGAGCCGCGAGATTCTGCTGCTTGTGGACGCGCTGGCGCGCGAAAAGAACGTCGCCAAGGAGATCGTGTTCGCTGCCCTGGAGTCAGCGCTTGCCTCCGCGACCAAAAAGCGCATCCACGACAATGCCGACGTCCGGGTGAGCATCGACCGTGCCACCGGCGACTATGAGTCCTTCCGGCGCTGGCTGGTGATGCCCGACGAAGAAGTGGTCAACGACGAAGCCGAGATGGGCATCGTCGATGCGCGCGACATCCGCCCGGAGATCGACCTAGGCGAATACATCGAAGAGCCGCTGGAGCCGATCGACTTCGGGCGCATCGGCGCGCAGGCGGCCAAGCAGGTCATCCTGCAAAGAATCCGCGACGCCGAGCGCGAGCAGGTGCTCAACGACTTCCTGGAACGCGAGGAATTCCTCGTCTCCGGCACGATCAAGCGCATCGAACGCGGCAACGCCATCATCGAAGTGGGCCGCATGGAAGCGGTGCTGCCGCGCGACCAGCAGATTCCGCGCGAAAACCTGCGCGCCGGCGATCGCGTCAAGGCGTACCTGCTCAAGATCGACCGCGGCGTGCGCGGCCCGCAACTGGTCCTGTCGCGTACCGTGCCCGAATTCCTGATGAAGCTGTTCGAACTCGAAGTCCCCGAGATCGAAGACGGCCTGCTCACGATCAAGGCATGCGCCCGCGACCCCGGCCTGCGCGCCAAGATCGCGGTCAAGGCCAACGACCAGCGCATCGACCCGGTGGGCACCTGCGTGGGCGTGCGCGGTTCCCGGGTGACGGCGGTCAGGAATGAGATCAGCAACGAGCAGATCGACATCATCGTCTGGGCGCCCGATCCGGCCCAGTTCGTGATTGCCGCGCTCCAGCCCGCCGAGGCCGTCTCCATCGTGGTCGACGAGGAAGCACACGCGATGGACGTGGTGGTGGATGAAAGCAACCTCGCCATCTCGATCGGGCGCAACGGCCAGAATGTCAAGCTCGCCTCCGAACTGACCGGCTGGACGATCAACCTGATGAGCGAACAGGAATCCGCCGCCCGCACCGAACAGGAACGGGGCGAACTGCGCGCCGCCTTCATGGAGAAGCTCGACCTCGACGAAGACGTGGCCAACATCCTGATCGACGAAGGCTTCTCCTCGCTCGAAGAGATCGCCTACGTGCCGCTGGCCGAAATGCTCGAAATCGAGGACTTCGACGAAGCCACCATCAACGAATTGCGCAACCGCGCGCGCGACGTGCTGCTGACCGAGGCCATCGTCACCGAGGAAAAACTCGAAGGCGTCGCCGACGATCTGCTCGCGCTTGGCGGCATGGACAAAACGCTGGCGGCCAGGCTCGCCAGCCAGGATATTCGAACCAGGGACGATCTGGCCGATCTCGCGGTCGATGAACTGGTGGAACTCACCGGCATCGGCGAAGAGCGCGCCAGCGCGCTGATTTCAGCCGCGCGCGCCCACTGGTTCGAGCAGGAATGAGGGGAGAGCCTTACCATGGAAGGGATGAGTGTGACCCAGTTTGCCGGAGAACTGAAAATGCCGGCGGCCGCACTGTTGGAGCAATTGAAACGCGCCGGCGTCGATAAATTCGACGAAAGCGATCTGTTGACCGAGCAGGACAAGTCGCGCCTGCTCGAATATTTGCGCCAGTCGCATGGCGGTAGCGCGAGGAAGGGCAAGATCACCCTGACCCGCAAGCAGACCTCCGAGATTCGCGCCACCGACTCCACGGGCCGCGCCCGCACCGTGCAGGTCGAAGTGCGCAAGAAACGCGTCTTCGTCAAGCGCGACGACCCCCACGAAACCACGGCGAGCGAAAAAACGCCCGTCCCCGCCGCGCCCCCCGAAACCACGCCCGTCCCCGTGACCTCCGCCGTGGAGGCGGAACCCGCACCCGCCGCGACGGCCGCGGCCGCTCCCGAAACGGCTCTGGCGCCTCCCGTCCCGGCGGACGATTCCGCCCGCGCCGGCACTTCCGGCGCCAGTGCGCCCGCCGCCGAAACCGTCACCGCCGAAACTGTCACCGGGGAAGTCGTCACTGAAAAAATCGCCGCCGGGAAAACCATCGCCGAAGAAACCGCCACCGATGCCGGCGCCGGGGCGGAAACAGCGCCCGCGCAAAAAGAAGAACCGCGCACCGCGCCCACGCGGAAAGAAACCGGCAACACCGCCGCGGCGGACAAGACTGCGGGCACTCGCCGCAAACGCGCCGCGCCGGTGCCGATCACCCAGATACTGAGCAAGGAAGAACTCGCCGCGCGCGACCAAGAATCGCGCCGTCACCAAGAATTGCGCGAGCGCCAGCAAGCCGACCTGCGCGCCCGCCAGGAGCGCGAAGCCGCCGCCAAGACCGCCGCCGAAACCCGGCGCCAGGAAGAAGAAAACCGCGTGCGCGACGCGCAGCAACTCAAAGAGAAAGAAAACAGCAGCGGCAAGACCATCACCGCCAGGGCCGTGGCAAGCAAGGCCGCGGCAAGCAAAGCCGCGCCCGGCAAGACCGCATCGAACAAGGCCGCGCCGGCGGGCAGGACCGCGCCCGGCAAGGCCGCCCCGGGCAAGACGACCACTGGCACGCTGCACCGCCCGCCCCGCAGCGGAGATAAACCCGCCCGCGAAAGCGGCGGCGGCAAGCGCGGCGAAAACGAAGGCGGCAACAAGCGCCGGGGCGGCCTCAGGACACGGGGCGACACCAGCGCCGCCACCCCCGCCGGCAACGCCTGGCGCGGCGCCAAGGCTGGCGGACGCCACGGCGACCGCGGCCACGGCGAAGAGCGCGCCGCCTTCCAGGCCCCGAGCGAACCCATCGTGCGCGAAGTACATGTGCCCGAAACCATCTCCGTAGCCGAACTCGCCCACAAAATGGCGGTCAAGGCCACCGAAGTCATCAAGGTCCTGATGAAAATGGGCATGATGGTCACCATCAACCAGGCGCTCGACCAGGAAACCGCCATGATCCTCGTCGAAGACATGGGCCACAGGGCTTTCGCCGCCAAGCTCGACGACCCCGACGCCTTCCTCGCCGAAAGCGACGAACACAAGGATTACGAATACCTGCCGCGCGCCCCGGTCGTGACCGTCATGGGCCACGTCGACCATGGCAAGACCTCGCTGCTCGACTACATCCGCCGCGCCAAGGTGGCGGCGGGTGAAGCGGGCGGCATCACCCAGCACATCGGCGCCTACCATGTCGAGACGCCGCGCGGCATGATTACCTTCCTCGACACCCCCGGACACGAAGCCTTCACCGCCATGCGGGCGCGCGGCGCGCAGGCGACCGACATCGTCATCCTCGTCGTCGCCGCCGACGATGGCGTCATGCCGCAGACGCGCGAGGCCATCCACCACGCCAAGGCTGCGGGCGTGCCGCTGGTCGTGGCCATCACCAAGATCGACAAACCGGCGGCCAACGTCGAAAAAGTCAAACAGGCGCTGATCGCCGAAGAAGTCGTGCCGGAAGAATACGGCGGCGACACTCTGTTCGCCACGGTCTCGGCCAAGAGCGGCGAAGGCGTCGACAGCCTGCTCGAAGCCGTGCTGCTCCAAGCCGACATGCTCGACCTCAAGGCGCCGGTCGACGCCCCCGCCAAAGGCCTGATCGTCGAAGCGCGGCTGGACAAGGGACGCGGCCCGGTCGCCTCGCTCCTGGTGCAATCAGGCACCCTGCGGCGCGGCGACATCATGCTGGTGGGCGCGACCTTCGGGCGCATCCGCGCCATGCTCGACGAAAACAGCAAGACCATCGAAGAAGCCGGCCCGGCAATCCCCGTCGAAATCCTCGGCCTCTCGGAAGTACCCGCGGCGGGCGACGAAGCCATCGTCCTCGCCGACGAAAGGAAAGCGCGTGAAATCGCCCTTTTCCGCCAAGGCAAGTTCCGCGACGTCAAACTCGCCAAGCAGCAGGCGGCCAAGCTCGAAAATATGTTCGAGCAAATCGGCGACGGCGAAGCCAAGCGTCTCGCGCTCATCATCAAGGCCGACGTGCAAGGCTCGCAGGAAGCGCTGGTGCAATCGCTGCAAAAACTCTCCACCGGCGAAGTCAAGGTGCACGTCATCCATGCCGGCGTGGGCGCGATCACCGAATCCGACGTCAACCTCGCGCAGGCTTCGGAAGCGGTCATCATCGGCTTCAATACCCGCGCCGACGCCGGCGCGAGAAAACTCGCCGAAAACTTCGGCGTCGACATCCGCTACTACGACATCATCTACGACGCCGTCGACGAGATCAAGGCGGCGCTCTCCGGCATGCTCTCGCCGGAAAAGCGCGAAGAAATCATCGGCCTGGTCGAAATCCGCCAGGTGTTCGCCATCTCCCGGGTGGGATCAGTGGCGGGCTGCTACGTACTCGAAGGCACAGTGCGGCGCGCCGCCTCGGTGCGGCTCCTGCGCAACCACACGGTGGTCTGGTCCGGCGAACTCGAATCGCTCAAGCGCTTCAAGGACGACGTCAAGGAAGTCCGGGCCGGCTACGAATGCGGCCTGCAACTGCGCGGCCACAACGACGTCCAGATCGGCGACCAGCTCGAAATCTTTGAAATCCGCGAAGTCGCCAGGACACTCTGAACCATGCCAAAAGAGTATTCCCGCGGCCAGCGCGTGGCCGGGCAAATCCACCGCGAACTGGCCAACCTGATCCAGATGGAAATCAAGGACCCGCGCGTGGGCTTCGTCTCCCTCACCGATGTCGAACTCACCCCCGACTACGCCCACGCCAAAGTCTTCTTCACCACCCTGGGCGGCGCCGGAAGCGTGCCGGGAATCCTCGAAGGACTCCAGCGCGCCAGCGGCTTCCTGCGCCGCGAACTGGGCAAGCGCATCCACATCCACACCCTGCCCGAACTCCATTTCCACTACGACAAATCTTTGGAAGAAGGCAGCCGCCTGTCGCAACTGATCGAGCGCGCCGTACGCGAAGACGAAGCCCGCGCCCGCGCGCCGGACGAAACCGCCGAAGACTGACCCGCGCGCGCCGCCTTCCGCGCGTGATTTGCTGAAGCGATTTTCCCCCTTGGCGCGGCCCCGCGCCCGCCCGCCTTGTCCGCGCGATATTCCCCCCTCTCCTTTATTCTCCCCTCCTTCCTCATACCGCGATCACCATGGGCGCCCACACGCGACAACCGCCCCCCCGCCGCGCCATCGACGGCGTACTGCTGCTCGACAAACCATCGGGAATGACCTCCAACGCCGCGCTGCAAAGCGCGCGGCGGCTCCTCGACGCGCGCAAGGCCGGCCACGCCGGCACCCTCGACCCGCTGGCGAGCGGCCTGCTGCCGCTGACCTTCGGCGAAGCCACCAAATTCACGCAAATGCTGCTCGACGCCGGCAAAGTTTACGAAGCCGGCGTGCGCCTCGGCATCGAAACCGACAGCGGTGACGCCGAAGGCAAGGTACTGGCGACCAGGCCAGTCGCGGTCGACGAAGCCGGATTGCGCCGGACGCTCGCGCGCTTCACTGGCGAAATCGAACAAATCCCGCCGATGTACTCGGCGCTCAAGCGCAACGGCAAACCGCTCTACGAATACGCTCGCGCCGGTATCGAAATCGAACGCGCGCCGCGCCGGGTGACCATCTCGGAACTGAGTCTGCTTGCCTTTGCAGGCGAACGCTTCGTCATCCGCGTCGCCTGCGGCAAGGGCGCCTACATCCGCACCCTAGCCATGGACATCGGCGCGGCGCTGGGCTGCGGCGCGCACCTCGACGCCCTGCGGCGCACCCGCGCGGGCACATTCGACCTGAGCGCCAGCGTCACCCTGGAAAAACTGGAAACCCTCCCTCCGGCGCAACGCGACACCCTGCTTGCCCCCGTCGACACCCTCGTGGCCGCCTTCCCCCGGCTCGACCTCGACGCCGCCGCCGCCCGCCAAATCCTGCAAGGCCAACCCCTGCGGCGAAGCGGCGAAAACCCCGGCGACCGCGTCCGCCTCTACGGCCCCGACGGCTTCCTGGGACTGGGGCAATGGAAAGAAGACGAACGCCTGTGGCCAAAACGGCTTGTCTGCACGGAACAGACATAAACAAAAGCCGCCCCGAAGAACGAAGCCCCCTCGCCCTGTACACCTGCGGGGGCGAAGGCCAGGGAGAGGGGGGGTTAACCAAACGGCGCGAGAGCGCCGCTGATTTGAACCGCCGCATGAATTGCCGCGTCGCTTCTCGCAAGACGCGTTCCACAGGACGCCCCCTCATTCGATCGGCGCTTCCAAGCGGGAATATCGTCCCGGTCACACCACGACAGGCTCGATTTCCAGTTCGACGCCGAATCGCGTCCATACGTCATCCTGGATGCGCACGGCCAGCCGCAGTACGTCCGCGCCGCTGGCGCCGCCATGATTGACCAGCACCAATGCCTGGCTGGCATGGCAGCCCACGGGGCCGAGACGGCGGCCTTTCCAGCCACATTGCTCGATCAGCCAGGCAGCGGCGAGTTTTTCGCGGCCATCGGCCTGCGGGTAGTGCGGCATCGCGGGGTACGCCGCGCGCAGCGCCGCGTATCGCCCGGCATCGACGACGGGGTTCTTGAAGAAGCTGCCGGCGTTGCCCAGTTCGGCGGGGTCGGGGAGTTTGCGGCGGCGGATGGCGATCACGCTGTCCGCGATCTGGCGCGGCGTCGGCGCGGCGATGCCCCGCGCCGCCAGTTCGCGGGCGATGTCGCCGTAAGCGCTCAGTGGCCGCCAACGGCGCGGCAGGCGGAAACGCACCGCCGTGACCAGCCAGCGGCCCGGCTGTTGTTTGAACACGCTTTCCCGGTAGCCGAAGCGGCAGGCGGCGGCGTCGAACGCGCGCGTTTCGCCGCTCGCCAGATCGAGCGCGTCGAGCGCGCCGAACCGTTCGGCCACTTCCAGCCCGTAAGCGCCGATGTTCTGTACCGGCGCCGCGCCCACGGCGCCCGGGATCAACGACAGGTTTTCCAGCCCCGGCCAGCCTTCATCGAGCGTCCAGCGCACGAAATCGTGCCAGTTCTCGCCCGCGCCGGCTTCGACGATGATCGCCTCGTCATCGTCGCCGAGTTTGCGGCGGCCACGGATTTCCACCTTGAGCACGCAGGCGAGCGGCGCGCCGCGCAAGACCAGATTGCTGCCGCCGCCCAGGATGAAACAAGGCTCGCCGCCGCGCCGCGTGGCGGCGAAGGCGCGCGCCTCCTCCGCCGAAGCCAGCCGCAGCAGGCGCGTTGCCCGCGCTGGCAGGCCGAAGGTATTGAGCGCCGCCAGGTCGACGTCGCGCTGTTCGGTGAGAGGGAAAGCGGCGGTCATGGCGAAGCGCGCTCAGGCGTTGCCGCCAGAGTGGCGCGGCGCGATGGGGAAGCAACGGTCATAGCCGAGATGGAAGATGAAGGCATAGGCCACGTAAGCCAGCGCCAGCCCGGCATCCGCCGCCAGCGCCGCCAGCCAGTCCATGTTCGTCCACGCCATCACCACCGGCAGGGTGAGCGCGACCAGGCTGCTTTCAAAGGCCAGTGCGTGCGCCACCCTCAGCCGCAACGGACGGCGGTCGGCGCGGCGGCCAGTGAATTTTGCCTCGCAGTAATCGAATCCACTATTGAAAACCGCATTCCAGAGCGCCGCGATCAGCGACAGCACGGTGAGCAGTCCCGCAGAGGAAGCCAGCGTCACCCCGCTCGCCCAGGCGAACAATGGGGAGATCAACAGCAGCCCGCCGGCCTCGAATAGCAGAACCTGGCGCAGGCGATCGCGCGGCGAGCGCAGCGCGGGCAAAGGCACGGGCGCCGCCATGGGGATCGCCGTCATCCGGCGCGCAACGCATCGAGTTCCCGCGCCACATCGGCGCGCGCCACGTTTTCGGCGAGATCGGCCCACGCGGCGAAATCCGCGCCGTCCCGGATCGCGCCCGCCGCCTGCCCGGCTTCGCGCGGCGAGGCAAAGCCGCGGCTTTGCAGGAGCGGACGGCCATCGCCGCTGGCGAGCTTGAAATAGAACAGGCCATCCGCTTCGCGGTACTGCTTGAACTGCGCCCTGGCCCGCGGTTTGGGAGGCGCCTCCGCCCGCGCCGCCGGGAGCCGGTCGAGCCGCCGCAATCCGACCGCCTCACGCAAGCGGGCGACGAAAGGCGCCGCATATTTGGCACGCAACGCATCCGCGCCGCTTTTCAGGACTTGTTCGATGCGCGCCGGTTCGGCGATCAATTCTTCATAGCGGGCGCGCATCGGCGCGATCACCGCTTCCAGCTTGTCGAACAAAGCCTCCTTGGCGTCGCCCCAAGCGATGCCCTCCCGGAAGCGGGCACGCATCGCCTCGGTTTCGGCGGGCGCGGCAAACGCCTGGAAAAGCTGGAACAAGGCCGAGCCTTCCGTTTCTTTTGGCTCGCCGGGCGCTTTCGAATCGGTGACGATGGCGAAGACCTGCTTTTTCAATTCGGCGGTTGGGGCGAAGAGCGGGATCGTATTGTCGTAACTCTTGCTCATCTTGCGCCCGTCCAGTCCCGGCAAGGTGGCGACCGCTTCATCGACCGCCGCCTCGGGCAGCACGAAGTATTCGCCATAGCGATGGTTGAAGCTCGCGGCGATGTCGCGCGCCATTTCGAGATGCTGAATCTGGTCGCGCCCCACCGGCACCTTGTGGGCGTTGAACATCAGGATGTCGGCGGCCATCAGCAACGGATACATGAAAAGGCCCATCGTCACCCCGGCGTCCGGCTCTCCGCCCTCGGCCGCGTTCTTGTCGACGGCGGCCTTGTAGGCGTGCGCGCGATTGAGCAGGCCCTTGCCGGTCACGCAGGTCAGCAGCCAAGTGAGTTCGGGAATCTCGGGAATATCGGACTGGCGGTAAAACCACGCCCTCTCGGGGCGCAGACCTGCGGCGAGCCAAGTCGCGGCGATCTCTAGCGTGGAACGCTGTACGCGTTCAGGATCGCCAGTCTTGATGAGCGCGTGATAATCGGAGAGGAAATAGAAACTCTCGACATCGGCGCGCTGACTGACTTCCACCGCCGGACGGATCGCGCCCGCGTAATTGCCGAGATGGGGCGCGCCCGAAGGCGTGATGCCGGTGAGAATGCGTTGTTGGGTCATGGAGGCTGGAGGGTGCGTTGAAAATGTGCAAGTTTAGCGCCGAACCCACGTCCGGGCATTCCGCGGGGGCGGGTCTCGTTCGAAACGGAGCGCAGCGATGCTGAATAAGTTTGTATGTTACCCGGGTCCTTTGCGCGAAAGGATTTTTCCGCGGGGGCGGTTCTGCCTGTCTACACAAGGCGGGGATGTCCGCGCTTGCGTCCGGCTTCGAGTAGAATCCGGGCTTGGCCTATTGCACCAAGGGGCGCTCGACCCCTGAACCGGAGACAGCACATATGAGCAAGGAATTCGACATCCTCATCATCGGTGGCGGCCCTGGCGGCTACGTCGCCGCCATCCGCGCCGCGCAACTCGGCTTCAAGGTTGCCTGCTGCGAATCCAACCCCTACGCCGACCCGAAGGGCGAACCCCGCCTCGGTGGCACCTGTCTCAATGTCGGATGCATCCCCTCAAAAGCGCTGCTGCACACCTCGCACCTGTTCGAGGAAGCCGCCCACGCTTTCGCGGGGCAAGGCATCGACATCGGCGCGCCGAAAATCGATGTGGCGAAAATGCTCGCGCGCAAGAACGGCATCGTCGATCAACTCACCGGCGGTATCAAGGCGTTGTTCAAGAAAAACAAAGTCACCTTCCTGCCGGGGCACGGCGCATTCATCGCCAGGACGGCCAACGGCTGGAAACTCAGCGTCGGCAACGAAAAGGTGGACGCCGGACAAGTCATCGTCGCCACCGGCTCCAAGGCGCGCCACCTGCCCGATGTCCTCATCGACAACAAGATCGTCTGCGACAACGTCGGCGCGCTCGACATCGATGCCGTGCCCAGGAAGTTGGCGATCATCGGCGCGGGAATCATCGGACTGGAAATGGGTTCCGTTTGGCGCCGCCTCGGCGCGGAAGTCACCATCCTCGAAGCCGCGTCCGCCTTCCTGCCCGCCGCCGACGCCGACATCGCCAGGGAAGCCCTCAAGATTTTCACCAAGCAGGGCCTCGCCATCCGCACCGGCGTCAAGATCGGTGGCATCAAGGCGGGCAAGAAAAGCGTCGCCATCGCCTACGCCGACAAGGACGGCAAGCCCGCCCAGCTCGAAGCCGACCGGTTCATCGTCTCCGTGGGCCGCATTCCCAACACCGAGGGGCTGAACGCCGGAGCCGTCGGCCTCAAGCTCAGCGAGCGCGGCCAGATCGAGATCGACGAACACTGCAAGACCAATCTTCCCGGCGTCTGGGCCATCGGCGACGTGGTGCGCGGCCCCATGCTCGCCCACAAGGCGATGGAAGAGGCCGTGATGGTGGCCGAACGCATCGCCGGGCAAGCCGGTCACGCCAACCTCGACGTCATCCCCGGCGTCATCTACACCACGCCGGAAATCGCCTGGGTCGGCAAAACCGAGCAACAACTCAAGGAAGCGGGCATCGACTACAGGACAGGGAAAATACCTTTCCTCGCCAATGGCCGCGCGCTCGGAATCGGCGCGCCGGAAGGCTTCGTCAAGATGCTGGCCGATGCCCGCAGCGACCGTATCCTGGGCGTCCACATCATTGGCGCGGGCGCCTCCGATCTTATCGCCGAAGCCACCGTGGCGCTGGAATTCGCCGCCGCCTCGGAAGACCTCGCCCGCATCTGCCATGCCCATCCGACCCTGTCGGAAGTCCTGCACGAAGCGGCGCTGGCCTGCGACAAGAGGGCGCTGCATTTTTGAACAGCGGTGCCGTGCGCCGGATAAAACGAACTGGATTGCCACATCGCTCGCGCTCCTCGCAATGACGAGTCCTGTCGAAGAATTCCTTTCGCCCCCCCGCAGGGGGGATGTACAAAGCGGGGGAGGGGAATTCATCGAAAGAACTCGTCTTTGCGGGTTTTCCCTTCGTCGCCATTGCGGGCACGGCGCGGCAATCCAGCCTCCCGGGAATCGTGCCCGGCCCGCGATGCGCGCGCGCCCTCCGCGCAAAAGGCGCACCGTGTCCGCGCGACATGGCGCGATCCCGTCCGCTCCGGCACAATCGCACTTTCGTCCGTGTCCTCTCTGTCATTCAATGGCATCCCACGTCCGCCGCGAAGCGCTTTTCCCCCACGCCCCGTTCCCGTTTCTTTCGCTGCCCGCCATGCGCCGCCGGTCATGAGCGCGATCCTGTTGACCGGCGCAAGCGGTTTCATCGGCCAAGCGCTGGCCCGGCGGCTTGCGTCGGACAATCATTGCCTGCGGCTGGCGGCGAGGTCGCCGCTACCCGGCTGCCCGGATGGCGCCGAGATATTCCATTTTGCCGGTCTTGATCCGGCCACGGACTGGACGCCGGCGCTCACCGGCATTGACGTGGTCGTCCACTGCGCGGGCCGCGCGCATGTCATGGCCGAGACCGCCGCCAACCCTCTTGCCGAATTCCGCCGCATCAATACCGATGCCACGGCGCGGCTTGCCAGCCAAGCCGTACAGGCCGGCGTGCGGCGTTTCGTGCTCGTAAGCACGGTCAAGGTCTGCGGCGAACGCACCCAACCCGGGACAAGTTTCACCGCCAATACCACGCCCGTCCCCGCCGATCCCTACGCCATCTCCAAGCTCGATGCCGAACGCGCCGTGCGCGCGCTGGGTGCGGGCGGCGGCATGGAGGTCGTCATCGTCCGCCCACCGCTGGTCTATGGGCCGGGCGTCAAGGCCAATTTCCTGCGCCTGATGCGATGGATCGACCATGGCCTACCCTTGCCGTTGGCCGGTATCGACAACCGGCGCAGCCTGGTCGCGCTCGACAATCTCGCCGATTTGCTGGCGCGCTGTGTTGACCACCCCGCCGCCGCCGAGCAGATTCTGTACGCCAGCGATGGCGAGGATTTATCGACGCCGGAGCTTTTGCGCCGCCTCGGCATGGCGCTCGGCAAACCCGCAAGGCTGTTCCGCGCCCCCACCTGGTTGCTCGGGAGCGGCGCGCGCCTGCTCGGTCAACGCGCGCTGATCGACCGCCTGCACGCCTCACTGCAAGTCGATATCCGCCCTACCCGCCGCTTGCTCGCCTGGTCGCCCCCTTGCACGGTCGATGTGGCGCTGGAGCGCACCGTGGAACATTTCCGCGCCCGCAAACAGCGTTGAAACAAAACAGATCATGGAGATCGCCCTTCCCCCGAATCTCGCGCAATGCTTCGGGCTGGCGCTGGCCGTGGCGGCGCTGTCCCTCGCGCTCACCGCGCTGCTGCGCCGCTATGCCCTGTGGCGCCGCCTGCTCGATATTCCCAACGCGCGCAGCTCGCACGCGGCGCCCACCCCGCGCGGCGGCGGCGCGGCGATCGTGGCGAGCTTTTTTGCCGCCCTCGCCGCAGCCAACCACATGGGCATGCTGTCGCCGGCGCTGGTCTGGACATTGATGGGCGCGGGCGGACTCGTCGCTCTCGCCGGTCTCATCGACGATCACGGCCATTTCGCCGCGCGCTGGCGCTTGCTGGCGCATTTCATCGCCGCCGCCGCATGCCTGTACGCGCTGCCGGAACACCCCGGGCTTTTCGGCGCGGCCCATCCGTCATCCGGAGGTTCCTTGGCGCTCCTTGTGTGCGGCGAGGTGCTTTATCTGGTGTGGATGCTCAATCTCTACAACTTCATGGACGGCATCGACGGCATCGCCGGAACCGAAGCCATCTGCGCCAGCCTCGGCGGCGCGCTGCTTTTCCTGTCGGGCGGCGCTCCCGGCCTGGCCGCCGCCCCGCTCCTGCTCGCGGCAGCGGTGGCCGGATTCCTGTACTGGAACTGGCCGCCGGCGCGAATCTTCATGGGCGACGTCGGCAGCGGCTTTCTCGGTTTCGCGCTCGGCCTCCTGCCCCTGCATGCCGCGCTACAGGCGCCAGCGCTTTTCTGGGGCTGGATGATCCTGCTGGCCGTCTTCATCTGCGACGCCAGCCTGACCCTCGCGCACCGGGCGCTCGCGGGCGCGCGCATCCACGAAGCGCACCGCAGCCACGCTTACCAGCACGCCGCGCGGCGCTGGGGGCATCGTTCCGTCACGCTCGCGGTCGCGGCGATCAACATTTTCTGGCTCCTACCGCTGGCGCTGGCCGCCGCACTGGGCTACATACATCCCGCCATCGGCGTGGCCACCGCCTATGCGCCGCTTCTCGCGCTCGCCTGGGCGCTGGATGCCGGCAGGGACGAGCGCGAATACCCGCCGCCCTCGCCTTCCGCCTGATAGCGCCGCAACCACACCCAAGACGCTCCTGCGCGAATTCTACGAAGGAGACATTTTCTACCGGCGCGATGACGCGAACGCTTACGTGCAGGTCAAAAGCGTCGGGGGCGGCATGATCACCATCACGACAGGCACACAGGGGCGGATTTCAGACAGCGTGCAGAGTCTTACGGTCGAAAGGCTGATACGATTATTGAAAAGCGGAAAATGACAGACTTTCATCCACGCGACAGAGCCGGAGGACACCATGACAGAAGAAAAGAGGGAGCCGTCAGCAATCGTTAAGATCGGCGCCTGGTTTCTCGCCTTAATATCCGCGGTTCTCGGAATCGTCGCGGCGCACATGGCGGCGTCCTTCTTCGAATCAGAGCCAGACAAGCCCGCCAAAACCGCCAAAGCATCCGCGCCTGCCGCGCCCACAAAGCAATATCTGCCCGACCCGCACTACATCATGAAAGAAGGCCCGGCGTATGGATACAGGAGACAATCCGGCGACGCGACAGAGATAGTAATGATCTATTACATGGGAGAAAAAGACGGACGACACCAAGTGATGGAGGAAAACGCAGGATCGATGCTTGTTTATGAATGCGTATTACCGTGCCGTTATTTTAAGGCGATGATCTTTTCGGACCTGGACGAACCGGCTATCGAAGTGAAACGATACGAGACGCAGCCGGGCAGCATGATCGATAAAATCATGACAGACTTGATGCACAAGGACATCGAATGCTGCGCCATATTCAGAATAAGGGGGAAGCAATATCTGGCGTGGTTCGACGAAAAAAAAGGGCAAATCTTGACAAGTTGGGAGAAAACGCTAGCGGAAAAAAAGGCCAATGAAACCGTCGACATCGAAACTCCGGCATCGGTCACGAAACCACCGTACAAGGGATGCAAATTGATATTTATACCGAATATCGACGGCGCGCCGCCGAGCACGAGCTCGTGGTCATGCCCAAAGTCTTCCGTACCCGGCGCGGCGGGGTGACATGGAGGATGTGGGCAAGTGTGGGTTGCGCCCAATGCCGAACTGTCGGCACAGGGCGCTCAGGTTCTTCCCTTCCCGACCCGCAAACGATACAAATTCTCGCTTCAGTGTCATCGCATCCCTCGCTTTCCAGACCATTTTCCCTTCCTCCAGAAGAACATGGCGGAAGAATGACAATTGAGGAGGATGTGCTCGTACACTTTGGGACGATGTCCCCAGGCGGTACACAAACTCCGGCCATCAACGGGACGATCCGTCCCGCACGCTGTCCTGCGGACGGGGTTTCAGGACAGGCCGGGCCGGGCGGCAAGAATCCGCCCCGCTTTTCGCTTCATCGTTTTCCCGAGCGCCGCCGCGATCGCTTCCGCAGAAAAGTCCCGTGCGACCAGGCGCATGAATTGCCACAGCGCATCGACATCCCCCATGGCGCGATGCCGCGTCGTGCAAACGAGTCCATGGCGCGCGATCAGAGCGTCGAGTCCATGACGATGCTGGCCGGGGTAGAGCCTGCGGGCGAGCTTGAGCGTGCACAGCGTCGGCGGATCGAAAGGCCGTCCGAGCGCCCGAAAGGCGTGGCGCAGGAAGGCATGGTCGAAATGGGCATTGTGGGCGACGAACACGCGGCCGGCCAGTTGCTCGGCCACCGTGTCCGCCACGGCGGCAAACGGCGGCGCGCTGGCGACCATGGCGTCGGAGATGCCGATGAGGCGCACGAGCAAGGGCGGAATCGCCCGTTCCGGGTTGACGAGACTTTGCCAGCGTCCTGTCTCCCGGCCGTCTTCGACACGGAGAATGGCAATCTCGGTGATGGTGTCGCCCCCCGGGCGCGTGCCGGTGGTTTCGAGATCGACGAAAGCCATTCGGGATGGCAGCCCCGCCAGCCCGTTCAAGCGCTTTCAGTGGAAATTGTCATAGTAATAAGGTCTGACCGGCACTTGCACGGCTTCAAAGGCGCGCCGCGCCTCCGCATCCTGCGGCTTGTCCCACCACAGGGCGCGCCCCGTGCGTTGTACTTCGCGCTCTTCGGGATGTTGCTTCAGCCATTCGCGCATGAAGAGGGTGTATTCAGAGTCGTAGGGCTTGGGCATGGCGGCTTTCCTTTCTGTAACAGGGAGAGACGGATGGCAAACGCCGTCGATACTACCACCCGATGCGCTTCCGGTCTGATGATCCGCGCTCTGGCGGAATTCTTCCGCGCAACGCTTTTGGCATATTTCCGCGTCTTTGCCGTTTGCCGGGCGGTTTTCTCTGCCACATTCTATCCCGAATCACCGCGCCCGCCCTTCCCAAATCTTCTGCAAACGTTTCACCGACACCGGCATTGGCGTCTTCAGCGTCTGCGCATACAGCCCCACGCGCAATTCTTCGAGTAACCAACGGAACGCTTCCAATTCGGGATCGATGATCCCGGCGCGGCGGCGGGCGGCCGTCTCGCGCGCCCAGGGCTGCGCCAGCGCCTGCCATTCCGCCATGGATTTGGCGTCGCGCGCGGGATCGTCGCGCAATTTGTCGAGCCGCAGCGCGGCGGCCTTCAAGTAACGCGGTAAATGGGCGAGACGCTCCCAATCGAAGGCGAGCAGGAAGTCGGCGGGCAAGAGTGCGGCGACTTGCGCGCGCACGTCGGTCACGACTGCGGGAAAAGCCTTGCCGAGCGCGGCGAGGCGCTTTTGCAGCGCGGCGTTCTCCGTTGCCAGTTGCGCGGCGAGACGCATGAATTCCTGCGCCACCAGCACAATGCGCGGGCGCGCCTCCTGGTAGCGGCGAACGAAGGATTCGGCGTCGGCGGGCAGCGGCTCGCCCAGGCAGCAACGCGTCAAGGCTGCTTCGACGAGCCGCGCCTTGAGTTCGGCCTCACCGCCGAAATTGCGGTATTGCAAGGCCAGCTCGCGCAGCCCCGGCAGGCGTTCGACCGCCTTCACCTGATCTTTGAGCGCGAAGGCGAAGAGCCGCGCCAGGCCGCGGCGATGCATGCGCGCCGCCGCCTCGGGCGTATCACAGGGACGGATCGACACGCTGTCGCCATCGTCATGGAGCGCGGGAAAGCCGATGACTTCGCGCCCGTCGATCTGCAATGCGATCAATTCGGGTAGCGCGCCGAACGTCCACGCGGTCAGGCCGGCGCTTGGCGCCACGCCATCGCCATCGGCGCGGCCGCTGTTTTCGGCGGGCGCTTCCCCGCGCTTGCCGGCGTCCCTGCCAGACATCGCCGCCTCGAAGCGCGACGCCGCCTGCTCTTTCAGCTTCGCGCGCAGTTCGTTCAACTGGCGCGACTGACCCAGCATGCGGCCATATTCATCGACGACGCGGAAATTCATGAAGCAATGCGGCGGCAGATTTTCCGGGCGAAAGCTCTCCAGCGGCAGCTTGAGATGGACGCGCTCTTCAACGAAATGCTGAAGCGCCTTGAGCAGCGGGCCGTCGCCGTCGAATTCGCCCGCCCCGGCGGCGGCCGCGAATGCCGCCGCGCTGTCGGCGAGCGGTTGTAGGCGGTGGCGGATTTTCTGCGGCGCGGTCTTCATCAGCGCCAGCGCCTTTTCTTCCAGCAAACCCGGTACCAGCCACTCGCAACGCGGCGCGGGAATCTGGTTGAGCATCGCCAGCGGCACGGTGAGGGTGACGCCATCGTCGCTCGCGCCAGGGTCGTGGCGATAGTCGAGCTGGAGCTTTTGTCCGAGCACGTCGAGCGCGGGCGGGAAGCGTTCGCTGGTCGCGCCCTCGGCCTCATGGCGCATCAACTGTTCGCGCGACAAGTAAAGGAGCCGCGGCGTCTCCCGCTCGGCCTGCCGCCGCCAACGCTCGAAGGCGGCGAGATCGACAATGTCTGCGGGAATCTTGCTGTCGTAGAACGCCTCAATCAGCGTTTCGTCGACCAGCACGTCGGGGCGGCGGGTCTGGTGCTCCAGCCGTTCGATGTCGGCTACGAGCTTGCGATTGTGGGCGAGGAAACCCATCGTCCGCGCCGGGCCTTCGGCGATTTCACCGGCGACCAGCCCCTCGCGGATGAACAGCGCGCGGCACAGCACCGGGTCGGTGTCGCGGTAGGAGACGCCACGGCGCGGCCAGATTGTCAGGCCGTAAAGCACGCCGCGCTCCCAGGCGCGCACGCTGCCGGCGCTTTTCGACCAGTGCGGCTCGAACACCTGCCGCCGGATCAAATGCCCGCCGACCTCCTCCACCCATTCCGGCTCGATGCGGGCGAGGCAGCGACCGAAAAGGCGCGAAGTTTCGACCTGTTCGGCGGCCATGATCCACTTGCCCGCCTTTTTCGCCAGCATCGACCCCGGATGCGGCCAGAAGCGGACGCCGCGCGCCCCGAGATAACTCCCCGCCTGCGCGCCGCTCGCCTCTTCCGCCCTGCACCCGATATTGCCCAGCAACCCGGCGAGCAGCGATTTGTGGATGGCCTCGTAATGGGCGGGAACGGTATTGATCGTCCAGCCGTGCTCGACGCACATGGCGTGCAATTGCGCGTGCACGTCGCGCCACTCGCGCATGCGCACATACGAGAGAAAATGGCGGCGGCACCACTGCTTTTGCTGATTGCCAGATTCGTGGCGCCGCACCTCGCCCCACGCCTTCCAGGCATTCCAGTACCAAAGGAATTCGGACTGACGATCCTGCTCCGCGCCGCGAAACTTCGCATGCGCCTCCCCCGCCGCGCCGGGGTTTTCCTGCGGGCGTTCGCGCGGGTCCTGCACCGAGAGCGCGGCGGCGACGACCAGTACTTCGGCCAATGCTCCGCGCTCGCGCGCCGCCAGCAGCATGCGCCCGACACGCGGATCGAGCGGCAGCCTCGCCAGTTCGCGCCCGATGGGTGTGAGCGCGCGCGCCGCCTCGACGCCCTCCTCCCCGATCGCCCCCAACTCGGCCAGCAGCGCATAACCATCGCCGATCAGCCTGGAACCCGGCGGGTCGATGAACGGAAAATCCTCCACTGCCCCCAACCCGAGCGCCTTCATGCGCAGGATCACCCCGGCGAGCGACGAACGCAGGATTTCGGGATCGGTATGGGCGGGGCGGCGGTTGAAATCGTCCTCGCCGTAGAGGCGCAGGCAGATGCCGTCCATCACCCGTCCGCAGCGCCCGGCGCGCTGGCGGGCCGCAGCCTGCGAGATTCTCTCGATCCGCAACTGCTCGACCTTGTTGCGCGGCGAATAACGCTTGACGCGGGCCAGCCCGGTATCGACCACATAGCGCACCCCTGGCACGGTGAGCGACGTTTCGGCCACGTTGGTCGCCAGTACCACCCGCCGCCCGCCCGAGGGCGCGAACACCCGCGCCTGCTCCCGCGCCGACTGGCGAGCGAACAGCGGCAGGATTTCGCTGCCGGGCAAAAGTTTCGCCTTATGCAAGGCCTCGGCGGCCTCGCGGATCTCGCGCTCGCCGGGCAGGAACACGAGCACGTCGCCGGTGCCGTGGCGCTGCGCCTCGTCGACGGCCTCGGTCAGCGCATCGTAGAGATCGCGGCGGCCCGCCGCGCCGCCGCGATCGCCCTTCCCGTCCGCGCGCTCGCCTTCGCCGTCTTCCTCCATCACCGGGCGGTAGCGCAGCTCGATCGGATAAAGCCGGCCGGAGACTTCGATGACCGGCGCGGTGTTGCCATCGGCATCGGCGAAATGGCGGGCGAAGCGTTCGGCGTCGAGCGTGGCCGACGTGATGATGAGCTTGAGATCGGGCCGGCGCGGCAGCAAGGTCTTGAGATAACCGAGCAGGAAATCGATATTGAGCGAGCGTTCGTGCGCCTCGTCGATGATGAGTGTGTCGTAGGCGGAGAGCAGCGGATCGCCCTGCGTTTCTGCGAGCAAAATACCGTCGGTCATTAGCTTGACGTGGCTCTCCGCGCCGACGCGGTCGGTAAAGCGGATTTTGTAACCCACCGCCTGCCCGAGCGGGCTGCCGAGTTCCTGCGCAATGCGCGCCGCGGTCGCCCGCGCCGCCAGCCGCCGCGGCTGCGTGTGCCCGATCAATCCCGCCGCGCCGCGCCCGAGCGCGAGGCAAATCTTCGGCAATTGCGTGGTCTTGCCGGAGCCGGTCTCGCCGCAGACGATGATGGCCTGGTGCGCGACCAGCGCGGCGGCGATCTCCTCCCGGCGGGCGGAAACGGGCAGATCGGGCGGGAAATCCGGCGCGGGCAACGCCGCCCGGCGGGCGGCGGCGCCGGCGCGGGAACGGGCGAGCAAGACGTCCAGATCGGCCCGCTCGGTGGCGCGGGCATCCGGGCGCTTGCCGTCATGCAGGGCACGCCACAAATGGCGCAAGCGAGGACGGTCGGCACAGAGGCAATCGTCGAAATTCGGTGTCAAGGAAACCTGCGCATGATCCAGGCAATAAGCGGCGCCGGATCATACGGCTCCGCAATCAGAACAATATATCCCGCCGCAGAAGTGAAATTGCGGCTCGATCAGGGAAAGGGATCAGGAAAAATGACCGGCCATGGAACGCCTGCGGATCAAATCCAATACCCGATCCCCGATACCCGAATCAGGCGAAGGAATTCACGTTTCCCGTGGCTTCGGGTTCGTTGTCCGGCGGTGCGGCGGGGACGCGGTATTGCCCGGACGCCCATGCGCCGAGGTCGATTTGTTTGCAACGCGCCGAACAAAAAGGGCGATAAGGATTCGCCGCGCTCCAGGTGCTTTCCTTGCCGCATTGCGGGCAACGCACAACGCGCGCGCGGAGCGTGGAAGGTGTATTCATAGACCGCAGAAAGTCAGCTCGAACGGCAGGTCGCGCTCGATCGGGCGGGGGCGCGAGGTTTCGGGTAACACGAAACGAATGTTCAGCGCATATCTGTTGGCGCTGATCTCGGGCACGGCGACCTCGGCGCGGGCGACACGCAGGCGGATCATTTGCGCGCTGCTGCCGCTCAGGTTCATCAGGAAAGTCCCGGCGCGCGCCACCTGTGCTTCCTCGTGTCCGCTCGAACGCAATAGCCGCAGCACGATGGAAAGCGCCTCCTCGATGGGCGCAAGCGGCTTGATCCAGTTTTCGAGGTCACGCCGCCGGATTTCGGCATCGCTGTTGAGCCAGTAATGATAGGAAGGCAGATCGAATTCGCATGCGCCGCCGGGAATGGCAGCACGGCTGCGGATGCCCATCAGCCATTCGTTCTCGCGCAGATTCTGGCCGAATTTCCCCGCCATGGACAGCAGGTTCGCGGAAGCCTGCTCGATTTCCTTGAGCGCGTCGCTGAGCGCGTTCTCGGAAATATCCGGATTGTCGCGGAACGACATCAGGATCTGGCGTTGCCGTTCGAGTTCCTGGGCGAGATCGATCTTCAGATCAGCCCGTCCGGCTACTTCGATCGTCTCGAACAGGGACAGGAGCGCGACATGATGATGAAACGGATTGTCGCTGCCGCGGAAATGAGCGTTTTTCCTGAGCAGGTCTTCCAGGCGCAGAAGAGTGCGGATGCGCTCGTTGAAAGGATATTCGTAGCTGATCACACGCGCGTTCCGAAAACAGAAATTGAAGGCTTCGGGACAAGATGGGACTGTCCGGCAAACGAAGATGATAACACGCCGCCCACAAGGAGAATTCACCTTCCGGATATTGCGTTTGTCATCGAAAGGTAACATTGGTGCAAAATGTCGACCCGGGCGTGGAGCACCGCGCGCGCGCCGCTGTTGTCGATGATGTCGTCGGCGGCGGCAAGCCGCGCTTCACGGCTTGCCTGCGCGGCGAGGATCGTTTCGACTTCGGCGGCGGACAGGCCGTCGCGCCGGATGACGCGGGCAATCTGCAATTCGCGCGGACAATCGACCACGCAGACGCGGTCGCAACGCGCGCGCCAGCGCCCGGTTTCGATCAGCAGGGGAATATCGAGGAGCACATAGGGGCTGGCGGCGGCGGCGCAACGGCGCGCGCTGGCGGCTTCGATCAAGGGATGCAGGATGGCTTCGAGGCGCGCGCGCGCGACGGCATCGCTGAAAACGAGGGCGCGCGTGCGGGCGCGATCGAGGCCGCCATCGGCGGCGATCAGCGCCTCGCCGAACGCCGCGCGCAGGGCGGGAATGGCCGCGCCGCCGGGCGCGGTCAGTTCGCGGGAAAGCGCGTCGGCGTCGATGACGACGATACCGTGGCTGGCGAAGCGCGCCGCGACGGCGCTCTTGCCGCTGCCGATGCCGCCGGTGAGGCCGATCCTCAGCGCGCCGCCGCTCATGACTGGCACGACCCATAGCGTCTGGCGAAAGTCTGGCCGGCCAGCGCGGCGTCAAGCTCTTCCGCGCTGGCCGTGACTTCGACGCGGCTCTCGGTGACGGTGCGCTCTTCGATACCGACGTTTTTCACGCCCATGCCGCGCAACGTCCCGAGATGGCGCGTGGCATTCTGCTTTGTCTTGAACAGGCCGAGCGAAATGGCGTACTGGTTGGGGCTGGACTCCTGGACGAAAATATCCTTGCCGGTGATGCCCATGGCGCGCAGGCTGCGCTCCAGATTCCGGGCGGCCTCGCGGCTGGCCAGCGGCGGGATGCGCACGTTCCATAACACTGGCGTCTCGACATCACGCGTATTGGCATCCAGGCCGGCGGAGGCCAGCAGCGCCAGCAAACGGTCGATCTGCGCTTTATCGAGGCCGCGCCACACCACGCACGTCCGGGAGCCGGATGCCTGCGCGCGCGGAGAAGAGGACGGCGCGGGCGGCGCGATCTGGATGATCGCGGGTTCCGCGTCCGGCGGGGCGGTACGGCCAAGAATTTTTATACGTTCAGGATATAGCTGCCTGTCGAGGCGTTCAGGCTCCGTCACATCGGACTGCCGGTCGATGCCGAACCACCCATGCGCGGCGGCGAAGACCAGCACATTGAGCAACACGAGGAGGATGGCGAAAAAACGCAATGTCGTCATGGCATCTCAGGCGGCGCGGGCGATCCGGTATAAACCATCGAGGACGATGTTTTCGACTCGCTGGAATGGAATATCGAGCAGCGGATCGATTTCGTCGGCGTTGCCGCCGCTGAGCAGGCACACGGCGGAGGCGTCGCTCATGTGGCGAAAGACGCGCTCGATCGCCCCCGCCTGCGCGCTGAGGCAACCCGAAATGATGGCGTCGGCGGTATCGCGCGGGCGGGTGCGATACCGTCCCGCCAATGGCGGCAACTGCGCCGTGCCCTCGCTGAGCGCCTGCCGCATCAATGCCACGCCGGGAAGAATCATGCCGCCGACGAAGCGCCCGTCGGCGGCCAAGATGTCCAGCGTAGTCGCCGTACCCGCCATGACCATCAGCACGGCGGTGTCGGGGTGGCGGCCGCGCGCGCCGATCAACCCTGCCCAGCGGTCGGCCCCGAGCCGCGCCGGATGCACATACATATTGCGCACGCCGCAACGCTGCGCGCTGGAACCGACCCATTCCAGCGCAAGTCCCCGGCGAACGACCATCGCTGCCAGCGCCTCGCCTTTCGCGGGACCGGCGACGTTGCAGCCCAGCACGCGAGTAATGCCGGGCGTCTCGATGCACGCCGCCAGTTCGGCGGTGGCATCGTGCGTACACGCGCCCGAGGCATACACACTTTCCCCGACGAGACGCCATTTGATCCGGCTGTTACCGGCGTCGATGAGCAGCATCATGACGCCAACCGCAAGGAAACTTCGCCCGCGAGCACGCGGCGCGTCCCCTCATCGCCGCGCACGAGCAAGGCGCCATCTTCATCCACGCCCAGGCACAGGCCGGCGATGTCCGTCCCTTCTCCGCTCACCCGCACCGGCAGGCTGGCGAAAGCATTGCGCCGCTGCCACGCGCCGCGCAGCAGATCGAAACCGGCACAGGCATAAGTCGTCAGCACGGGGTGGAGTTCGGCGAGGATGGCGGCAAGCAGGACTTCGCGCGCCGGAAGCGCTCCATTCAATTCGCCGGCAAGATCGGCGACGCCCTCCTGGCCGGAGATGACGGCCCCGGCGGGCAAGCGCATATTGATACCGATACCGATGACCGCGGCGAGCGCGCGATCGCGTCCCGGCAGCAACTCCACCAGCACCCCGGCAAGCTTTGCGCCATGCGCCAGCACATCATTGGGCCATTTCAACGCCACGGCGGGCACGCCCAGCTTCTCCAGCGCCCGCGCCAGCGCCAACCCCACCGCCAGCGACAACCCGGCGGGCGCGGGAGCGCCCGGCGCGAAGCGCCACAGCACCGAAAACGTCAGACTCGCGTCCGGCCACGCCAGCCATGCCCGCCCGCGCCGCCCGCGCCCGGCGCTCTGCCGAGTAGCGACAAGCACATGCGCGCGGCCATCGTCATCGGGAGGCGCTTCCAGCAAGGCGGAATTGGTCGATGCGCAATGCGCCACCCAGCGGACAGCAAAAGCCCCCGCGAGCGGCCCAAGGCAAGCCGAGAGCGCGGCAAGATCGGGCGCGGGCATGGCGGAAGAGAGAGTTTCGTGCGGAACGTTCATGAGCTTTCGGCAAAAATATCGCGGAATTATCCCATTCGCGGCACAAAAAAGCGTGAAGGATTGAATCGCGCCGTCTCATGCCACCAACGGCTTGGCGATCGAGCTGGAAAGACCGCCTGTCAGGCGGGCAGCGTGATGAATTGCGCCAGTCCGGCGGGATCCGCGCCGGGAGCGTAGGGGAGCGCGCCCAGAAGCGGCGCGTCGATGCGCCGGCACAAGGTAGCGATGTTGCTGTCGTGGTACGGCATGTCCGGCTGGATGCTGTTGGCGACCCAGCCCGCCAGCCGCAGGTTGCGGTTGGCGATGGCTTCGGCGGTGAGCAGCGCGTGGTTGATGCAGCCCAGGCGCATGCCGACCACGAGAATGATGGGCAGCCCCAGTTCGCGGGCGACAACCGCGCAGTCGATATGTTCATCCAGAGGGACGAGGAAGCCGCCCGCGCCTTCAACAATCAAGCGCTCGCAACGCTGGCGCAGTCTTGTGAACGCCTGCTTGATGCGCGCGGGTTCGATGTGGATGTTTTCTTCCCTGGCCGCGATGTGCGGGGCGACCGGAGGGCGCAGGCAGTAAGGATTGATGAGTTCGATGCCGGGATCGAAACTGCCGGCGGCGCGCAGGCGGGCGGCGTCTTCGTTGATGAGCTTGCCGTTGCATTTCGCAGCGCCCGCCGCCACCGGCTTCATGCCGAGGGTGAAATAGCCCTGCGCGCGCGCGGCGTGGATGAGGACGCAAGCGGCGAGGGTTTTGCCGACTTCGGTATCGGTTCCGGTGACGAACCAGGCGCGGAACTCATTCATGGGGGTTTCCTCAGGGCGAGCAGGATCAAGTCATAGGTGGCGGGCAAGGTGCCATCGGGGCGACGAAATGTTTCGTAGGCGGATTGCAGCGTTTGCCAGCCGCGGCGGCCAAGCGGCGTTTTCCGCCGCTTTTCGCCGACAGTGCGCGCGCCGATGGCCTTGATGTTACCAAGGAGCGTGCGCAAATCAGCGGCAAGGTCGCGGAGCGGTTCCTGTGCGCTGGACAGGATGGAAAGACCGGCGGCACGTGCGGCATCGCGCCAATGCCCGGCGCTGGCGAAGTCGATGACGTGCGCGGCATCGTCTACGGCGGCGAAGGCGGCGCGCAATTCATGCAGCGTGCGCGGGCCAAGAGTGGCGATCCACGCCGCACCCCCCGGCGCCAGCACGCGCGCGGCTTCGGCGAGCGCCGTTGCCGGGGCGCACCATTGCAGGGCGAGACTCGACCAATAGAGATCGACGGAGGCATCGGCGAGCGGCAAACGCTCGACGTCGGCGCACAGGAGGGCCGTGCCGGAGGCGCGCGCGCGCGCGAGCATCGCGGCGGAAAAATCGACGGCAATGCAATGCGCGCGCGGAAAATGCGCCATCAGTCCGGAAAGTGCCTGTCCGGTACCGCAACCGGCATCGAGCATGCGGCACACATGGGCGGGGCGGGGGCACGTCCGGGCGAAATCGAAAAGGCGCGCCGCCGCTTCGCGTTGCACGCGGGCGGCGCCGTCGTAAGCCGGGGCGGCGCGCTCGAAGGCGCGGCGGACTTCGCGCTTGCGGGGGGAGTCGGCGGCGGTCACGGCGGAGCGCCGTTCGCGTCCAGATGCGCGCGAATCAGGGCGGCGCATTCGGCGGGACTTGAGAGCGGCAACGCATGACCACGGTTTTCCAGCAGGGTCAGGCGGGCGCGGGGCAGCGCGCCGGCGAGCCAGTGCGCGGCGGCGGGCGGCATCAGCGCGTCGCCAGCGCCATGGATGATGTGGACAGGCTGGGCGATGGCCGCGAGGCCGGAGCGGAGATCGGCGGCGGCGAGGATGCGCAGCCCGTCGGCGAGCGCGGGGCGGGGCGGGGCGGGATCGGGATGCGGAACGCAGGCGGCGGCGAGCCGGGGGAGCAACTGGCGGCGGGCGTCGTCGCCCAAGGTTTGCAGGGCGAGGAAGCGGCGCAGCGTGGCCGCCGGGCGTCGCTCGTAATCGTCGATGAAAGCCTCGACCGTCGCGGCGTCCAGCCCGTGCGGCCAATCGGGCGCCGCGACGAAGCGGGCCGTGGCGCCGATCAGGATCAGGCGGGCGACGCGCTCGGGCTGGATGCGGGCGAGTTCGAGCGCGAGCAGCGCGCCCAGCGACCAGCCGATGAGCGCGGCGCCGGCGGGCAGGGCGGGAGCAAGCGCTTCGGCCCAGGCGGCGAGGGAGGCCCCTCCGGGGCTGGCCGCGTGCGCGCCGTGGCCGGGCAGGGCGGGGGCGTGGATTTCGACGGCATGGCCGCTTTCGCCCAGCGCCGCGATCGATGCTTGCCAGATCGCTGGCGTCATCGCCCATCCATGCAGGAACAGCAATGGCGTCTTGCCTTTTCCCGGACCGCTCACAGCGTGTCTTCCAGCCGGTTGAGGGTTTCGGCCAAGCGGTCGACCTCGTCCAGCGTATGGGCCGCCGACAGCGAGATGCGCAGCCGCGCGCTGCCGGCGGGCACCGTGGGCGGACGGATCGCGGGCACCCACAGCCCCTCGTCCATCAGCGTGGCGGCAAGCGCCAAGGCGGCGGCGTTGTCGCCGACGATGAGAGGCTGGATCGGCGTGCGCGAGGGCAGGAGCCGCCAGCGTTTCTGTGCCAGGCCACTGGCGAGGCGGTCGATGAGCCTGGCGAGATGAGCGCGGCGCGCGTCGCCCGCGGCGATGAGATCGAGGCTGGCGAGTAGCGCGTGCGCCAGCGCCGGAGGCGAGCCGGTGGTAAAAATGTAGGTGCGCGTTTTTTGCATCAACCATTCGATGACCTCCTCCGCACCCGCAACGAAAGCGCCCGCGACCCCGGCGGCCTTGGACAGCGTGCCAACCTGGATGAGCCGCCAGCTTTCGGCCTCGTTGCCGGGCAGTCCCGCCTCGGCGAGCGCGCCGCGTCCCCGCGGCCCAAGCACTCCGAAACCATGGGCATCATCGATCAACAGCCAGGCATCGAAGCGTCTGGCGAGCGCCATCAGCTCGCGCAGGGGCGCGACGTCGCCATCCATGCTGAATACAGCGTCGCTCACGATGAGCTTCGTTGGCGCCTCGCTCGCGGCCAGCAGGCGTTCGAGCGCGGCGAGATCGAGATGCGGATAGCGGTGCGCCCCGGCGCGCGACAGTAGCATACCGTCGATGAGCGAAGCGTGATTCAGCCGGTCGGCGAAAATGGCGTCGCCGCGCCCGGCGAGCGCCGGGACGATACCGCAATTGGCCATGAACCCGGCGGGGAAGACAAGCGCCCGTTCGCGCCCGGTAAACGCCGCGAGCCGCTGTTCGAGATCGCGTTGCACGGTGTAATGGCCGGACACCAGATGGGACGCGCCCGCGCCCGCACCCCAACGCCGCGCCCCCTCGGCGAGCGCTTCGGCGAGCCTGGGTTCCCCGGCGAGACCGAGGTAATCATTGCTGCAAAAGGCGATACACGCCTTGCCGCCGATGAGGACGCGGGGCGAGCATGGTTGCTCGTTGTCGCGGCGGACGCGGCGCAGATGCGCGCGGTCGAGCGCGGCGAGCGCGGCGCGCAGATGGTCGAGACGATTCATGCCGCCGCCTTGCCGGGCGCAGCTCCGGCGGCGGGCGGACACCGCCCCCGCGACCGTGCGCGCCGCCGGTTTTTCCGCGATGTCCGCCGCGATGCGATGGCGATGTATTTCCCTTTTGTCAAAATATGTGATTTTCGACATGACCGGCCCGCGCCATTCTAACGGGTTGCCCAACCCCTTTCAACGAGCCGGCCGTCGCGTTCCGTCTGTTTATAAACCTGCCTGACAAACATTTCAGGGTGTTGAGCATAGGCGGGAAGTTTCAAGAAGTATCCGCGAATGCGACGTGATGTCTTTTGAATAATTGTTCCTAAATAGGTAATTCCATAATGAGATAATGCAAAGGAGGAACCTGATGTTCCGTCATCAGTAGCCTACCGACACATGCAAAGCTGGTGACGACTTTGTGTGAAACTGTCTGGACAATGTACCTGCCCGAAAGGGTATGTCGAAACGTGAGAATCGGCAACATCTGCCAGCATCGATGCGGATGCGGGGCCAGGCTGGATGGTATGATCAACACATGTGAACTGCTGATAAACCCCGTTAATAACTTTCACAAGCCAAAGATGCTGACAGGCTTGAACCAAAAGGTAGGTGGTCGGTTGCCTCTTTTTATAGTGGAAGCACACGGACATTATGACCACCAGCGGAGAGGCGGGGTCTAACCCATCTCGTTATTCAAATGGAACACGGCAAGCCCGTATCTCTGCCCTCCGGGGCAGGCAGACCGATCGGAAGAACGCGACATTGTCAACAACCGTCCTTTCCTCACGACAGCAACATCATCGGCGCGACCAGCCTCGCACAACTGGAGGAGAACATTGGCAGCATCGACGTGCGGCTGGGTGCGGCGGTATTGGACGAAATCGAAGCAGCACACAAGCGGGCGCCCGTATCCTTGCCCGTAGCGTAGCGGCAAACGCCGATCATCCCGCCGCGAGTTTGCGCGCCAGCTTCTCCGCCGCCGCCCGCCGCCCTTGCCGCGCCAGCGTCAGATAGTCCGCGCCCAGCGCCACCGCGCCCCGCAAGCCGGCATACGTCCGGTCGCCGATCATCCGGTCATGCACCGGATGCGAGACGGTGAGGAGCGGCACGCCCAGTTCCCGCGCGACTTCTGTTTCGAGCGAGCTGGCGAAGATCAAATCCGCGCCGCTGCCGCACAGGAGATCGGCGATTTCGCCGCCATCGCCCGTCGCGTGAGCCGCGCCGCCGAAGTCCACCGGGAGCGCATCTTCTTCGCCGCAATCGGTGTAGATCGCCGTCCGGATGTCGACGGCGGCGAAGCGGGAAAGAAAGCCGCCAATCCTGAGCACGGTCTCGGAATCGCCGACGATGGCGGCGCGCTTGCCCGCACCTTCGTCGAAATAACGATTCGCGGCACCGAGCAGGAAGTATTCCGCCAGCACTTCTTCCCGTTCCAGGAAACGTTCCGCGCCCGTGGCGTCCAGATCAAGCCGCTCCACCAACGCTTGCGCGAACAAGCTGACTTCTTCGATGCCCAACGGCGCGGCGTCGAAGATCAATTGCGGAGTACCGTATTTTTTTTCCAACCGGGCGGCGATCGTTTCTCCCCAACGGGAAAAGACCAGATTGAGAGCGGCATCCGACAATGTGCGCAGGGCGGCATGCCCGCCCGGACCGAAAAAGCTGTTGACCCGCAAACCAATGGCTTCGAGGATGCGGCGCAATTCTTCCAGATCGCCCTTGTAGTAAGGATCGCCGCCGGGGAAAAGGCCGAACAAATTCACCAGCGGGCGCTCGCCGCCTTTCTCCCGCAACCCGCGCACCGTTTCCAGTTCCGGCAAAGCGTCGATCAGGTCGAGGAAAACGCGCGTGTAGCCGCGATGGATGTCGCCATGAAAACCAGCAATGTTGCTGCCGATGACCTGCAAGCCTTGTTCAGCGGCCTCGCGCGCCATGCCGATGAGATCGTCCCCCACCATGGCGCACTCGCAGCTACCCACCACCACGTACAGACGGCCGTCCATCACCTTGACAGTGTTCTTGATCTGCTCGCGCAGGCGCGACCCACCGCCGAAAATCACCTGCTTGTCGATGATGTTGGAGGATGGCACGGTCTGGGCGACGGTGTATCCACCCCTGTCCCGGTACGCCAGCGCATGTTGCATGGCGCAGCCCGCATTGGCCTGCACGATGGGAACGACGCCCTCGATGGCTTCCAGCGTCGCCAGCGCGCCGTGTAGCGCGCAGCCCGCGCGCGGATTCCTGATATTGCCCATTTCAGCGCACTTCCCGCTTGACGTGCCAAGCACCGTTTTTTTTCAGCCAATTCTCGCTGTACACCTCCCGCACCCGCTCGCGAAAACCGGGCACTGGTCTGCTCAGCGCTCCGGCAAAGGCGCGAATGCCCTCGAATCCGTAATAGAGCGCGTCGTGTAACGAAACCGGCCTTGCCCCGAAACGGGCGGCGAATGCGACCTGCTCCGGGCCGACGTAATAATCGGCCCCCGTTCTGGCGAGCACGTTGGCAACCTCGAAAGGCTGCCCCACCGCCACCAGAGCGGGAATTTCGCCCGCCGCCTCCAGGCGGGCGAGATGGGCGCGGTTGTTCAGATCCACGCTACCCAGAGCCACCCCCGCCACTTCGCCGCCCAGATCGCGCACCAAGGCGCCGAAGCCCTCGACCTGCGCCACATCGACTTGCAGGAACACGCGCTTGCCCGCCAGGGGCCGGGCGGCAAGCACGTCCCGCAAGGCATCTTCCTGTTGGCGCGCATAGATGTCCGCCGCGTCCGCGGCGTCAAAGATCCCGCCGAGTCCGGCGATGAACCGGCGCGTCGCCTCCAGCCCGATGGGCGCGGGCAATTGCGGATACGGCACGTCGAAGGCCGCTTCTAGGCCAAGCCCGAAATATTCGCTTTCATCGCGGTTGAGCGATACCGTGGCGCGCGCCCGCCCAGCCTTGCGAATGTGCGCCGGCGAGGAAAATCGCGGCAGGAAATTCCACGCGACGCCAAGCGCTTCGAGCATCGCGGCGACGGCGGCGAGGTTGCGCGCGTTCTCATTGACCGCCAGCAGATTGAGGAAATCGCCGCGCTCTTTGCCGCCGCCCGGCTCTTCCGCCAGCCGCAACAAGGCATGAAAGGCGATATCGCAGCCGGTCAGCGGCGACTTCGAGCGGAAGCCGTCCGTGTTCACATGCAGGATCGGGACGGATGTTTCATCCGACAATTCCTGCAATACGGCGCTGACATCGTCGTTGTTGATCGCCACCACCGGCGTGCCGACGACGAAAACCGCCGCCGCGCCTTCGCCGATGGCGCGCAGGATCGTTTCGCGCAGGGGCGCTTCGCCGCCGAGGATGGAATCGCGTTCGCTCAGGTTGACCGAATACCAGCGCGCGCCGTGCGCTTCGGCGAGGGCGATGGACGCCGCCGCGCAGCCCGCCGCGCCGTGGACTACGATGGCCGTGTCGCGGATGCCGCGCAGCACGGCAAAAGCCGAAAGAATGTCGTCACGGGCCGCCTGGGTGAAAGTGCGCACACGCTGCGGAATTTCCTCTCCGGCGGTATCGCCGATCAATGATGACAACGTGCCATGGTAATGGCTGATCGTGCCGCTGCGTTTTTCGCGGGTCGGCGCGCTTTTTCCTTCATGAAATGCCATTACGCCGCAGCCCTTTCCGCACCGTTTTCCAGATTGAATACCCGGTCGCCCCAGTCGCGCGCCCAGTCGCGCAGGTCGCCGACCCCGAGCGGTTGCGGGATCACGAGTTTGTCGTTCTCGGCGATGTGTCTGGCCAGTTCGCGGTAGATGCCGGCGTGTTCGCTGCCCGGATTGGCCTCGATCACGGTCTTGCCGTAAAGCTCGCTCTGCGACACCACCAGCGCGCGCGGCACATAGCCCGCCACGGGGACGCCGGTACGGGCGGCGAAATCGTCGATGATGGCATTGGAGTAAGCGGCGGAAAGCCCGTTGCCGATGATGCCGCCCAGCCTGGCCCCGCCGGTCGGCGCGTATTTATTCACCGCCTTGAAAAGATTGTTGGCGGCGTAGATGGCCATGAAATCCGACGACGTCACCACATAAGCCCGGTCGGTGATGCCATCGCGAATCGGCACGGCGAAGCCGCCGCAGACCACGTCGCCGAGTACGTCATAGAGGACGTAATCCGGTTTGAATTCTTCGAAAAGCTTCAACTCTTGCAACAGCGTCACCGCTGCGTTGATGCCCCGTCCGGCACAGCCGACGCCGGGCACCGGGCCGCCGGACTCGATGCACAGGATGCCCTTGAAGCCGGTGGCGGAAATATCGGCAAGATGCACCTTGTTGCCGCCGCGCACGCTGTCCAGGACGGTGGGCAGGTAGTGATTGCCGCGCAGGGTATTGGTGGAATCGCTTTTCGGGTCGCAGCCGATCTGTATGACCTTGTAGCCCGCTTCGGCCAGCGCCGCGCTGATATTGGAGGTCGTCGTGGACTTGCCGATCCCGCCCTTGCCGTAAATGGCGATGTGCCTGCCAGCGCTCTGGCTCTTGGGCGCCGCCGCGGGCTTTCCGTTTCCGGCGCCGCCGCGGCCATGGAATGAAACACGGTTGCTTTCGACTTCGCTCATGCCAATCTCGCTATATAAAACCCGTCATTGAAGTTGATCGTGGTATTTCTTTGCCGTGCTTCGCCGTCTATTTTCCGATTTTGAAAATACCGCTTGCCCGCGGCGCTGTGGAAGTCTCTTTTGGCTCGCATCCGGTGAGGATAACCGACAATAGAGACAAAACGGCCATTGCAGCGACCGCCGCGTTTCGCATTGCCGGCGCGGAGATCACTGCTCCATTCATGAAAACTCTCCATTCAGGCGGCCTTCAGTTCGGTATAGATATGCCGCTCCCACGGCAGCAAATCCCCGTCGGCGTTGAAAAGATAATCAAAAATCGTCTCTTCGCCATTGGTGCAGCGGTAAAAGTCCTCGTGGCTGAAACCATTCTTGCGAAGCAGCGCATAAGTCTTCAGCACCAGGTCGTGATACCACTCGGACGTCGGCGCGCGATGGCCTTCCAGTGCGGAGCCCGGGTTCGGATTCCATTGCAGCGGAATGGCGACGACGCCCGACTCGATCAGGAATTGAATGCCTTCCAGCGTCGCCGCTTTCGGCTCGATGCCGGAGACGAAATAGGAGCGCACGTAGCCTTTACCGAAGACTTCCACTTCATGCAACAGCGTATCGACCCAGTTCTTGTGGCCGCCACAGATCGCATCCTTGCCAGGGCAGATGGACTTGAAAATATTGGCGTCCCAGATTTCCATGTTGGTGGCGATGCATTCGTAGCCCGCTTCTTTGTACTTGTCGATGACTTCCAGATCAAGCGGCGCGCCGATGCAGGCGGTACCGTTGAAATTATCCCGTCCGGTGATTTCCTGTATGGTTTCGGCCACGTCGATGTAATAATCCACCTCGCGCCGCTCGGGAATGAAACCACCCGTCACCGTGAGGCGGCGATAGCCTTCCTCATAAGCAGCCTTGGTGGTCTCCGCGATCTGGCGCGGCGTCTTGATGCCCAGACCTTCGAGATCGGCAAAAGCGGCCTTGGTGGCGTTGATGTTGCAGAACAGGCAATCCAGCCCTTTTTCCTGCAAGGAACACTCGTTGCTGTAGGTGATGGTGATCTTGCTGCGCCCCACGTACTGCGCGATCCGGGACATGGCGAGACCGTCGGAAGTCTGCCGGTCATACCACTTCGGCTTGCGCTGGAAATGCACTTCGAACAGGCGGTTCTCGCCATCATTGAGAAAATAGCGTCCACCCTCGCCGGTGATGGTGAAATGCGAGCGTGGATCATAAACAACGCCAAAACTGTACCCACTCGGGTCGCGGAAGGATTGCGGCAACTTGGTCACTGTGTGCACGTTGTGGTTCATGTTGAAGCAGCCATGCACCTGCTCCAGATATTCACCGTAATCCAGCGTCCGAAGAACGGTCTTGTCGATGGCGATGCCATCATTGAACAAGCGCTCCGACAAATCGATATTACTGAAAAGATTTTCCCGTGTCAGTGGCCTGGGGATAAAGCCTTCGGAAACCGCATTCATATTCGACTCCTCTCATGAAAGATGGCGACAGCCACAGCCGGAAGACTGCCGGACGCCTGGTTTGAGGGCGATATTCCAGCAAGCCACGTGCCAGAGCGAATATTTACTTCAAAAACATGGGTTTCCCGCTTTCATGGCATCACGATGCTGTTTTTGGAACAAATTCATTGTTGCGAAAGCAGCAGAATTGTTCGCCATGCAGCACTCCAACAGGCAACGCGGCGGATCGCCGTCGCCATCCTGTAATCGGGATATGCCGGAACATGGCAAGCGTATCCATGCGCATCCCATTTATTCATGAAAAGACCGATTTGCGGATTACACCACAGCTTTTATACTCCGGATAATAAATGCGCAATCCCGGCTGCCGCCCTTGATTCTTTTGCGATTCCCGGAGATGCCGATAGCAATCATGGATAAAAGCGACGACGCTTCCTGATATCGGCGCACACATCCTTTCCATCCGCGCCAAGGCACAGGTCTGGACGGGGGCGATGTCCGCCCGCCGAGCATCGCGCCGAAGAGGCTGACCTTCCGCATGCCGATGCCAGCCTGAAAAAAACAATCGCGCGAACGCAAGACAAGCGCCCGCGCAACCGACTTTCCAGCGGCGAGGAAGGTGTCATTCTTCCTCCCCTTACTTTGTTCAGTGCGTGTGTTTGCGCAATCTCTCGATGGCGTGGATCTGGGCAATCGCTTCGGCCAGTTCGGCCTGCGCCTTGGCATAGTCGATCTTGGCGCTCTTGCCCGCCAGCGCCGCTTCGGCCTTTTGCTTGGCTTCCAGCGCCTTGGCTTCGTCGAGATCCTTGCCGCGGATAGCGGTGTCGGCGAGCACGGTCACCAGGTGGGGCTGGATTTCGAGAATGCCGCCCGCGACGAAAATCAGTTCTTCATCCTGCTGGTTTGGCGCCTTGATCCGCACCGCGCCCGGCTTGATCCGGGTCATCAGCGGCATGTGACCGGGCAGGATGCCGAGTTCGCCTGCTTCGCCCGGCAGGGCGACGAACTCCGCCAGCCCGGAGAAGATCTGTTCTTCCGCGCTGACGATGTCTACGTGAACCGTCATGGCCATGGTTGGTGTCCTTCAAGAGCCGCGCGGCGAACCGGAGATCGGGCTGCCGCGCGGGGAGTGGCGGATAGGCGGAGGGTTACTGGAGCTTGCGGCCCTTCTCGACGGCTTCTTCGATGCCGCCGACCATGTAGAACGCCTGTTCGGGCAGGCTGTCGTATTCGCCATTGACGATGGCCTTGAATCCGGCAATGGTGTCCTTGAGCGGCACGTATTTGCCGGGCGAGCCGGTGAAGACTTCGGCGACGTGGAAGGGCTGCGAGAGGAAACGCTGGATTTTGCGCGCGCGGGCTACGGTGAGTTTGTCCTCGGGGGAGAGTTCGTCCATGCCGAGAATGGCGATGATGTCGCGCAACTCCTTGTATTTTTGCAGGGTCTGCTGCACGGCGCGCGCCGTGTTGTAGTGCTCTTCGCCGACGACCAGCGGGTCGAGTTGGCGGCTGGTGGAGTCGAGCGGATCGACGGCGGGGTAGATGCCGAGCGCGGCGATGTCGCGCGAGAGCACCACGGTGGAGTCCAAGTGCAGGAAAGTGGTGGCGGGCGAGGGGTCGGTGAGGTCGTCCGCCGGGACGTAGACGGCCTGGATCGAGGTGATGGAGCCGACCTTGGTGGAGGTGATGCGCTCTTGCAGGCGGCCCATTTCTTCGGCCAGCGTCGGCTGGTAGCCCACGGCGGAAGGCATGCGGCCCAAGAGGGCGGAGACTTCGGTGCCGGCCAGGGTGTAGCGGTAGATGTTGTCGACGAAGAAGAGGATGTCGCGGCCTTCGTCGCGGAAGCGTTCGGCCATGGTGAGGCCGGTGAGCGCCACGCGCAGGCGATTGCCGGGCGGCTCGTTCATCTGCCCGAAGACCATCGCCACCTTGTCGAGGACGTTCGAGTCTTTCATCTCATGATAGAAGTCGTTGCCCTCGCGGGTGCGCTCGCCCACGCCAGCGAATACGGACAGACCGGAGTGTTGCTTGGCGATGTTGTTGATGAGTTCCATCATGTTGACGGTCTTGCCCACGCCCGCGCCGCCGAAGAGGCCGACTTTGCCGCCCTTGGCGAAGGGGCAGATGAGGTCGATGACCTTGATGCCGGTTTCGAGCAGTTCGACCGAGGGGGAGAGTTCGTCGAATCTGGGCGCTTTCTGGTGGATGGCGCGGCGCTCGTCGGTGGGGATGTCGCCCGCGTCATCGATGGGGCGGCCAAGGACGTCCATGATGCGGCCCAGGGTCGAGGGGCCGACGGGCACCGAGATGGGGCCGCCGGTGTGGGCGACTTTCATGCCACGGCGCAGACCGTCGGAGGAACCGAGCGCAATGGTGCGCACGATGCCGTCGCCAAGTTCCTGCTGCACCTCGAAGGTAAGCCCCTTCTCGGCGAAGGAGTTGGCGGCGTCTTCGAGTTTGAGGGCGTCGTAGACCCGGGGCATCGCCTCGCGCGGGAACTGGATGTCCACCACCGCGCCAATGCACTGAACGATAGTACCGTTGCTCATCGTGTTTCCTTGTCAATAGTTCCGTCAGATTCCATCAGACCGCGGCAGCGCCGCCGACGATTTCGGTCAATTCCTTGGTGATCGCGGCCTGGCGGGTCTTGTTGTAGACCAGTTGCAGGTCGTCGATGACACTCTTGGCGTTGTCGGAGGCGGCTTTCATCGCCACCATCCGGGCGCTTTGCTCGGAGGCCATGTTTTCGGCCACCGCCTGGTAGACCAGCGCCTCGACATAGCGCAGCAGCATTTCGTCGATGACGGCCTGCGGGTCGGGTTCGTAGAGGTAGTCCCAAGTGTTTTCGGGCGTCCCCAGCTTGTCGCCGGTCAGCGGCAGGAGTTGTTCCAGCATCGGTTCCTGCTTCATGGTGTTGACGAAGCGGGTGTAGGCGATGTGGATGGCGTCGAGTTCGCCTTCCTGGAAGGCGTCGAGCAGGATTTTTACCGGCCCGATCAGTTTTTCGAGCGCCGGGCGGTCGCCGAGATGCACGACGTGCGAGACAGCCCCAAGCCCGAGGCGCTGGACGAAGCCCAAGCCCTTGTTGCCGATGCAGCAGGCGCGGATTTCGGTCACGCCCGCGCCTTCCCAGGATTTGAGCGCGTTCAGGGCGACGCGCTGCACGTTGGTGTTGAGGCCGCCGCACAGGCCCTTGTCGGTCGTCACCAGGATGAGTCCCACCCGCTTGACCTGCGCCTTGTGGATCAGGAACGGGTGTTTGTAATCGGTGACGTTGGCCTGGGACAGATGCGCGGCGAGCCGCCGGACTTTTTCGGCATAGGGACGCGCGGCGCGCATCCGGTCTTGCGCCTTGCGCATCTTGGATGCGGCCACCATTTCCATGGCCTTGGTGATCTTGCGCGTGTTCTGCACGCTCTTGATCTTGGTACGGATTTCCTTGCCGCTAGCCATTTTCCGTCTCCCTTGGCACCATCAGGCCCAGCTCTTCTTGAACTCGGCGATCGCGGCGGCCAGGGTTTTTTCGGCATCGGCGTCCAGTTCGCGCTTTTCGAGGATGTCGGAGACGAGCGCGGCCTGCTGCGTCTTGATGTATTGCAGCAGGCCCGCCTCGAAGGCCAGCACGCGCGCGCCTTCGATGTCGTCGAAGTGGCCGTTGTTGACCGCGTAGAGGACGATGCCCATTTCGGCGATCGACATCGGCGAGTATTGCGGCTGCTTCATCAGTTCGGTGACGCGGCGGCCGCGTTCGAGCTGCTTGCGGGTGGCGTCGTCGAGATCGGAGGCGAACTGCGCGAAGGCGGCCAGTTCGCGGTACTGCGCGAGGTCGGTGCGGATGCCGCCGGAGAGCTTCTTGATGACCTTGGTCTGGGCTGCGCCGCCGACGCGGGACACCGAGATACCGGCGTTGATCGCGGGACGGATACCGGCGTTGAAAAGGTCGGTTTCGAGGAAGATCTGCCCGTCGGTGATGGAGATGACGTTGGTCGGCACGAAGGCGGAGACGTCGCCGGCCTGGGTTTCGATGATCGGCAGCGCGGTGAGCGAGCCGGTCTTGCCCTTGACTTCGCCGTTGGTGAATTTTTCGACGTAGGCGGCGTTGACCCGCGCCGCGCGTTCGAGCAGGCGGGAGTGGAGGTAGAACACGTCGCCCGGATAGGCTTCGCGGCCCGGCGGACGGCGCAGCAGCAGCGAGACCTGGCGGTAGGCCCATGCCTGCTTGGTGAGGTCGTCGTAGACGATGAGCGCGTCCTGGCCGCGGTCGCGGAAATATTCGCCCATGGTGCATCCGGCGTAGGCCGCGAGATATTGCATGGCGGCGGATTCGGAGGCGGTGGCCGCGACGACAATGGTGTATTCCATCGCGCCGTGTTCCTGGAGCTTGCGCACCACGTTGGCGACGGTCGAGGCTTTCTGGCCGATGGCGACGTAGACGCAGAAGACGTCCTGGCCTTTCTGGTTGATGATGGTGTCGACCGCCACCGCCGTCTTGCCGGTCTGGCGGTCGCCGATGATGAGTTCGCGCTGGCCGCGCCCGATGGGCACCATCGAGTCGATGGATTTCAGGCCGGTTTGCACCGGCTGCGACACGGATTGGCGGGAGATGACGCCGGGGGCGACCTTTTCGATCTTGTCGGTGAGTTTGGCTTCGATCGGCCCTTTGCCGTCGATCGGCTGCCCGAGGGCGTCGACCACGCGGCCGATCAGTTCGGGGCCGATGGGCACTTCGAGAATGCGCCCGGTCGTCTTGACTGCGTCGCCTTCGACGATGTGCTCGTATTCGCCGAGCACGACCGCGCCGACCGAGTCGCGTTCGAGGTTGAGCGCCAGGCCGAAGGTATTGCCGGGAAACTCCAGCATTTCGCCCTGCATCGCGTCCGCCAGGCCATGGATGCGGCAGATGCCGTCGGTGACGGATACCACCGTGCCTTCGTTGCGCGAGGTCGCGGCGAGTTGCAGGTTCTGGATCCGGCTCTTGATCAGGTCGCTGATTTCAGAGGGGTTGAGTTGCATTGCGATAACTCCTAATTCTTGAGCGTGGCGGCCATGCTCGCAAGCTTGCCGCGAACCGAGGCGTCGATGACTTCGTCGCCGATGGCGATGCGTACCCCGCCGATGAGTTCGGGATCGACGGCGACAGCCGTATTGATGCGAGCCTTGAAGCGGGCTTCGAGATCGGCCTTGAGCGAGGCCAGCGAGGCATCGTCGAGCGGGAAAGCAGAAGTGATTTTTGCCTCCAGCACGCCTTCGTGCGCGTTTTTCAGGACGGCGAACAGGTCGCGGATTTCCGGAAGCACATGCAGGCGTTCGTTATCGACGAGGACGCGCACGAAGTTCCGCTGTTCGGCGGACAACTCCCCCGCCACTTCCAGCACCAGCTCGCAGAGGCGTTCGGCGGATAGCTTGGGATCGGTGACGCACGCCAGCATGGCGGGATCGGCCATCACGATGGCGAGCCGGTCCAGCGCTTCCGACCATGGCCCCAGCGCGCCGGCTCCGCGCGCCAGTTCGAAAGCGGCATCGGCGTAAGGACGCGCAATGGTGACATTCTCGGCCATGGCTTATTGCAGTTCCTGTTTCAGGTTGGCAAGCAGATCGGTATGCACTTTTTGGTTGATCTCGCGGCGCAGGATCTTCTCGGCGCCGGCGACCGCCAGCAAGGCGACCTGGTCGCGCAGGGCTTCCCTGGCGCGTTGCGCGGCCACGCCCGCCTCGGCCTGCGCGGCTTCCCGCGCCTGGGCGATGATGTGCGCGGCTTCGGCGCGGGCATCGTCGATCTTCTCGCTGGCCTGCCGTTCGGCATTGGCGCGTATTTCACCCGCCTTTTCGCGGGCCGCGCGCAATTCTTCCACGGCTTTCCTGTCGGCCAGGGCCAGATCGGACTTTGCCTTGTCCGCCGCCGCCAGCCCATCGGCAATCTTTTTCGCGCGTTCGTCCAAGGCTTTCACAATGGGCGGCCACACGTACTTCATCGTGAATCCCCCAAGGATGAGGAAGACGATGAGTTGCAAAAACAAGGTGGCAGTCAGATTCACTGTTCTTGTCCTCAATGACGGTTAGAGGAACGCGAACCGGTCACAACTGGAACGGGTTGGCGAAGGCGAACATCATCGCGATGCCGACGCCGATCAGGAAGGCGGCGTCGATCAGACCGGCCAGCAGGAACATCTTGGTTTGCAAGGCGTTCATCAGTTCAGGCTGGCGCGCGGAGGCTTCGAGATATTTCGACCCCATGATGCCGATGCCGATACAAGCTCCGACAGCGCCGAGACCGATGATGAGACCGGCGGCCAGAGCAACGAAACCAAGAATGTTTTCCATGACAACTCCTTAAAGCGGATACAGTTGAGGTTGAAACAAGGATGAAACCAGCGGGACAAATCCCGCGACGACAACACCGGGGTCAGTGCTCTTCGTGCGCCTGACCGATATAGACAAGAGTCAGCATCATGAAGATGAAGGCCTGGAGCAGGATGATAAGGATATGGAAAATGGCCCATGCGGTACCGGCCAGGACATGACCGATGGCCAGCAGGACGCCGGAGGTGGAAACCGCCCACGCCCCGCCCATCAGCGCGATGAGCATGAACACCAGTTCGCCCGCGTACATGTTGCCGAACAGCCGCATGCCGTGCGAGATGGTCTTGGCCAGGAATTCGATGATCTGCATGAGGAAATTCACCGGCCACAGCGCCGGGTGCGCGCCGAACGGCGCGGTGAAGAGTTCGTGCGCCCAGCCCGCCGCGCCCTTGATCTTGATGTTGTAATACACGCAGAGCAGCAACACGCCGATGGACATGCCGAGCGTGGCCGAAAGGTCGGCGGTCGGCACCACGCGCATGTAGGCGTGCGGATTGTGCGTCGCCTGTTGCCAGAGCGTCGGCAGCAGGTCGACCGGCAGCAAATCCATCGCGTTCATGAAGAAAATCCACACGAACACGGTCAGCGCCAGCGGCGCGACGAAACGGCGCGATTCGGCGCTGTGGATGATGCCCTTGGCCTGGTCGGCGACCATTTCGACGAGCATCTCGACGCCGCCCTGGAAACGTCCCGGCACGCCGGAAGTAGCCTTGCGCGCCGCCAGCCACAGCAGGAACACGGTCAGGATGCCAAGCCCGAGGGAATAGAACAACGTGTCGTAATTGACGATCGACCAATCGACGACGTTCGCCTGCCTTTCACCGGTGTTGTTGAGGTGGGTCAGGTGGTGGACGATGTATTCACCCGCGCTTGGGGCTTGTGCCGCGTGCTCAGTAGCCATGTTCAGGTCTTCACCAAAAATGCAAACAAACTCGCTTTCAATGCCAGCGCCAGCCCGGCCAGGAACGCACCCCAATGGACGTTCCCATACAGCATCGCCGTCAGCGCGAGCAGCCCCACGGTCGAGGCAAGCTTGACCAGCTCGCCCGCAACAAAGGCTGCTACTGTAGCACGTCCTTCGCGCAATGCTGTCACTGCAAGCCGCCACGCGAAAAACCCGCTCGGCACCGCATAGGCCAACCCCCCGCACGCCGCAGACAACGCCCCGCGCACCCCCAGGAAGATGGCCGCGACCGCCGCCGCCAGAAGCGTCGCTCCCAGTTGCAGCAAGACTGCCTTACGCATTCCCTCTCCGCGCCGCCGGCGCGCCATTCGATGCCGCGACCGCCGAAAACGCCGCACATCCTAGGGGAGACGCCCCCGGCAAGTCAATCCGCTCCGCAACATGACAAAACAGAATACGCATACGGAATCGCGCCGCGCGCCTTTTCAGCGCAGGCGCCCGAGCAGACCATCGAGTTGTTCCAGACTGGCGAAGCGGATCACCACCTCGCCCGCGCCTTTTTTGTTCGCCTTGATCCTGACCGTCGCGCCGATCGTATCGGCGATTTCTTCTTCCAGGCGCAATAGATCACGATCCGGAACCGGCACGGCTTTCAGCGAACGCGGCTCCAGGACTTGCCGCGCCAGCCTTTCCGCCTCGCGCACCGAAAGCTGCTTCGCCGCCACCAGATTGGCGATCCGGATCTGGCTGGCGCCGTCGAGCGGCAGCAGGGCGCGCGCATGCCCCATGTCGATGTCGCCCGCGATCAGCAGTTCCTGCACCGGCTGGACGAGATTGAGCAGCCGGAGCAAATTGCTCGCCGCCGGACGCGAGCGCCCCACCGCATCGGCGGCCTGCTGGTGCGTCATGCCGAATTCGTCGATCAGGCGTTGAATGCCGCCAGCTTCTTCGAGCGGATTGAGATTCTCGCGTTGGATATTCTCGATGAGCGACATCGCCAGCGCCGCCTCGTCGGGAATCTCGCGCACCAAGCAGGGCACTTCGTCCAGCCCGGCGATGGCCGCCGCCCGCCAGCGCCGCTCGCCGGCGATGATTTCGTACTCACTCCCGCCCAGCGGACGCACCAGGATGGGCTGCATGATCCCCTGCGCCTTGATCGAAGCCGCCAATTCTTCGAGCGAACCGGGGTCCATGCGGGTACGGGGCTGATACTTGCCGGGGCGCAGGGACTCGCGCGCCAGGGTTTGCAGCTCGCCTTTCTCGGCCTCGTCATCGCGGTTGGCCGCCAGCAACGCATCAAGCCCGCGTCCGAGGCCCTTGGGTCTGGGTGGAGTCATATCGTTTTCAACATCGTTCGCGCTGTTCGTGCTTCCATTGCGGTCACAGCGTCTTGCCCCGTTCGATCAATTCTTCGGCGAACGCGAGATATGCCTGCGCACCGCGGGAAGCGCGGTCGAACACCACGCCCGGCAGGCCATGGCTGGGCGCTTCCGCCAGCCGGACATTGCGCGGCACCACGGCGCGGAACACCTTGTCGCCGAAATGGCTTTCGAGCTGGGCCGAAACCTGTTGCTGCAAGGTGATGCGGGGATCGAACATCACTCGCAGCAAGCCGATGATCTTGAGGTCGCGGTTGAGATTGGCATGCACTTTCTTGATCGAATTGACCAGATCGGAAAGCCCCTCCAGCGCATAATACTCGCACTGCATCGGGATGATGACCCCGTGCGCCGCGCACAACCCGTTGAGCGTCAGGAGCGACAGCGAAGGCGGGCAATCGACGAGCACGAAATCGTAATCGCCCCCGCACCCGGCCAATGCCTCGCGCAAGCGCTTCTCGCGCCGTTCGAGATTGACCAGTTCGATCTCCGCCCCGGCCAGATCGCGGTTGGCGGGCAGGATGTCGTAACCGCCCGGCGGCGAGACGACGCGGGTCGTCTCCAGCCCGGCCAGCCCCACCAGCACGTGATAGATCGAATGCGCGAGCGTGCGCTTGTCGATGCCGCTGCCCATGGTCGCATTGCCCTGTGGATCGAGATCGACCAGCAGCGTGCGCCGCCCCGCCTGATGCAGGGCGGCGGCAAGGTTGACGCTGGTGGTCGTCTTGCCCACCCCGCCTTTTTGATTGGCCACGCAAAAAATGTGCGCCATGGTCGTGAAGTGATGATTCCCCGGTGGATGTGTGCGGCCAGGCCGCCAAGGGGCTGATGATAACTTGCCCGGACGGCGGGCGGGGGGAATGGCGCACGCGCGGGAGCGGAGTGCGGATTCGATTGGCCGCCGCGCGCCGGATGGAACGAAGCCCTTTCCCGGCCTTGCGGGCCACCCCCTCACCCGCCCTGTATAACCGTCATATTCCGTATGGCTATAAACTTGTCTGACAAACATTTCTGAGTATTGATCACAGAGCCAGAGCATGAAATATCATCAAAAAATCATCAACATACAGCAAATACGTGTAGCGATTGCCGAAGTTGGGGTTTCATTCCCCTTTTTGGGGAGTGAGCGATGGGAGAGGTAAAAATAAAGGGATTGATTGAGCGGTTCGCGGACTTGCCGGGCAAGCGCGTCGTGGGGCGAACGGCGCACGATCTGCTGGACATCGTGGTCACCGCGCTGTGCGCGGTGATGTCCAGGGCTCAAGGCCAGGGGCGGAGCATCAAATTTTGCGTAATTGCAGGGCGGTAGCCAAATAATCCGGATTGTACGCAGCGGTTTTAAGAACCTGTTCAAAGTCTTTTAGAGCAGATTGGCAAATGGAAGCGCATATCCTCCGTCATGTAGCGCTCAGGTAATGGGAAAAATGCAGATCGACATGAGCCACATCAAGTTAATTTGCTATAAACAAAATACCAAAAATGCTAAATGGATAAATTGCAAGCTGGTGTTGAGCAGGCGCTCGCGGTTCTTCCACAATCTCCTGTTCTTCTCCAACCAGGCGAAGCCGCGCTCGACGATCCAGCGCTTGGGGATGCCCTGGAAGGTATGTAACTCATTACGCTTGGCAATTACCAATGTCTTGCTCGATACCAAAAGCTGGACGAGTTACTACGACGACGACGCCTATGGTGCGAGCATCGAATTCGGCGACGACCCGATCGCCGGCCACACCCTCAAAGGCGCGCTGCACTGGCGGCGCGACAATCATACCGAATGGCAGAAGACCCATGCCACGAGTTTCGTCGAACCCCGGCAGGATACCAATGAAGAATCTTCCACAACAAGGTCGATGACGCCATCGAATCGGTGCGCCTCGCGCCGCCGCATCCCTATGCCGGGCAAAGCCAGAGCCAGAATATCGGCGAGATCATCTACAAGGGCATCGAACT
>JAITLI010000045.1 GCA_031277975.1 Azoarcus sp.
GTGCCGCGCCTCGGCCCCCGGACGTTCGAGCAGGCGGCGGGCTTCCTGCGCATCCCCAACGGCGACAATCCGCTCGACGCCTCCGCCGTCCACCCGGAGGCTTATCCGGTTGTCGAGCGCATTCTCGCCAAAGTGCAAAAGGATGTGCGCGAACTCATGGGCAACGGCGCCTTCGTGAAAACCATCGCCGCCGCCGATTTCACCGACGAGCGTTTCGGCCTGCCGACGGTGAAAGACATCCTCGCCGAACTGGAAAAACCCGGCCGCGACCCGCGCCCGGAATTTCGCACCGCCGCTTTCCGCGCCGACATCGAATCGCCCGCAGACCTCGAACCCGGCATGCTGCTCGAAGGCGTCGTCACCAACGTCACCAACTTCGGCGCGTTCGTCGACATCGGCGTGCATCAGGACGGTCTCGTCCACATCTCGGCGCTGGCCGACCGTTACGTCAAGGACCCGCACAGCGTGGTCAAGGCCGGGCAGGTGGTGAAGGTGAAAGTGCTCGAAGTCGATCTGCCGCGCAAGCGCATCGCGCTTACCATGCGCTTGGCCGACGAGGCCCGCCCCCGGCGCGCCGATGCCGCGCATGCTCCGGAAGCCCGCCGCAACGCCGGAAGCCGCTCCGCCCCGCGCGCAGGCTCCCGTCCCCCGCCCGCCGCCGAAAACGCCCTGGCGCTGGCCTTCGCCCGCGCCCGCAGCAAATAAGGGAGATCAGGGATCACGCCGGGTATGGATGGTTTTGGCCGCCTGCTGGTGGCGGCTTGCACATACCATGACGAGGGCATCTGGGGGATTCCCGCGCGCCGCCGCGCGTGTTGCGGGAGGCGTTGCGCCCAGCGTGGGGCTGGCAAAGCAAGGGAGCCGTCAGGCGTGGGTCAGCGCCGCCGGGTGTTGCGCGCCGGGACGGATTTGGCCTTGGTCTTGGCCTGCGGGGCGGGTTTGGTCTTGGTCAGCATGGCGGTTTTCGTCTTGCTGTCCGCTTTGCCTTTCGCCGCTGTTTTTCCTTTCCCCGTTTTTCCTTTCCCCTTCGCCACGGTTTTTTTGTCGCGCGAGGTTTTGCCCTTGCCGCGCGCGCCGGCCCTGTTTCGTCCCTTGCGGGCGCTGCGTTCCGGCTCGATGCGCACGCCCGCGCGGGCAGCGGCGCGCGCGCTGTCGGGCAGCAGTTGGGCCACGGCCAGCGCGTCGCCGAGGTTGGTGCCCTGACCGGGCACGAGCAGGCTGTAGCCGGGACTGAGGCGGCTGCGCGCGTGCAGGCCGTTGATCTGCAATAGTTGCCCCACGGTGAGGCCGTAGCGGCTGGCGATGTCGTTGATCTTTTCGCCGCGGGCGAGCGTGTGGCTGCGCCAGCCCTTGCCGGAACGGCTGAATTCGTCGAGGCGGGTGGCAAAACGGGGGGCGCGGTCGGAAGGCACGACCAGGGTCTGGCCGGAGGTGGTGATGGCCGGGCGGTTGTAGCCGGGGTTGAAGGCGAGGAATTCTTCGAGCGGCAGTTCGGCGTACCGGGCGGCGGTGGCGAGGTCGATGCCGATCGGGGCGGCGACAGTGGAGAGGATTTGTTCGTTGGCGACGTAGGGAAGTTCGATGTGGAAAAGCTCGGGCCGGGCGATGATGTTCTTGATCGCCTGGAGCTTGGGCAGATAGTCGCGCGTCTCGGCGGGCATGTTGAGGGCGCTGTATTCGGCGGGCAGGCCGGCGCCGCGGTTACGCTCCAGCGCGCGGGCGACCGCGTTTTCTCCCCAGTTGTAGGAGGCGAGCGCCAATTGCCAGTCGCCGTGCATCTCGTAGATGTTTTCCAAGTAATCGAGCGCGGCGTTGGTGGAGGCGATGACGTCGCGGCGTTCGTCGATCCAGCGGTTCTGGGTGAGGTTATAGTTGCGCCCGGTCGAGGGAATGAATTGCCACAGGCCGGAAGCGTGGGCGCGCGAATAGGCGACCGGGTTGTAGCTGCTCTCGACCATCGGCAGGAGGGCGAGTTCGGTCGGCAGCCCGCGCTGTTCGAGTTCGCCGACGATGTAATAGAGGTAGCGCGCGCCGCGATTGAGCGTCCTGTCCAGATAGGCGGGCCGGTTGAGGTAAAAGAATTGCAGTTCGACCACCCGGTCGCTGGAGATGTCGGGCATGCCGAACCCCCGGCGGATGCGGTCCCAGATATCGTTGGGATTGTTGGTGAGATCGAGGGTGAGCACCCTTGCCGAAACACGGTCGATGGCGGCGGGCGGCGCGAGGGAGGGAATTTCGGAGAGGGGGATTTCGGAGACGAGGGCGGACTCTCCGGAAGCCGAAACATCGGGGACGGGGATGGGAATTTCGGAGACGGGGACTTCGGGGGCGGGATCTTCGGAAACCGGGGCTTCGGATATGGGGATTTTGGGGATGGGGGCTTCGGAAACCGGCGCCCTGTTTTCCACCGTGTCGCCGGGGGGCGCGGCTTCGGAGACCGGAATTTCGGACGTCACCGCAGTGGCGGGGGAGGCGGGCTCGTGCACGGCGGCCGTGGGCGCCGTGGTTGCGGGCGGGTCGAAACTCGCCTCGATGACGGGAATCGGCGGCGGGGAAGTGCCACGCGCCGCCGCGCCGCCCGCGCCGGAGAGGCCCATGAGGAGCACGAACGCCAGCATCGACGGGGCTGAGGACAGTACGGAGATGGAACCGATCCTTGTCATCTGGGCTGCCGAAAAGTGACAAAGTCTATCGGTCATTGCGCGGTGCGTCAAATTGCGTTGTCCGTGATTTTGAAAACATTCAGTACCACAATACTTGATAGGATTGCGACATGACGCAAAATTGTTCGGCGTTACTACCAGCAAAAGCGAATTTTTATCCATGAAAGTTTTGGTCATCGAAGACACTGTTACCAGCGCCGCCGTGGTGTGCAGCTGGCTGATCAATATGGGATTGAACGCCCTGCACGCACACAGCGGCGAAACGGGGCTGGAAATGTTCAAGAGCGAGCGCCCCGATCTGGTGCTGCTCGATATCATCATGCCGGGAATGGACGGCTTCGAGGTGGCGCACCGCATTCGCCAGCTCGAAGAGGACGGCGCCTGGACGCCGATCATTTTCCTGACCGCGCGTGCCGACGATAACGATCTCCAGCGCGCGATCGAGGTGGGCGGCGACGACTACCTCATCAAGCCCGTTTCTGAAATCGTGTTGCAGGCCAAGATCAACGCCATGCGCCGGATGGCGCAGATGCGCGAATCGTTGCGGGTGCTGACGCTCAAGCTCGAAACCGCCAATCGCGAGTTGCAGCGCCTGTCCGCGGTCGACGGACTGACCGGCATCGCCAACCGGCGTTGCTTCGACGAGAGCCTGTTGCGCGAATGGCGGCGCTGTTCGCGCTCGGGATTGCCGCTGTCGCTGCTGGTGCTTGATGTCGATTTGTTCAAGCCTTTCAACGATTGTTACGGGCACCAGAAAGGCGACGAATGTCTTCGGCTGGTCGCCAACACCCTGGAAAAAGCGACGCAGCGCCCGAACGACCTCGTGGCGCGTTACGGCGGCGAGGAATTTACCGCGATCCTGCCCGAGACCGAACCGGAAGGCGCGGTGGCGGTGGCGGAGGTGATGCGCGCGAGCATCGAGGGATTGGGAATCAAACATGCCCGTTCGCCAGTCGCCCCGGTCGTGACGATCAGCGTTGGCGCGGCCTGCCTCATCCCGCCGCGCGGCGACGAGCACGGTATCCCCATGCTCGTCAAGGCCGCCGACGACGCGCTCTATCGCGCCAAGGAAGCCGGACGCAACCGGGTCAAGGCGGCCAGGGGCGTGATCCGCGTCGCCGGAGCCTGGGCCGGCTTCGGTTCTTCGCCCCTCCCATGTCCAAAGTAGGACGGCAAAGCCCGTCAAACTTGGTGGAGTGCCGCGGTTCAGCCTTCCGGAGTGCAACCCGGATGCCTCCCGCCCTGCTCAACCCTGTGTTTGATTCCGGCATTGGGCGGCCATCGGGGCGAAAGGGATGAGCACGAAAGCGTATGCCGCGCGTGAAGGGCTTTCGGTCAATGCGCTCTACGCGTGGCGCGGCCAGATGCGCCGCGCGCAAGGCCGTGACTTTCGCACAAGTGACGCTTCCCGTTTTGTGGCGCTGACCATCGTGCAAGACCGGCGGCGCGGTTGTGTGCTGGAGGCGCCGGGCAGGGCGCGGTGACAGTGATAGACTTGCGCCATCTCTTGTTCCCGGTTCGGTGGCGGGTTTTTGCGTGCTTAAACTGGTCGTGCTCTTCCTTGTCGTTTTGTTTCTCATCGGCTTCGGGATACTAGGCATCGTCTTGCGTGGATTGTTCGGTTTCTTTTACTGGCTGCGCGGTGAGGGAGACAGCGGGAACAGGGCGGGCGGCGGGCGGGAGCGGCGGACGGAGCGCGCTTTCCGTTTCGGCGAACGCTTCCGGCGGGCGGACGGGAACGAGGCCGAGCGCATGCGGGCCTGCGCTTTCTGCGGCGTGCATGTTCCCGAAAGCGAGGGCGTGTGCGCGGCGGGCGCGTTTTTTTGCTGCGACGAGCACCGCCGCGCGCATGGAGAAGCGGGCGGCAAATGAACACGGCGTCGCCGGGGGCGGGCAGCGATCTGGCACGGCAGCGCGCGCTCCGCTATCTCAATCTGTTCCGGCTCGTCATTGCTGGGTTTTTCCTCGTCGCCGGTTCCAAGGCGGGGCTGGGCCACGAAATGCCGGGCTTGTTCTGGGGCGCGGCGGCGGCGTATGTCTCCGTTGTCTTGCTCCTCGGTTTTCCGGACGCGGCGCAGCGCATCGGTTTCAACCGCCTGATGATGATCCAGGGGATCGTCGACGTGGCGCTCCTGAGCACCGTCATGTGGGCGAGCGGGGGGTTCCGCAGCGGGATCCCGGTGATGATGATGATCGTGCTCGCCGGCTCCGGCCTGGTGGCCGAAGGACGCAGCGTCCTCTTCATGGCGGCGCTGGCCACGCTGGCCTTGCTGGGCGAGAACGCCTGGCGCGATTTCTCCGGCAAGGGCGGCGAGGCGGCGGGCGATTTTTTCCAAGTGGGCGTCACGTGCGCTTCCTTTTTCGGCATCGCCATCGTGGCGCGGCTGCTGGCGCATCGCGCGCGCATCAATGCCAGTCTCGCCGCCGCGCGCGGCGAGGCGCTGGCCCAGCAGGAGGCGATCAACGCCCACATCATCCGCGACATGCGCGACGGCATCATCGTGCTCGATGCGGATGGCGTCGTGCGGCAGGCCAATCCATCGGCGTATACGCTGCTGGGGCAATCCAGTATCGAGGGGCGTCCGATCATGGCCGTCGACCAGACGCTCGCCGAATTCTGCCGCGCGGGCGCGGACGAGGTGGGACAACTGATGCAGTTGGGGCAGGCCAGGCGGTTGCTGCGCTGCCGGGTGGTGGCCGGGGCCGGCGGGGCCGAGCGGGGCATGCTGATTTACCTGACCGATCTGGAGGATATCCAGCGCCGCATGCAGCAGCTCAAGCTTGCTTCGCTCGGGCGGCTGACCGCCAGCATGGCGCACGAGATTCGCAATCCGCTCTCGGCTGTGACGCAGGCCGCCGAATTGTTGCGCGAAGAAAAACGCAGCGAGACACAGGCGCGGCTGGCGCGCATCATCAATAGTAACGCCCTACGCATCGAGCATATGATCCGCGACGTGCTTGCCCTCGGGCGGCGGGATGCGGTGCAGCCCGAGGCGTTGCCGCTCGCCGGGTTCGTGGTCGATCTTTTCGATGAGTTGTCGTCCCTGCGCGGCGAGAACGAACGGGCGATATTCACCGCCGGCATCGATCCGGCGTTGACCTTGGGCATCGACCGCACCCATCTGCACCAGATTCTCGATAACCTGCTCGTCAACGCCCGTCGCTATTGCAGCGGCAAGCCCGGCGCGGTGAAGGTCAGCGCCGGGGATGTGGGCGAGGGTTGGGTGCAACTGCACGTCAAGGACGATGGGCCGGGGATTGATGAACAGGCGCGCGCCCATCTCTTCGAGCCGTTTTTCACCTCGCATGCCAAGGGTACCGGACTGGGGCTGTACATCGCCCGCGAACTGGCCGAGACCAACGGGATTACCCTCGAATTGATGGACAACGATCCGCGAGACCCCGGCGCGCATTTCGTACTAACCGGACGGAACAAGCCATCATGAGTCCTCCCGAGCGCCGCGCGTTTTCCTCCGACAACGACGTGCTTGTCGTCGACGATGAAGAAGACATCCGCGAATTGCTGGAACTGTCGCTGCTGCGCATGGGCCTGGCCGCGGATACCGCCGGATCGCTCGCCGAGGCGCGCGCGCGGATCGAGCGCACCCGCTACCGCCTGTGCCTGACCGACATGCGCTTGCCCGATGGCGACGGGCTGGAACTGGTCGAATACATCCAGCATCATTGCCCCAGCCTGCCGGTAGCGGTCATTACCGCCTTTGGCAGCATCGAGAGCGCGATCCGCGCTCTCAAGCTCGGCGCCTTCGATTTCGTCACCAAGCCGATCGAGCTTCAGGTACTGCGCGGGCTGGTGCAAGCCGCTCTCAAACTGGCCGCGCCCGCCCCGGCGCCCGGAGCGGCGAGAAATGCGGGCAAAAATGAAATAAGCGTGGACGGGCGCCGCCTGCTCGGGCATTCGGAAGCAATGACACATCTGCGCGCCCAGATCGAAAAGCTTGCCCGCAGCCAGGCGCCGGTATTCATCCATGGCGAATCGGGCACCGGCAAGGAAGTCATTGCCCGCCTGATCCATGGCCTCGGCGCGCGCGCCGCTGCGCCTTTCGTGCCCGTCAATTGCGGCGCGATTCCGTCCGAATTGATGGAGAGCGAATTCTTCGGCTACCGCAAAGGCAGCTTCAACGAGGCGAAGGCCGACAAGGACGGGCTTTTCCAGGCCGCCCATGGCGGCACCCTTTTCCTTGACGAAGTCGCCGATCTGCCGCTCGCCATGCAAGTGAAACTGCTGCGCGCCATCCAGGAACGCGCCGTGCGCCCGGTCGGCGCACAGGCCGAACAGGCGGTCGATGTGCGCATTCTTTCGGCTTCGCACCGCGATCTTGCCCGGTTGGTGGCGGAAAACCGCTTCCGCCAAGATCTGTTTTTCCGCATCAATGTCATCACTTTGCACGCGCCGCCGTTGCGCGAAAGGCTGGAAGACATCCCCGAACTCGCCGCGTATGTGCTTGCGCGCCTAGGCGAACGCGATGGCGGCCCCATGCGCGCGCTCTCGCCCGCGGCAGGGGAAGCCCTGTGCCATTACACTTTCCCCGGCAACGTGCGTGAACTGGAAAACCTGCTCGAACGCGCCTGCGCGCTGTGCGAAGGCGAGGTAATCGGCGTGGACGATCTCGGCTTGGGCGCGGCGGGCGGCGTGCGCCTCATGACGCCGCAGGCGGAAGCGGAAGAAGACAGTGACGGCGCGGGCGGCGACATCGGCGAGGTCTCCGACGACGAGCGCGCGCAAGTACTGAAAGCACTCGATGAAACCCGCTGGAACCGCTCGGCGGCGGCGCGCAATCTGGGCATGACCTTGCGGCAACTGCGTTACAGGTTGCAGAAATGGGGGATGGATTGAGCCGCCGGGTCGGGGACGGCGGAAGAGGGCACGCCGCGGCGGGAGACGGTCGGACGCCTAGTGGGGGAGGACGCCCCGAAGGGGCGGAAAAGTGGCCGCATACCGCCCCGCCGCGTCCCGGCCCCTTGCCGGGATGCGTCTATCTGGTGGGCGCCGGCCCCGGCGACCCCGAACTGCTGACCCTGCGGGGCGCGCGCCTGCTGCGGGAAGCCGACGCGGTGCTCTATGACAATCTCGTCTCCCCGGACATCGTCGCCTTGGCCCCGGTGGATGCCGCGCGTTTCTATGTGGGCAAGAAAGCCGCCGACCACAGCCTGCCGCAGGAAGAAATCAACCGCCTGCTGATCGCCCTGGCGCGGGAAGGGCGCAAAGTCGTGCGACTGAAAGGAGGCGACCCCTTCATTTTCGGGCGGGGCGGCGAGGAGATGGAAGCGCTGGCCGAAGCGGGCGTCACTGTCGAGGCCGTGCCCGGCGTCACTGCCGCCGCCGGGATCGCCGCCTACGCCGGCATTCCGCTCACCCACCGCGATCATGCGCGGGCGGTGATCTTCGCCACGGGTTTTCGCAAGAACGGCGACCTTGACCTCGACTGGCCGATGCTCGCGCGTCCTGGACAGACACTGGTGATGTACATGGGCATCTCCCGGCTGGAAGAAATCTGCCGCGCGCTCATCGCCCATGGCCTGCCGCCACATACCCCGGCGGGCGTGATCGAACGCGGCACGACAGCGCGGCAAAGAATCGTGACCGCCGCATTATCGGCATTACCGCGGCGCGTGCGCGCATCCGGCATCCGTCCGCCAGCGCTCGTCATCGTGGGAGAAGTAGTCGCGCTCCACGCACGGCTCGCGTGGTTCGCGCCGCATCCGGCGGCGTGAGCAGGCTTGCCGCGCCCGCTTCGCCGCCCTTCTGGAGAATCATGACTTGCGGGCGCGGACGTCCTTCTCCGCCTGGACAGCGCGGCTCCGGTTCAGGCGCGCGCGGCGGCGCGCGGGAGGTGCCTCATGGACGGCAATGCCGTCGCGCTCGATCAGGAGATGCATGAATTCGGCCAGCATGGCCAGCCGCCCGCTGGCCGGGTCGAGGGCGCGGGCGCGCTCGATCAGGGCGCGCGCCTGATGGGCGAGAGCGTCGTTCCAGCCGCGGTGCTCGATATGGCGCAGCAAGGCGAGCGCGGCATTGAACAACACGACGGGGTGCCCCGGCATTTGGCGCACGGCCTGTGTCATCGCCGCCACCGCGCCGCCGTAATCGCCGATGCGCGCCTTTTCGGCCCCGGCCATGATGAGGCGGCGGACTTCTTCCTGGATGTTTTGCTCGATCTTTTTCGACAGCGGCCCAAGACCGCGCGTGCGCAGCATTTCGCGCAGCGCCAGCATGGTCTGCTCGTCGCTCGTGGCGCGCAGAATATTCGCCGCCATCTCGCTGCCCATCTCCTCCAGCCCCTGATCGAAACAAATCCTGACCATCTCGCGGGCCAGCCTGGGCGAAAACGCCGCTACGCCGGCGGCGGTGAGTTTTGCCGCGGCCGCGATACTGGCGCGCGCCTGCGCCGTGTCGCCGGTATGAGCGTGCAACATGGCGCTGGCCAATGCCGTACACAGCGCGGTTCCGGGCGGGCTGCCGGGGTTGCGTTCGAGATCGCCGATCGTGGCGCGGGCGGCGTCGGCCTTGCCTTGCGCAAGCTGCGCCCGCACCAGGCGGACATGATCTTCCGGGTTGCGGAAACCGGAATGCGCGCTTTGCCGGACGACTTCGGCCAGCGCCGTCTCGGCGGTGGCGGCCTCCCCGGCTTCCATCGCCAGTTCGCCAAGCTGGCGCTGGCGTTCGAGGCGATAGGGCGAACGTTCGATGGCGGCGCACAGGATCTCGCACGCCTCCCGGTCTTGGCCGCTGGCGGCGCGCACACGGGCAAGCAGATCGTAGGCCGCCATAAAATGCGTGTGCTCAGCGATGAGTCCGGCGAGCAGGGCATCGGCTTCGGCATGCTCTTTCTTGAGCGCGAGGCAGCGGGCCAGCCCCAGCCGCGCCCAAGGGATGCGTTGCGCGGCAATGATCTGACGGTAAATTTCCCCGGCCTCGTCGACCTGCCCGGCGGCGATGTAAAGCTCGGCTTCGAGACGGTGGAAATCGACGAGATAATGCGGATACTCGCCCTGCGCCCGCAGACAATAGTCGATGGCGCCAAGCCAGTCGCCGGCGGCGGACAACCGCCACGCGGGCAGGAACGCCTCGCGTCTGTCCGCGATCCGCATCAGGCGCTCGCGCAACGCGCCGGCCACGAGCGGCGTGAGAATATAGTCATCGGGTAAAAGTTCGGCGGCGCCGAGCACGCATTCATAATTGCGCTCGCCGGTAATCATCACGAACAAGGTCTCGCGGGCGATGATTTCGTGCTGGCGCAAATCTTCGAGTAAACGCTGACCATCCTGCCCGCCTTCCAGCGCGTAATCGCACAAGATCAATTCATAGCGCCGCGCCCGCAAGTGACGCAGGGCGGTGCGCGCGCTGATGGCGAAATGCGTGACAGCGAATCCGAACGCCGGCAGCATGGCGTGCAATTGCGCGCGCAGCTTCGCGGCGCTGGCGATGACGAGAACCTGGAATTCTTCGAATCTGTGCATGACGGCATCCGGGACACGGCGGCCCGCTGGCGAAGTGGAGAAAGTATGGATGAGCGCCCGGGAAGCGCTCCGGAATTCCTTTACGCCAAGTACGGATCAGGGGGCGGGGCTCAAGGATCAGATCGGCACCGCCTCACCCCGCATGGATTACCACATCGCCGCGCGCCTTGCAATGACGTGTTCTTGCGATGAATTCCCCTTGTATCTTCCCCCCATGAACATGAATAATGATGACAGGCTGCGGAGCTTGTGGGCAACCGCCGGCCTGTGGGTGGGCGGTGGGAAACGCGCAGCGTTTTCCACGGGCCATCCACAGGATTGCGCGCAGCGCAAAGGCGGGAACCGGCGCAGCCGGTTGCCCACCAATCCACAGCCT